>NZ_RAWG01000085.1 GCF_003611735.1 Corallococcus sicarius | reverse complement strand
CCCCAGCACCACGAAGGACGCCAGCTTCTCCGGGTAGCGGAAGGGCCGCCACAGGGGCAGCGCCTGATACACCCAGCCGTACACGGGCAGCGTCGAGCCCAGCACCAACAAGAGCAGCAGCACCCACGCGCCCACGAACACCCAGGTGCGCCCCTTGCGCCACGACGCCCCCAGGCCCGCCAGCGCGAGCACGCACGCGGGCGTCCCCACGTAGAGCGAGTCCACCCACGCGCGCGTGAAGCCGCCCATGAAGACGAGCTTGCGCACCACGATTTCAGGGATGCCGCGCACGCCCACCGGGTCGGTGAGGAAGGGCCCCAGCAGCAGCTCCCCCAGGCGCAGCGGGTGCAGCGAGAAGCGCTGGGCCTCCGTGACCGTGCGCGCGCCGGGCTCGCCGGTCAGCACCAGCCCCACGGCGGGAAACAGCTGGGGCGCGGCCAGGAGCCCTCCGGTGGCCACCATCACGAGGCACACCGCTGCGCGCCGGGCCCACGTCTCCGGCGCCTTCAAGGGCTCCGACAGGGCCACCACCAGCCCCAACGCCTGGGTGACGGCGAACGCCTGCGCGTCTCCGCCGAACGCGACGAGCGCCAGCAGCAGCCCGCCCACCGTCAGCCGCGCGGGCGTGGGCCCGCGCACGAAGCGCAGCACGCCCCACAGCGCGGCGGGCACGGCGCTGGCGGCCAGCAGGTATGTGGGGTTGTTGGTGATGCAGACCAGGTAGCCGCTGAAGGTGAACGTCAGCGCCCCGAACAGCGCGCCCGCGCGGGGCACGGCCCACTCGCGCAAGAGCGCCGCCGTGCCCAGGAACGCGAACGGGAAGCACAGCAGCACGGTGAGCTTCACCGCCACGCCCAGCGGCAGCACCAGGTGCAGCAGCGTCGTGGGATGGAACACGCCGGAGATGAAAATGGCGGGGAACGACTGCCCGAAGCCGTCCGCGGGGAACCAGTCCGGGAACTGGCCCTGCGCCATGCGCGAAGCCTGCCAGGCCCGCATCGGGTAGAAGGCCCGCAGCGTGTCGCCCGCGAGGAAGATGTCCCGCGTGAACGTCGCCCGGAAGAAGAAGAGGGCCGGCAGCACCAGCGCCAGGGCGGCCATCACCCCACGCCACACGCGCCCGGTGGCGTCTGCCGCGGGAGGGGGCGCGTCCGCATCCATCGGGGCTCCAGAGGTCGTGTCCACGGGCGACGGTCATCGTCGGTGAGTGGCCCCCCGGCGCCAAGTGTCATCTTCCCGAGCCCCGCCCCTCGCGCGGTGGCCACCGCCCCGAGCGCCGCGCTACACGTCAGGCTCTCTTTCTTCCCGGAGTGGGACCCACCATGCTCGCACGCACCTGGCGCGGGGTGACGAAGGCCGAAGACGCCGACGCCTACCTCACCTATCTCCACCAGACGGGCCTGACGCACTACCGCCGCACGCCCGGCAACCTGGCCGCGTACTGCCTGCGCAAGGTCGAGGACGGACGCGCGGAGTTCCTGCTCGTCACCCTCTGGGAGTCCATGGACGCGGTGAAGCGCTTCGCGGGGGACTCGCCGGAGCACGCCACCTTCTTCCCGGAGGACGACCGCTACCTCATCGAACGCGACGTGTACGTCACCCACTACGAGGTCCCCTTCGCGGAAGGGCAGGCCTTCACCCGCCCCCGCGTGGAGTTCGAGGACTTCCGCGTGGCGGGGCCCACGGGTGACCTGCGGCTGGTGGACACCGGCGGCGGTGGAAAGACGCTGCCCGTCCTCTTCGTGCACGGGCTCGCGGGGAACGCGTCCCACTGGCAGGCGCAGCTGGAACACCTGGCCGCCCGGGGACGCCGGGGCATCGCGCTGGAGCTGCGCGGCCACGGGGGCTCCACGCTGCCACATCCGGAGGACTACACGCTGGAGTCCCTGGCGGGGGACGTCTCCGCGGTGGTGCGGGGGCTGGGCCTGCGCCGCTTCGTGCTCGTGGGGCACAGCGTGGGCGCGGGGGTGGCGCTGGTCGCCGCGGGGGAGAGCCCCCGGCAGGTGGCGGGCCTGTTCCTGGTGGATCCGATGACGGACGCGCAGCAGCTCCCCGAAGCGCAGCGGGAGGCCTTCATCGCCTCGCTCGACGCGCCCGACGTGGCGCAGGCCGTGCGGCAGGACTGGGCGCAGATGGCCGGTCCCCGCGCGGACGTGCGCGAGCGGCTGCTCGCCGACCTGGACGCCACGCCGCTGCGCGCGGTGGTGGGCGCGCAGCGCTCCATGGCGCGCTTCGACCTGAAGGCCGCGCTCGCGCGCTACCCGGGCCCGAAGTTCTCGCTCGTCGCGCCGGACAACGACATGCCGCGCAGCCTCCACCGGCTGGCCGAGGGCGTGCCCCACCAGGTGGTGGAGGGCGCCGGCCACTGGATCCACCTGGACCATCCAGACGCCGTCAACGCGGCGCTGGACGCCTTCCTCACGAGGTCAACACCAGTTTGACCAGCTCCGGGGGACTGCCCAGCCGCATCGGCGGTCCCCAGAAGCCGCAGCCCCGGCTGACGTAGATGTGCGAATCGCCGTGCCGGTAGTGGCCGGCGGAGTGCTCCCACTGCAGCCCGATGAGGGCCGTCATGGGGAACAGCTGGCCGCCGTGGGTGTGTCCGGAGATCTGCAGGTCCACGCCCCGCTCGGCGGCGACCTTGAAGTTGGCGGGCTGGTGCGCGAGCAGCACCGCGGCGCGCTCGGGGTCGCGGCCCGCGAGCGCCTGCTCCAGGTCATAGCCCTTCTGTCGCAGGCGTCGCCCACCGTGCCAGTCATCCACGCCCACGAGGTCGAACGCGCCGCCCGCGTCCCCGATGCGCACGTGCCGGTTGCGCAGCGAGGCGATGCCCAACGAGTGCAGCCAGGCCACCCAGGCATTCGCGCCGGACGAGTAGTCGTGGTTGCCGGTGACGAAGAAGCGCCCGTAGCGCGCCTGGAGGTTGCCGAGCGCCGCGACGAAGCCGCCCAGCCGGGGCACGGAGCCGTCCACGAGGTCCCCGGTGATGGCCACCAGGTCCGGCTTCAGCGCGTTGGCCCGCCGCACCAGCTCGTCCATGAAGCGGCGCTGGATGAAGGAGCCCACGTGCAAATCCGTGAGCTGCACGATGCTCAGCCCCTCCAGCGCGCGCGGCAGCCGGGGGATGCGCACCACCAGCTCCGTGACCTCCGGAGCCGTGAACGCGCGCCAGCTTCCGTAGCCGGCCAGGCCCCCACCCAGCGCGAGCGCTCCGCCCGCAGTCGCCTGGGCCAGGAAGCGCCGCCGCTCCGCGTCCACGGAAGGCACGGGCACGGGCACGGGCACGGGAGCGGGCACGGATGCGCGGGGCGCGCTGGAACGGAGGTGACGGCCCACCGCCAGCACGGCCCTCCCCGCGTCGAGCACGGCGAGCGCGAGCACCAGGCACAACGCCAACCCCATCCACGAATAGGACACCAGCTCCACGACGTCGCCGGGCGCCTCCGGAAGCGTGCGCTGCAACGAACGGCGGGCCATCAGCACCAGCGTCATGACGCCCAGGACGACCGCGGCGACGAGCCGGGGCGTGCGGCGCGGGGTGAGGTTCCACACGAGCCGGCGGAACAGGTACAGGTGGCCCAGGAGCGCACCCAGCGCGATGAGCAGTGAGAACGAAGACAACGGCATGACGGCAAGCCTCCCGCGCCTCGCGCCTTCGCGCACCTGAATCCCGCCCGCCTGCCCCCCGAGCGAAGGAAAGCCAACGCCCTGCGCTCAGCGCGGTTCGTCCCAGAGGTACGCGAGTTCCAGGTCCAGCGCCTCGAAGGGTTCGACGCGCACGGGGGCAGTGCCGGAGTGGGTGGCCCGCAGCGTGTAGCGGCCCGACTCCAGACGGAACGCCTCCAGGGTGCGGGCGACCGGGTCGATGAGCCAGACGTGCCGCACGCCTTCGCGCGCGTACACCGGCAGCTTCGCCTTGCGGTCCAGGGTCCGCGTGGACGGAGACAGCACCTCGCAGAGCCAGTCCGGCGCAAGGGTGAGGGCTGGAACATCCAGAGACGCGGGGAGCCGTTCGCGTCGCCAGCCCGCCACGTCCGGGACGAGGACGTCATCTCCAAAGTGGAGCTCGGGCTCGTCCAGGATCAACCAGCCTCCAGGTCCTCCACGCCCTCGGTCGAAGGGCCCCCCCAGCTCAATGCCCAGCCGTGAAGACGCGATGGCGTGGGGGAATGCCGGCCGTGGGCTCGCATACAGCTCCCCCGCGACAATCTCCCCCACGACATGCGCGGGAAGTGCCTCCAGGTCCGCGTAGGTCGCGGGTTTCTTTCCCATGAATCCTCTCCAGTCCTCGCCGCCGCCCATCACTCTATCCATGAGCGGCAGGGGTAGCACGCCCGTCTGACGTGCAGGGTCCCATGGTTCCTCCAGGACCCGAAAGGTCCTCCCACCCCGTCAGTCACGGACAGGCGACAACGGTGTTCACTGGGCATCCCAGATGAACGGCAGGTCCAGCGCGACCGCGTCGAAGGGCACCGCCCTCACCGGAGCCGTCCCGGTATGGGTGAGGAGCGCCGTGTAGCGACCGTCCATCAGGGCGAACACCTCCAGCGTGAGCGTCTTCGGATCCATCAGCCACACGTGCCGCACGCCCTCGCGCGCGTACACCGGCAGCTTCGCCTTGCGGTCCAGCGTGCGGGTGGAGGGCGACAGCACTTCACAGACCCAGTCGGGAGCAAGTGACGTCGCCGCGACGTCGGGAACGCGGGACATCCGTTCACTCCGCCACCCGGCCAGATCCGGAACCAGGACGTCCTCGCCCAGGTGCAACTCGGGCTCGTCCAGGAAGAGCCAACCGCCGGGCCCTCCACGCCCCCGCTCGAAGGGATTCATCAACTCCCCACCGAGCCGGGAGGAAGCCGCCGAATGTCGCATCGCCGGCCGCGGGCTTGCATACAGCTCCCCCGCGACAATCTCCCCCACGACATGCGCGGGAAGTGCCTCCAGGTCCGCGTAGGTCGCGGGTTTCTTCGCCATGGATCCTCCCCTGTCCTCGCCGCCCATCACTCTATCCATGAACGGAAGGGGTAGCACGTACGTCTGACGTGTCAGGGAGGCAGCTTCATCCCCTACCCTCTACGTCCTCCCAGGAAGCAGCGCATTCCCAGCACCCGACACCGCGCCTCGATTCGCCGCCCCTGCTCCCCGTGCGCCTCGAGAAGGACGCCGCCTGACGCTCGCTGGCCAACGTCCCCAACGCGCACCATCGGACAACCGCGGCCCGCTTCGTCCGTCACCGCCCAAACGCCACCATCATCCGGAGGGACGGACCGCGCGGCTCCCACCGATGCGGGCAGTCTGCACGCCCCCTTGAAGGAGGCAGTGCAGTGAGCTCACAGAAGCAGCCGGACGCGGTGCACATCGACGAGAACAGCAAGGACGCGCAGCTCGCGGCCGAGCGCATGGACCCCACGGGGCACTTCCTCACCACCGACCAGGGGATCCGCGTCGAGCACACGGACGACTCGCTCAAGCAGGGCGCGCGCGGCCCCACGCTGCTGGAGGACTTCCACCTGCGTGAGAAGCTCACCCGCTTCGACCACGAGCGCATCCCCGAGCGCGTCGTCCACGCGCGCGGCTCCGCGGCCCACGGCTACTTCCAGCCCTACGAGTCCCAGGCGAAGTACACCCGCGCGAAGTTCCTCCAGGACCCTTCCAAGAAGACGCCCGTCTTCGTGCGCTTCTCCACCGTCGCGGGCTCGCGCGGCTCCGCGGACACCGTGCGCGACGTGCGCGGCTTCGCGGTGAAGTTCTACACGGAGGAGGGGAACTTCGACCTCGTGGGCAACAACATCCCCGTCTTCTTCATCCAGGACGGCATCAAGTTCCCGGACTTCGTCCACGCGGCCAAGCCGGAGCCGCACCACGAGATGCCCCAGGCCCAGACGGCGCATGACTCGTTCTGGGACTTCGTGTCGCTCGTCCCGGAGACGCTCCACATGGTCATGTGGACCATGTCCGACCGCGCCATCCCGCGCAGCTACCGGATGATGCAGGGCTTCGGCGTCCACACCTTCCGCTTCGTGGACGCGAAGAACGTGTCGCGCTTCGTGAAGTTCCACTGGAAGCCGCTCTTGGGCACGCACTCGCTCGTCTGGGACGAGGCGCAGAAGCTCGCGGGCAAGGACCCGGACTACCACCGCAGGGACCTCTTCGAATCCATCGAACAGGGGGACTTCCCCGAGTACGAGCTGGGCGTGCAGATTGTGGAGGAGGCGGACGCGCAGAAGCTGGGCGTGGACCTGCTGGACGCGACGAAGCTCGTGCCGGAAGAGGTCGCCCCGGTGCTGCCCGTGGGCAAGCTCACGCTCAACCGCAACCCGACGAACTTCTTCGCGGAGACGGAGCAGGTCGCCTTCTGCGTCGCCAACATCGTGCCGGGCATCGACTTCACGGATGATCCGCTGATGCAGGCGCGGCTCTTCTCGTACCTGGACACGCAGCTGACGCGCCTGGGCGGGCCGAACTTCGCGGAGCTGCCCATCAACCGTCCGCTGGCGCCGGTGCACAACCACCAGCAGGACGGCTTCGGCCGGCACACGAGCAGCACGAGCCGGGCCAACTACCACCCGAACTCGCTGGGCGGCGGCTGCCCCTTCCTCGCGGCCCAGGAGCAGGGTGGCTTCGTGCACCAGCCGGAGCAGGTGACCGGGCAGAAGCTGCGCGCGCGCCCGGAGTCCTTCAAGGACCACTACAGCCAGGCGGCGCTGTTCTTCCGCAGCCTCTCCGCCCCGGAGCAGGAGCACCTCATCGACGCCTGCCGCTTCGAGCTGGGCAAGGTGGAGTCCAAGGCCATCCAGGAGCGCGTGCTGGAGCACTTCGCGAAGATTGACGCCCTGCTGGTGACGGCCGTGGCGGAGGGGCTGGGCCTGCCCGCACCGAAGGCCACGCCCGTCACGCCCAAGGGCCCGCCCGCGTCCAAGGCCCTGAGCATGGAAGCCATGAAGCTGCTGATGCCTCCGTCCATCAAGACCCGGCGCATCGCGGTGCTCGTCGCGGACGGCGTGGATTCCGATGAGCTGATGGCGGTGCGCAAGGAGCTGGAGGCCCAGGGCGCGCAGCTGAAGATCATCGCCAAACGGCTGGGCACGGTGAAGGCCGCCAACGGCAAGGACCTGCCGGTGGACAAGAGCGCCATGACCACGGCCTCCGTGGAGTACGACGCCGTCTTCATCCCCGGCGGCGCCGCGAGCGTGGCGACGCTGAAGAAGGACGGCGCGTCGCGCCACTTCGTGCAGGAGGCCTACCTGCACTGCAAGACGGTGGGCGTGTCCAAGGACGCCGAGGACGTACTGAAGGCCTGCGAAATCGACCCGGCCGCGCCCGGCGTCGTCAGCGGCGCGAAGTCCGGCAACGGCACGGCGCTGGCCACCGCCTTCGCGAAGGCGCTGTCGAACCACCGGCACTGGGACCGCAAGGACCACGACCGCGTCCCGGCCTGAGGAGTCCCCGTGTGACTACGACGTCACCCGAGTCCACTGCACCGGGGTGACGTCGTAGTGCCGCATCTCCTCGATGTCCGGAACATACGGACGGATGGCGGCGAGGAAGGGTGGGAAGTGGGCGCTCTTGCGGAAGCCCTGCATGTGGCCCTCCGCGGAGTCCCACTGGATGCGCAGGATGTAGTGCTCCGGCGCGTCGTGGCAGCGCGACAGCTCGAAGCCCAGGCAGTGGGGCGAGGCGCGCAGGCTGTCCTGGGCGGTGACGTAGGCCGCCTCGAAGCCCTGCGCGCGGGACTCGGAAATCTTGTAGCGGATGTATTCGACGATCATCCGCGCAACCCTAGACCTTCCTGGGGCTCGCGCCACGAGGCTAAGCTCCGGCGCCATGCCCGCCGACGTGGCCCTGCTGAAGGAAGTCCCCCTCTTCGCCGCCCTCGACGACGAGGAGCGCGCGCTGCTCGCGACCCAGTTGGAAGAAGTGCGCGTGGACGCGGGGAAGAAGGTGTTCAGCCGGGGGGACCCGGGCGGCGCCATCTACATCATCAGCTCCGGCGAGGTGCAGCTCTCCGTGGAGGACACCACCGGGCACCTCATCGTCTTCGAGACGGCCCGGCGCGGGGACTTCTTCGGGGAGCTGTCACTGCTGGACGGCGACCCGCGCAGCGCGGACGCGCGCGCCATCCAGGACACCTGCGCCCTGAAGGTGGACCGGGGCGACCTGGAGCAGCTCTTCCGCCGCCACCCCTCCAGCGCCATGGACGTGCTCACCGCCATTGGCCGGCGCCTGCGCGAAGCGGATCAGCTCCTGCGCACCCGCCCCACCCTCAGCCCCAACCAGACGGTGGAGGAGCGGCTCACCCCCATCCAGCGGCTCGCGGACGGGCTGTCCGCCTTCAGCGGCACGTTCACCTTCCTGCTCTTGCACGCGGTGTGGTTCGCCGTGTGGATGGCCATCAACCTCGGCTGGGTGCGCAGCGTGCACCCGTTCGACCCGTTCCCCTTCGGCCTGCTCACGATGGTGGTGAGCCTGGAGGCCATCTTCCTCTCCTGCTTCGTGCTCATCAGCCAGAGCCGGCAGGCCGCCAAGGAGCGCATCCGGTCCGACGTGGAGTACGACGCCAACATCCGCGCGGGCATGGAGGTCACCCACCTGCACACCAAGGTGGACCACCTCTACGAACAGACCATGGCGCGGCTGGCGGCGCTGGAGCGCGGCGCGCAGGACGGAAGGCGGTTAGGGTCTCCCGGTCCACCGGTGTGAGAGGTGTCGCGCGATGAGTCCCTGGGCCCGCTGGTTCCGCATCCCCTTCTGGCAGCGCGTGCTGGGCGCCTTCGTCCTGGGGGCGCTCGCGGGTTGGGCCCTGGGTGAGAAGGCCGGCGTCTGGCTCCAGCCCCTGGGCACGCTCTACGTCCAGCTCATCCGGATGATCGCCACGCCGCTCGTGTTCTTCGCCGTCATCCACGCGGTGTCCGCGCTGCGCGGCCAGAAGAGCATGGCGAAGCTGGGCGGTCGCACCTTCCTGTGGTTCGCCGTCACCGCCGCGCTGGCCGTGGGCGTGGGCCTGGGCACCGCCGCCCTCACGAAGCCGGGCATGGGCGTGGGCCAGCTCCAGGTGGCCTCCGACTTCAAGCCCCGGCAGGTGCCCGGCCCGGTGCAGGTGCTGCTGGACGTGGTGCCCACCAACCCCTTCGCCGCGCTGGCGGAGGGCCGGATGCTCCAGGTCATCTTCTTCGCGGGCCTGCTGGGCTTCGCGCTGGTGAAGCTGGGGGACCGCACCTCGCGCCTGCGCGAGCTCGTGGGCGAGGCCAGCGAGGCCATGATTCAAGTCACCCGCTTCGTGCTGGAGCTGACGCCGCTGGGCACCTTCGGCCTCATCGCGGCGCTGGTGGGCACCTACGGCTTCGAGCGCCTGCTACCCCTGGGCACCTTCGTCCTCACGCTGTACCTCGCGTGCGCGCTGCACGTCGTCTTCGTGTACGGGGGCCTGCTGCTCGCGCACGGCCTCAACCCGCTGCGCTTCTTCCGGGGCGCCGCGCCCGGCATGCAGGTGGCGTTCGTCAGCTCCTCCAGCTTCGCGTCCATGCCGGTGGCCCTGCGCAGCGTCACCCACAACCTGGGCGTCAACCGCGACTACGCGGCGTTCGCGGTGCCGCTGGGCGCCACCATCAAGATGGACGGCTGCGGCGCCATCTACCCGGCGATGACGTCGCTGTTCGTCGCGCAGTACTTCGGCCTGTCGCTGTCCGCGCCGCAGCTCTTCATCATCCTGCTGGCGTCGGTGCTGGGCAGCTTCGGCACCGCGGGCGTGCCCGGCACCGCGGTGGTGATGACCACCGTGGTGCTCAGCGCCGCGGGCCTGCCCCTGGAGGGGCTGGGCTACCTGCTCGCCATCGACCGGGTGCTGGACATGATGCGCACCCTCACCAACGTCACCGGGCAGATGCTGGTGCCCGTGCTGGTGGCGCGCGAGGAGGGGCTGCTGGACCTGGCCGTCTACAACCGCGCCTCGAGCAACGTGGGGCTGGAGGAGCCCCCGTCGCCCGCGGCGTGAGCTACTTGCAGGTCTTCGGCGGCAGCGAATCGATCCAATCCGCGATGAGCTGCGAGCCCTCCGCGTGATGAATGGTGCGGCCAATCTGCGGCATCATCTTGCCGTCCTCCTCCGTGTGCAGCCGGTACCAGAGGATGGACTCCGCGTGGTTGCCGGGGAGGATGTCGAACTCCCCGCCCACGCCGCTGCCCGCCGAGCCCGGGCGCTTGCACTCGCCCAGCGTGAACAGGTCCGCGTTGTCGATGTTGAGGAACAGCCGGCTGGTGATGCCCGCCGTCCCCTTCGGGTTGTGGCAATGCGCGCAGTTGATGTCCAGGTACGTGCGCGCCCGCGTGGACAGGTCCCCCGACGTCGCGTCGAAGGCGTCCGGCGCCTTGGGCCGCTCCGCCACCGGGGGCAGCCCGTCCAGCTTGCCCAGCGACGCCAGGTACTCCAGCTGGTCGCGCTCCACGCCGCCGTACGTGTTCGGACGGTGCAGGTAGCGCGCCTTCACGCCAATGGGGTGCATCACCTGCGCCCCCGTCGCGTCCTGGAGGTGGTGGCACTGCTGGCACTGGTTCTTGGAGGGCACCGAATACTTGAACGCCTGCGTCTTTCCCTGCAGGTCGATGAACGTCACAGGCTTGGTGCGGCCTCCAGTGGCCTGCGTCGCCTCTGTCTGCTCATCGTTCCAGACATAGGGCCACGCCTCCCAGCCCGTGGGCTGGCGCACCAGGACGCGCGTCTCGATGACCCGCACGTCCTGGTCCGGCTTCCGCAGGTCCGCCGGGAAGGCGAACGTCTTGGTGATGAGCGTCCCCACCGGCAGGTCCAGCTCGTCCGTCGGGTGGTAGTGCGCCACCGCGCCGGGGGGGATGTAGAGGGTGCGTGACTTGACCGAGTAGTCGGAGAACAGCGCGGTGGACAGCGTGTAGGGCACGTTGCCCTCCACCGGCACCAGCCCCCCATCCGCCGGGCTTCCGGTGAACAGCCCGAGGCCCGACAGGACAGTGGGAACAGGTACCCGCCCGGCGTCCGGCGTGCCCGCGTCGGGCACACCGGCGTCAGGCACACCGGCGTCCACCGGTCCCGCGTCGGGAACCCCCGCATCCTCCGGTCCGGCATCCACCACGGGCGTGCCCGCGTCAGGTGGCGGCCCGGGAACTTCCGGGTCGGAGGAACCGCAGGCCGCCAGCACGAGGGCCAGCAGCACTGCGGGGAGACGGGGGTTCACGAACGACGTCCGCATGGGTGTCACACTCCCTGACTGCGATTACTTGATGTTGTCGCCAATCGTCAGCGCGGGGGAGAAGCCCGCGCAGTCGAACGCCGTCCCGGTGGCGGCGTAGTGCCGCGTCTTCGCCCAGCCTCCGGCCAGGTCGCCCTTGGTCACGGCGGTGCCCGCCGCGAGCAGGTCCAGGTCCACGATGGCGGTGGTGGTGCCCGCGGGCAGCGTGTTCTTCGTGAAGCAGATGTTGATGGGGTTCAGCTCCGCGCGGTTGTGCATGACCGGATCCACGCCGTCCCACACCAGGTGCTCCACCTGCCGCGTGCCCTGCGTCTCGCCGTACGCATAGAGCGTGGCCACCAGCGCGCCCAGCGGACGGCGCGACGGGTCCAGCTTGCCGTTGTCCACGTTGTCGCCGCTGCCGCCCTTGAAGACGTTGCCGTGGATGTTGATGTCCGCGCTCTCGAAGTTGAAGCCGCCCGCGGCCCACAGCGCCGGATTCTCCTCGATGATGAGGCCGCTCAGCACCGCCACGTCCAGCGAGTTGTTGTTCTCCCAGGTGTTCCCGGTCAGCTCCACCCGGCGCGACGCCAGGATGAACGTGCCCGTGCCGGCCGGCACCTGCGACACCGTGCTGCTGCTGGCGGCCACCGCCGCGAAGTTGTTCCGGTTGTTGTCGGTGATGATGTTGTTCACCACCCGGATGTCCGTGCCCTTGATGGGATTGCCCGGCAGGTCGAACACCACGAGCCCCGTGGTGTTGTCGCGCGCGGTGTTGCCAATCACGTAGGCGTACTTCGTGTTCTCGATCTCGATGCCCGCCACGTTCTGCAGGGCCACGCTGTTGCGCACGACGGCGTACTCCGTCTGGCCCACGTAGATGCCGGCGTCCGCGGCGTTGTAGGCCTCGCACTCGTCGATGACCACGTACTTGGACTTCACCGGGTACAGGCCGTACTTGCCGTTGGTCTCCTTGTCGGCCTGGGCCCACTCGGTGCGCACGCGGCGCATCACGACGTCGGTGGAGGACTCGACGCGGACCGCGTCCTTCTTCGCGTTCCACACGGCGACGTCACGCACCTCGAAGCGGTTGCCCACCACATCCAGGCCGTTGGAGTTCGCGGCGGCGTTGGTGAACACGAGCACCGTGCTGGACGCCGTGCCCGTGCCCTCGCCCTTCACGCCCTTGCCCGCGCCGGCGATGGTGACGCCGTTCTGGCGGATGGTGATGGCGTTGTCGAACGTGAACGTGCCCGCGGCCAGCTGGATGGTGGTGCACTCGGCCAGCGTGTTCACCTGGTCCTGGAGCTTCTCCTCCTCACCCGGCGCGAACGTCAGCGTCGCCGTGGCCTTGCCCTCGCAGGAGAAGCCGCCCGCGCTGCCGCCGTCCCAGGGGATGCCCGTGTCCACCGGCGGACCCGCGTCCGTCCCGGCGTCGGTGCCCGCATCCACCTGCGTGCCCGCGTCCACCGGCTGGGAGCCGGCGTCCGGCTTCTTGTCATCCTCCTCGTCGGAGCAGGCGGTCAGTGAGAGGGCCCCAACCAGGGCCAGAAGGGCAGCGCTCGATGCGCGGGTCCACTGCAAACGGGGCATGTCGTTTCCTCCGCGAAGCCGCTCCGCTTGGGACCCTGGGGAAGGACCCGGGCCCGCGAAGCAGCGGGAATGCGGCATGCTCGGAGCAAAGACACACTGGCGACAAGCACAAGTTGCACGTTTGTATTTTGACGCAGCGCCCCTTTGGCCACGCGGGAAAAAGCACGCGCACGCGGTAAGCCTTTCAGCCGGAATGTGTCCTGAAGGCGAAGGACGCAAGGCTCCGGGGCCGACGGCCGGGCGGGCAGCCGCGGCCTTCCCGGGCGCTCCCCGGGCCCCACCCGGGCGGTCATCTTGAAGGGATGTCGCGGCACCCTCCCCCCTCTCCCCGCGACGGAAACGAGGATTCCCATGAGTGCAGGCACCTTGGCGACCCTGGTGGTGGCGCTCGCGTCCGGCGTGGCCACCACGGCGCTCGCCCAGCAGGACGAGGCGGCTCCTGCCTCCGGGGGCAATGACTCGCAGAACCTGGAGGCCGGGCAATCACTGGCAGCCGGCTCCGGCGAGGGCACCTTCTGGGACAATTACTGGTATCAGCCTCCCGCCCAGGGCTCCTGGGACACGCAGCCCCTGAACGGGACGTATCAGCTCCAGCAGCCGCTCCACGGGACCTACGAACTCCAGCAGCCACTCAATGGCACGTACCAGCTGGAGCAGCCCCTCAACGGGACGTATCAGCTCCAGCAACCGTTGGTCGGCACGTACCAGCTCCAGCAGCCGCTCAACGGGACGTATCAGATCCAGCAGCCGCTCAACGGCACGTACCAGCTCCAGCAGCCGCTCAACGGGACGGGCACCTCCCGGGCGCGGTGAGCAGGACCGCGTCCCCCGTGCTCCGGGGGACGCGTGAAGCCCCGCCTAGCGCTGGGCCTTGAAGGTGTCGCACGCCTCCAGCGTTCCCTGCTCCAGGCCCCGCTTGAACCAGGTCATGCGCTGCGCGGCGGAGCCATGGGTGAAGGACTCGGGGACCACGCGGCCCCGGGCACGCTTCTGGAGGGTGTCGTCGCCCACGGCGCTGGCGGCGCCCAGGCCCTCCTCGACGTCGCCCTGCTCCAGGATGTTGCGCGCCTTCTGGGCGCGGCCGGCCCAGATGCCGGCGAAGCAGTCCGCCTGCAGCTCGGTGAGCACGGAGAGCTGGTTGGCCTGCTCCTCGCTCGTGCGGCGGCGCATCGACTGCACCTTCTGGGAGACGCCCAGCAGGTTCTGCACGTGGTGCCCCACCTCGTGCGCGACGACGTACGCGCGGCCGAAGTCACCGGGCGCGCCGAAGCGGCTCTCCAGCTCGTTGAAGAAGGTCAGGTCCAGGTACACGCGCTGGTCGCCCGGGCAATAGAAGGGCCCCACCGCGCTCTCCTGCGCGCCGCACGCGGACTGCACCGCGTCCGAGAAGAGCACCAGGCGCGGCTGCACGTAGCGCACGCCCAGGGGCTCCAGCAGCGCGGGCCAGGTGTCCTCGGTGTCCGCGAGGATGACGGAGACGAAGTCCTTCATCTCCTCCTGCTGCGGATCCACCGGGCGCCCCGCACCGCCCGTCGCCGGATCCTCGTACGGGGACCCCGAGCCAATCTGCACGTCGGACGGGTCTCCGCCCAGCAGCATCACCAGCACCGCCACGATCAGCGAGGCGGCGCCGCCACCCACCGCGAGTGGCCGACCGAAGCCGGATCCCCGCCGGTCCTCGATGTTCGAGCTGCGACGTCCCCCTTGCCACCGCATCCGGTACCCCTTTCCTGTCCAGCCGCCCTGCGGTCCAAGGTAGGCAGCCGTCCCCCCATCAGCGATGGGGATTCCCGTGTTCATACTTCGCCAGGAGGTCCGCAGGGCAGGCAGGCAGCCGGGCGCCCGGATGAATCCCCGTGTGGCTCACTCCGGCGGCGAGAAGCCCACCGTCCCAGAGGCCACGCGCGCGGCGGCGCCCAGGCGCTCCAGCAGGGCCGGACCGAAGTACTGGAGCCGCGACTCGCCCTGACCGCCGAGCACCAGCTCCGGCGTGTCCAGGTAGCCCACGTAGCCGTTGGCGAGCCCCAGCACGTGGGTCGCGCCCGTGAGGTCCGCCAGCGCCCGGCCCGCGGCCATCGTGGGCTCGACCGGAAGCGCGAGCAGCTCCAGCGGCCCCACCGCCAACGCATCCACCTCCGCCTCGCGGGGCGCGGACGCGCACAGGAAGTTGTCCCCCGCCGCCCGCGTGAAGCCCGGCACCAGCCGGGACGAGTCTGGCCGGGGCATGGAGGCCTGCACGCGCGCGAAGGCCAGCCGCACCGGCCCCGCCACGGGCGTGGGCGTGGCCCCATCCGCCAGCTCCGACAGCTTGCGCGCGAAGCCCGCGGCCCGCTCCGCGCCCTGCCCTTCCGAGTACGCCACGGACGCGTTGCCCTCGCTGCCCTGCACGAACAGGGTGACGCCGTGGCCCGCCTCTTCACGCAGCGCGCTCAGCCGTCCCGGATAGTCCGGATCCACCAGCGCCCGCTTCCGGGGAATGAGCGTGGCGTGCGCGGCGAACACCAGCACCTCCGCCACCGGCCCGGCCGCGCCCTTCAGCACCACCCGCGTGAGCTGCCCGTCGGGGGCCTGGCCCCCGGAGCGCGAGGAGACGAGCCCCGCGTCCGCCATCGCGGAGGCCGCCTTCGTCAGCGCCTCGCTCGCCCCCGCCACGGCCGCGTCCACCGCCGCGCGCTGATAGCGCCCCGTCCCGGACAGCTGCGCCACCCAGCGCGTGTCGTAGCCTCCGAACGAGGAGTGCGTGTGCGTGGCCACCACCATCACCTCCTTCACCCCCACCGCTGCGGCGCGCTCGCGCACCTGCTCCACGATTTCCGGGGTAACGAAGAGCAGCTCCAGCGACACCACGCCCACCCGCGCGCCGCCGGCCTCCAGCACCAGCGCCCTCGCGTGCAGGGGGATTTCGGCCTGGCTCGCCTCGGGGCGGGGCGGCGCGTAGCCGGCCACCACCACCGGGAAGGGCGGGGCCAGGGCCACCTTCGCCGCGCCTGCCCGCAGGGTGCCTTCGCCCTGCACCTGGGACAGCACGCTGGGCGTCCGCTCCTCCCAGCGACCACACCAGTTCCAGGAGGCAAGCGCGTACGCCGCCCCCGCCGTTAGCAACACGAAGGGCAGCAGGGTGCGGAGGACGGAGCGCCGGGAAGAGGACATGCCGGATGGAGCCTAACCGCTCCCATCGCCGGGACGGCTCCTACCTTTCCAGTCAATGGCACCTTGCCTGGCCTACAGGAGCCGACGTCGACGGCGGGAGGAATACCCACGGTGAAGGCATGCGTTCCTGTTCCGCTTCGCGGTCGAAAGGGGTAAGGCAGCGCACCATGTGCGGGATCTTCGGAATCACGGGTCACGGAGAAGCGTCCAACCTGACGTACCTCGGTTTGCACGCCCTTCAGCACCGCGGACAGGAGTCCGCCGGCATCGTCTCGTCTGATGGCCACATCCTGCGCGCGCACCGGCAGATGGGGCTCGTCGCGGACATCTTCACCGCACCGGTGATTGAGGGACTGCCGGGAGAGGCCGCCATCGGCCACGTGCGCTACAGCACGGCGGGCGGCAGCCAGCTCAAGAACGCGCAGCCGCTGTTCGTCGCCTACGCGGGCGGCCAGTTCTCCATCGCGCACAACGGCAACATCGTGAACGCGGCGGAGATCAAGGCGTCGCTGGAGGCGGAGGGCGCGCTCTTCCAGTCAGACGCGGACACGGAGGTGGTGATGCACCTGCTCGCCCGCTCCAAGCAGCCCACCTTCGAGGCCAAGCTGGTGGAGGCCCTGCGCAAGGTGGAGGGCGCCTACAGCATCCTGCTCCTCACGGAGGACAAGCTCATCGCGGTGCGCGACCCGCACGGCTTCCGGCCGCTGGTGCTGGGCAAGATGAAGGAAGGCGCCTACGTCGTCGCCAGCGAGACGACGGCGCTGGATCTCATCGAAGCGGAGGTCATCCGCGAGATGGAGCCCGGGGAGCTGGTCGTCATCGAGAACGGCGTGCTGCGCGCCAGCATGCCCTTCAAGCCCGCGCCCCGGCTGGGCCGCTGCATCTTCGAGCACGTCTACTTCGCCAAGCCGGACTCGGTGCTCTTCGGCAGCAGCGTCTACGAGGTGCGCAAGCGCCTGGGCATGCAGCTCGCGCGTGAGCAGCCCGCGCCGGACGCGGACCTGGTCATCGCGGTGCCGGACTCGGGCGTGCCCGCCGCCATCGGCTTCTCCCAGACGAGCGGCATCCCCTACGACGTGGGCCTCATCCGCAGCCACTACGTGGGCCGCACCTTCATTGAACCGCAGCAGTCCATCCGCCACTTCGGCGTGAAGCTGAAGCTGTCCGCCGTGCGCAGCGTCCTCAAGGGCAAGCGCGTGGTGGTGGTGGACGACTCCATCGTGCGCGGCACCACCAGCCGGAAGATCGTCAAGATGCTGAAGGCCGCGGGCGCCGTGTCCGTGCACCTGCGCATCTCGTCGCCGCCCACGCAGTGGCCCTGCTACTACGGCATCGACACGCCCAGCCGCACGGAGCTGATCGCCGCCAGCCACTCCACGGAGGAGATCGCCAAGTACGTCACGGCGGACTCCCTGGGCTACCTGTCGCTGGAAGGCCTGGGCACCGCGGTGGAGGACCCGAAGCGCAACACCTACTGCACCGCGTGCTTCTCCGGGCAGTACCTCACGGAGAAGCTCTCCCGTGACTCGGACGTCGCGAAGCTCAGCGCCTGAGGCCGGCCCGGCCCTCTTCAGGGGGCCGGCATCTTCCCGTCGATGAAGTCCTGAAGGTCCCCTGGCAGCGGTGAGACGAAGGTGACGCTCTCACCGGTGCCCGGGTGCGGGAACGTGATGCGCTCCGCGTGCAGCGCGTGCCGGGGCAGCCGCAGCCGCGCCCACGCCTCGGGCTCCAGGGTGTGCTTGCTGAAGCGGTCGAAGTAGCCCGGATCCGGTCCGTACATCTTGTCCCCCACCAGCGGGAAGCCCGCCACGTGCAGGTGGATGCGGATCTGATGCTGCCGGCCCGTCTCCGGGAAGCAGCGCAAGAGCGCGAACGGCGCGCCGTCCTGCACGAAGCGCTGGAGCACCTGGAAGCGCGTGCGGCTGGGCTTGCCCTGCACCGCGTCGATCCGCACCGCGATGCGGATGAGGTCCGTGCCCTCCGCGATGGGCGCATCCACGAGGAAGGTGTCCTCGGGCGGATGGCCCTCGCACAGCGCGAGGTACTCCTTGTGCACCTCGCGCGACAGGAACAGCCCGCCCAGCACGCGGCAGGACTCGGTGGTGCGGCCACACACCACCAGCCCGCTCGTCTCCCGGTCCAACCGGTGCGCGGGCTCCGCGAAGCGCTCACCGAAGCGCTCGCGCAGCAGCGTGACGAGGGTGCCCTTGTGGTAGCGCGCGGTGGGGTGGATGGGCAGCCCCGCCGGCTTGTCGAGCACCAGCAGCCAGTCATCGGAGAAGACGACGGGCAGCGCGGTGGGCGTCGCGGGCTCCTGGCTTGAGGGGCGGCGGATGCGGAACGTCAGCCCCGGGTACACGGGCGTGGAGGGCTTGAGGCGGTACGCGTCGCACAGCACGCCGCGCAGGATGATGCCCTGCACGCGCTCCAGGTCCATGCGGCGGATCTTCTCGCAGAGGTAGCGGTCCAACCGCCAGCCGGCGTAGTTCGGCTCCACGACGAACGGGATGTCCACGTAGCCGTCGGGGACCTCCGAGGCGGGCGTCACCGGCTCAGGCACCGGATCAATCAGGGAAGCGGGAGCGGCGTCTTCACGCATGACGTAGCGCCCCGTCTACCACGCTTTGGAACGCGAAGACCGCTCACCCAAAGGCGCGCTTCGTCTCCACGCCCAGCACGCGAGCGTAGAGGTCCGCGATGCGCTCGCCGGTGCGGCCGTCCCACAGCTCCGGCACGCGGCCCTTCTTCACGTCGCCCGCGAGGATGCGGTCGGCCGCCTCGCGGATGCGCGTGGGGTCGGTGCCCACCACCTCGTTGGTGCCCACCTCCACGGTGACGGGCCGCTCGGTCTCCTCGCGCAGCGTGAGGCACGGCACGTTGAGCGCGGTGGTCTCCTCCTGCAGGCCGCCCGAGTCCGTCATCACCAGCTGCGCCTGGGACGTCAGCGACAGGAACTCCAGGTAGCCCATGGGGTCCACCAGCTTGAGGCTCGGCGTCTTCTCCAGCTCGGCCGCCAGGCCCTGCTCGGCGATCATCTTGCGCGTGCGCGGGTGCACCGGGAACACGACGGGCACCTTCTTCGCCACGTGGATGAGCGTGGACAGCAGGCCCGCCAGCAGCTTCGGGTTGTCCACGTTGGACGGACGGTGCAGCGTCGCCACCACGTAGGTGCGCGGCGTGAGCCCCAGCTGCTTGAGCGTGGGCAGCTGGTCGGCCTTCTCCTTGGACGACAGGAGCGAGTCGATCATCACGTTGCCCACGAGGTGGATGCGCTTCGGGTCGATGCCCTCCTTGAGGAGGTTCGCGTCCGCGTCGCGCGAAGGCGTGAGCAGCAGGTCGGAGAGCCGGTCGGTGACGACGCGGTTGATCTCCTCTGGCATGTGCCGCTCGAAGCTGCGCAGGCCCGCTTCCACGTGGGACAGCGGGATGGCCAGCTTGGACGTGACGAGCGCGGCGGCGATGGTGCTGTTCACGTCGCCCACCACGGACACCAGGTCCGGCTTCTCCTTGAGGAAGATCTTCTCCATCTCCACCATCATCTTCGCCGTCTGCTCGGCGTGGCTGCCGGAGCCGATGCCCAGGTGGATGTCCGGGGCCGCCATGCCCAGGTCGGCGAAGAACACGTCGCTCATCTTCGCGTCGTAGTGCTGGCCGGTGTGCATGACGAGCTGCTGCAACGGGGTACGCGCGGCGATGGCCTTGTGGATCGGGGCCACCTTCATGAAATTCGGACGCGCGCCAACGATATGGATGACCTTCTTCATGTCGCTGCGCAAAGTAGGCACGGCGCCTTTCCTGCCTAGTGGCACAGGGTGTCCAGCGGCCCCGGTGCGGGTGCGGGACGTCCTGAATCTGATAGATGACGCCCCATGTCCGCCTCCCGGCCCGTGGCCGTCATCCCCGCCCGCCATGCCAGCACCCGCTTCCCCGGCAAGCCGCTCGCCCTCATCGCCGGCCGCCCCATGGTGGAACACGTCTGGCGCCGCTGTCAGGAAGCCCAGGCCTTCGCCGAGGTCTGGGTCGCCACGGACGACGCGCGGATCCGCGACGTGGTGGAGGGCTTCGGCGGCCGCGCGGTGATGACCAGCCCTGCCTGCCCCACCGGCACGGACCGCATCGCGGAGGTGGCCCGCGCCCGGCCGGACGTGGACGTGTGGGTGAACGTGCAGGGGGATGAGCCGCTGGTGGACCCCGCCGCGCTCAAGGTGCTCGCGGAGCTCTTCCAGGACGACACCGTCCGCATGGGCACCCTGGTGCGCGCCCTGGAGCCGGACGAGCTGGAGAACCCGAACGTGGTGAAGGCCGTGCTCGCCCTCAACGGCGACGCGCTCTACTTCAGCCGCGCCCCGGTGCCGCACGTCCGCGAGCCCGGCACGCCCGTGCGCCGCTGGGCCCACCTGGGCCTCTACGGCTACCGGCGGGACACCCTGCTGCAACTGGCCACCCTCTCCCCCACGCCGCTGGAGGAGGCGGAGAAGCTGGAGCAGCTGCGCGCCCTGGAGCACGGCCTGCGGATCCGCTGCGCCCGCGTGTCCTGGCGCACCGTGGCGGTGGACGTGCCGGAGGACGTGGCCCGCGTGGAGGCGCTCCTGCGCGAGCGCGGCTGAGCGCCCGCGTCATGTTTCAGGATGTTTCAAATCACGGGCAGTGAGTCCGGCTCGTCCCCCAGGGGGAAGGCCGCGTCGATGCGCGCCAGGTCCTCCCGGGTGAGCTTCAGCGAGGCCGCGCTCGCGTTGTCGCGCACGTGCCCCACGTCGCTGGCCTTGGGGATGGCGAACAGCGACGGCCGGCGCACGAGGAACTGGAGCGCGACCTGGTGCGGCGTCACGCCATGTGCGTGGGCAATGGCCGCCAGCACCCGGCCCCCGGCGCTGTCCGGTGACGGGAAGTGGCCGTTGCCGAACGGGCTGTAGGCCACCACCGCCACGCCCCGCGCTTCGCACCACGGGACGACGGCGTGTTCGATGGCGCGCTCCTCCAGGTGGTACAGCACCTGGTTGCACGCGATGCGCCCCGGGCCGGCGAGGGCCAGCACCTCCTCCAGCTCATCCACCGCGAAGTTGCTCACACCCCAGGAGCGGATCTTCCCGTCCTTCACCAGCTGCTCGAAGGCGCGCACCGTGCCCTCCAGCGGGTGGGAGCCGGGCCAGTGCAGCAGGTAGCAGTCCAGCCTGTCCGTGCGCAGCCGCTGGAGGCTGCGCTCACACGCCGTCACAGTCCCCTTCTGCGTCGCGTTCGACGGCATCACCTTGGACACGAGGAACACCTCGTCGCGCCGGCCCTCGAGGGCCTTCGCCACGAGCGCCTCCTCCACCTGGCCCCGCCCGTACAGCTCGGCCGTGTCCACGTGGGTGAGCCCCAGGTCCAGCCCGGCGCGCAGGGCACGGATGGCGCCTTGCGCGTCGTCGTCCTCCATCTGCCAGGTGCCCTGACCGATGACCGGCACCGCCACCCCGGTGTTGCCGAAGACGCGCTTCTCCATGGCCCCTCCTCGCATGGGAAAACCTCTCTCAGGAGATAGCACCGCCGCCGCCCTGGCTGCATCCCGGGCCGGCACGTCCCTGCCGGCTGCATGCCTGGCGAGAGTCCAGTAGGCTCCGGCGGTGCCCCCATCCGTCAATCCTCCGACGCCCCGACGCCCTTCAGGCGTAACCCTGCGTCGGCTGCTGTCCCTGGCCCGCCCCGAAGTCCCCACGCTGGTGCTGGCCACCTGCTTCCTCGTCATCAGCAGCGGCGCGAGTCTCGCGTTCCCGCAGGGCATCCGCATCCTCATCGACGATGCGCTCAACGCGAAGAACCGCGAGCTCATCGACCGGGCCGCGCTCATCATGCTGGGCGTCTTCCTGGTGCAGGGCGTCGCCACCGCGCTGCGCGCCTACTTCTTCACCATCGTGGGCGACCGCGTGGTGATGCGCCTGCGCCGCGACTTCTTCCACCGGCTCATGGACCAGGAGGTGGCCTTCTTCGACACCCACCGCACCGGAGAGCTCACCAGCCGGCTGCAGTCCGACACCGCCGTCCTGCAGAACACCGTGAGCGTCAACATCTCCATGGGCCTGCGCCACGCGGTGCAGACGCTGGGCGGCGTCGCGCTGCTCTTCTACACCTCGCCCACGCTCACGCTCCTGATGCTCGCCATCGTCCCCCCGGTGGCGGTGGGCAGCGTGCTGTACGGCCGGCGCGTGCGACTGATGTCACGCCAGGTGCAGGACGCGCTCGCCAAGGCCAGCGAGGTCGCGGAAGAGAGCCTGTCGGGCCTTCGCACCGTGCGCTCGTTCGCGGCGGAGCCGTCGGAGGTGGCGCGCTATGGCAACGCCGTGCGCCATGCCTTCGAGGTGGCCCGCAGGCGCGCGAGCCAGTCCTCCATCTTCATCGGCGGCGTCTCCAGCGTGGGCTACATCGCCGCGGTGGTGGTCTTCTGGTACGGCGGCCGGCTGGTGGTGGACAGCCAGCTCACCATCGGCGCCCTCACCTCGTTCCTCATCTACACGATGCTCGTGGCCATGTCCCTGGGCTCCCTGGCGGACCTCTGGGCGGACTTCATGCGCGCCTCGGGCGCCGCCGAGCGCGTCTTCGAATTGATGGACCGCGAGCCCACCATCCCCGCCGGAGGCGGTGAGCGCCCCGCCACGGTCGAGGGCCGGGTGGAGTTCCAGGACGTGCGCTTCGCCTACCCCTCGCGCCCGGACGTGACGGTGCTCCAGGGCATCAACCTCACCCTCCAGGCCGGAGAGGTCGTCGCCGTGGTGGGCTCCTCCGGCGCCGGCAAGTCCACCCTCGCCGCCCTCCTGTCCCGCTTCTATGACCCGCATCAGGGCCGGCTGCTGCTCGACGGGCGCCCCCTGGACACGCTCGACCCCGCCTGGCTGCGCCAGCACGTGGGCATGGTCGCCCAGGAGCCGCTGCTGTTCTCCTGCTCCATCGGGGACAACATCCGCTACGGCCGCCCGGGCGCCACCGACGCGGAGGTGGAGGCCGCCGCGAAGGCCGCGCACGCGCACGACTTCATCGGCCGCTTCCCGGACGGCTACCGCACGGAGGTGGGCGAGCGGGGCGTGCAGCTGTCCGGCGGCCAGAAGCAGCGCGTCGCCATCGCACGGGCGGTGCTGAAGGATCCGCGCATCCTCGTCCTGGACGAGGCCACGTCCGCCCTGGACGCGGAGAGCGAACACCTGGTGAAGGACGCGCTGGAGCGGCTGATGCAGGGCCGCACGACGCTCATCATCGCGCACCGGCTGTCCACCGTGGCCAACGCCCACCGCGTGCTGGTGCTGGAGTCCGGCCGCGTGGTGCAGAGCGGCACCCACGCCGCCCTGATGACGCAGGAGGGGCTCTACCGCCGCCTCGTGGAACGCCAGGTTGTCGCCGCCTGAACGCTCGCTCCGCTTCCGGCCCCGCCCGCTTCGCAGTCTCCGTGGCGCGAAAAAAGAAGGCGCATTATTTCAAGCGCCTCAAGAAAGGAGGTGATGCCTTGATCGACAGCATGAATCAGGCGTCTACCTCCGTCGCGGTGGCCTGCTAGCGAGGGTCTCCTCGGCGGTGGTTGACGCCCGCGGTACCGGTCGCCTCCGTCTTTGCCGACGGGGGCGACTTTTTTTGTCCCCCACCCCACCTGGGAATGTCCGCCTCCGTCGCCGGTTCGAGCCGCCCGGGGGGAAGAGCCACCCACGCCTGCCGTGGTCGCCTGTCGGAGAACCTCGTGTCCATCACGCCTTGTCCCATCCCCCTGCCCTCCGCCCTCCGTGACGAGGAGATGGTGGACACCCAGCGCAACCTCTTCTGTCCCAACTACGACTCGTGCCTCCACCAAGTCGTGAAGAAAGGCTGGGAAGGCTGGAGTTGCCGTGGTTGCGACCTGCGCCGCTTCCGCGTGGGGCAGCCGGACGCCCAGCAGTTCGCGGTCGCCCGCCCGGGCGGTTGGGACGCGCAGTGAAGGTCCGGCGGGCCTCCCGGGGCCTGCCAGCCGTTCAGCCGGCAGAGATTATTTGACGCCCCCTGGCCCTCTTGGCAGGAAGGGACATGCGCTCCAAGAAAACCAAGTTCATCTTCGTGACGGGCGGCGTGGTCAGCTCGCTGGGGAAGGGACTGGCCTCCGCATCCATTGGCGCCCTCCTGGAGAACCGCGGGCTGGACATCACGCTCATCAAGCTGGATCCCTACATCAACGTGGATCCGGGCACGATGAGCCCCTTCCAGCACGGCGAGGTCTTCGTCACCGAGGACGGTGGCGAAACCGACATGGACCTGGGCCACTACGAGCGGTTCACCCACGCCCGGATGAGCCGCCTCAACAACTTCACCTCCGGCCGCATCTACAACGCGGTCATCACCAAGGAACGTCGCGGTGAGTACCTGGGCAAGACGGTCCAGGTGATTCCCCACATCACCGACGAGATCAAGGCCAGCATCCGCCAGGCCTCGCAGGACGTGGACGTCGTCATCGTGGAGGTCGGCGGCACCGTGGGCGACATCGAGTCCCTGCCCTTCCTCGAGGCCATCCGCCAGATGCGCTACGACGTGGGCAGCCAGAACGCCGTCTACATCCACCTGACGCTGCTGCCGTACATCGGCGCCGCGGGCGAGGTGAAGACCAAGCCCACGCAGCACTCGGTGATGAAGCTGCGGGAGATTGGCATCCAGCCGGACTTCCTGCTGTGCCGCACCGACCGCGAAATCTCCCGCGAGCTGAAGGACAAGATCGCGATGTTCTGCAACGTGGACAACGGCAACGTGTTCACGTCCCCCGACGTGCGCAGCATCTACGAGCTGCCCCTGGAGCTGCACCGCCAGGGACTCGATGAGCGCCTGGCGGAGGTGCTCAACATCTGGAGCCGCGCGCCCCACCTGGAGAAGTGGGAGACCATCGTCCGGAAGATCTACGAGCCCGCGCGCGGTGAAGTCACCATCGCCATCGTGGGCAAGTACGTGAACCTCACGGAGAGCTACAAGAGCCTCAACGAGTCCCTGCTCCACGGCGGCATCGCCAACGACGTGCGCGTGAAGTTGCGCTTCGTGGACAGCCAGGACGTGGAGGCCCAGGGGCCGGAGGCGATGCTGGGCGGCGTGGACGCGGTGCTCGTCCCCGGCGGCTTCGGCGTGCGCGGCACGGAGGGGAAGATCGCCGCGGTCCGCTACGCGCGGGAGAACAAGCTGCCCTTCTTCGGCATCTGCCTGGGGCTCCAGATGGCGGTGGTGGAGTTCAGCCGCACCGTGCTGGGCCTCAAGGGCGCCAACAGCCTGGAGTTCGACGAGCACACCCCGCACCCGGTGGTGACGCTGATGGAGAGCCAGGTGAAGGTGCAGGACAAGGGCGGCACCATGCGCCTGGGCAGCTACGCGTGCGCCCTCAAGGCCGGCACCGTGGCCCAGAAGCTCTACGCCCAGGACAACATCCAGGAGCGCCACCGCCACCGCTACGAGGTCAACAACGCCTACCGCGGCCGGCTCCAGGAGGCGGGGCTCGTCATCTCCGGCCACAATCCGGAGCTGAATCTGGTGGAGATGATCGAACTGTCGGATCATCCGTACTTCGTCGGCTGCCAGTTCCACCCCGAGTTCAAGAGCAAGCCCTTCGCGCCCCATCCCCTCTTCTCCGGCTTCATCGGCGCGGCGCTCGCCCAGCGGGACTCCTCCCGCGGCACCACCGTCCCGGCCACGGCCACGACCACCCCGGTGCGCGCATGAGCACGACGCCTTCCATCCAGCTGTGCGGTCACAAGGTCGGTCCCGGCGAGCGCCTCTTCGTCATCGCCGGCCCGGACAGCATCGAGTCCGAGGAGATGGCGCTGCGCCACGCCCACCTGCTCAAGGCCATCACCACCCGGCTGGGCGTGCCGTATGCCTTCAAGTGCTCGTATGACAAAGCCAACCGGACCAGCGGCAAGTCCTTCCGCGGCCCCGGTTTGAAGGAAGGTCTGAGAATCCTGGACCGCGTGAAGCGCGAGGTGGGCGTGCCCGTGCTCACGGACGTCCATGAAACCAGCCACGTCGGGCCAGCCGCTGAAGTCGTGGATATCATCCAGATACCGGCCTTCCTCTGTCGGCAGACGGACCTGGTGGAGGCGGTGGCCCGCTCGGGGCGGGGGGTGAACTTGAAGAAGGGACAGTTCGTGGCCCCCAAGGACATCGTCCACTCGGCGAGGAAGGCCGTGGAGACGGGCAACCCCAACATCCTCGTCACCGAGCGGGGATCCTCCTTCGGCTACAACAACCTCGTGGTGGACATGCGCGGCCTCGCGCAGATGCGCGAAGCCGGACTCGTCGTGTGCATGGACGCCACCCACGCCGTGCAGCTGCCCAGCTCCAGCGATGGGAAGACGGGCGGCGAGCGGAAGTTCGTCTCGCTGCTCGCCCGGTCCGCCGCCGCTGCCGGGATTGACGCTTTATTCACAGAAGTCCACGAAGACCCCGACCGTGCCCTGTGTGACGGTCCGTGCTCGCTCAATCCACAGATGTTCGAGGACGTGGTACGAGATGTGCTCAGCATCCGTCGCGCGCTGGGTCACGAAGCCGGCTGATGGACGCGAAAGGTGAGGAGGCCATGCAGACGGAAGCGCCTTCCAAGCCGGGCAGGGAAGAGCTGACGTCGCGTGCGTCGCGCGTCCGGCTGCTCGTCTTCGACGTGGATGGTGTCCTCACCGACGGCGGCCTGTACTACGGCGGCGACGGCGAAGTGATGAAGCGCTTCAACGTGAAGGATGGCCACGCGCTCGTGATGGCCCGGCTGGTGGGGCTGCCCGCCGCCATCCTCACCGCGCGCACCTCCCGCATCGTCGAAGCGCGGGGCCGAGAATTGGGCCTCGCCGCCGTCTTCCAGGGCCGCCGGGAGAAGGGCCCTGCCCTTGATGAGCTGCTCGCCCAGCTCAATGTGCCCGCGGACGCCTGCGCCTACATGGGCGATGACCTCAACGACCTGGACCCCATGTCCCAGTCAGGGCTTTCCGCATGTCCCGCGGATGCGGTTCCAGAGGTGCGCCAGGAAGCGCACTTCGTTACCCAGAACGTTGGCGGTCACGGAGCCGCCCGCGAATTGGTGGAGTTGTGCCTCCGTGCCAGTGGCCGTTGGGATGACGCCGTGGGTCTGATGAGAAGGGCAGATAAACGCAGCACGTCGTAGGTGGGTTGATCAAACCCCGCATTCAAGGTAGGTGTTTATTTCCATGGCTAGTGGAACGATGCAGTCCGAGGGGAGTACGGCGATGACGGACCAGCTCTACACGACGCACGACATCAGTCGGTTGCTTCAGGTGGACCCGTCGACGGTGAGCAAGTGGATCGACCGCGGCATCCTGATGGCCTTCCGGACTCCGGGTGGCCACCGTCGGGTGCGTTCGACCGACCTGCGCACCTTCCTGGTCACCCATCAGATGCCCGTGCCCGAGGAGTTGGGCAGCAGCACGGTGCGCCTGCTGGTCGTGGACGACGAGCGGCAGACGCTGGACGCCATCAAGCGCGCGTTCAAGCCGCACGCGAATCAGGTGGAGCTCCAGACGACGACGAGCGGCGTGGAGGCGCTGCTGCTGGTGTCGGAGCAGAAGCCGCACGGAATGATCATCGACCTCAACATGCCGGACATCGACGGCATCGAGGTCTGCAAGCGCATCCGCGCCCGCAAGCAGATGGAAGGCGTGCGGCTCATCACCATGACGAGCCTTCACACGCCCGACGTCGTGGAGGCGTCGAAGCAGGCCGGCGCGGTGGCGTGCCTGGCGAAGCCGCTGGACGTGACGCAGGTGATGGAGCTGTTCCGGGTGCCGCTGGCGCTCAACGTCCGCAAGTAGAGAACGAGGGCTTCCGCCTGGCCCACAGCGGAAGCCCTCGAGTCGGTTGATGCTTGCGGGAGCCGCCGCGCCTCGCGCCTGCGAAGGCAGCGGCCTCCCTGAGCGGTGACAGGTGATGCATTGCGCATCAACCCTGCACCTTCACCTCGACGACGCGGGGCCTGGTCTCCTCGCGACGCGGCAGGGTGAGGGACAGCACACCGTTGTCGTAGCGGGCCTCCACGCGGCTGGCATCCACCGTGTTGGGCAGGCGGAACTGGCGCGCGTAGACACCCGCGGGACGCTCCTGGCGCCGCAGGGTGGTGCCCTCGGCCACGGTCTCCGCCTTGCGCTCGGAGCGCACGGTCAGCACGTCGTTCTCCACCTTCACCTGGATGGCCTTGGCGTCATGGCCCGGCAGGTCGATGCGCAGCGTGATGCCGGCCTCGGCCTCGAGGATGTCGGCCGCGGGCGTCAGGGTGTGCTCCATGTCCGGACGGGTGCCCGCCGAGGACAGCTCGCGGAAGAGCAGGTCGAAGTCGCGCAGCAGGGGCAGCGTCACGGCGGCGTTGTAGGCATTGCGGTGGGTGAGCATGGTCGTCTCCTGTTCGTGTCGCCCCGAAAGGCGCACGTCGTGCGGTTGCACAGTCGTTGTTGAGTTCGGCGGCCGTGCCCCCCGCGCCTCGTTTGCGGGAGGGCCCGGCAGCGCCTCACAAGACTCAAGAGAACCATGCTTCGGAACGTGTCAAGCAACGGCCCCGGCCGTCCCGGACCGCGTTCCTGAAGCCCCTGCCCGGTCGCCTGCTCCCCGGCCGGTCAGTCGTCGTCGCGGCCCAGGGTGACGGCGGCGCCGTCCTCGTCCCGGGTCACCTTCACCTCCCAGGGACGGCAGCAGACGGGGCAGTCCTCCACGTAGGCTTCGGAGGAAGCGCCCAGCGAATCCACATCCACTTCCACCTCTTCACCGCAGTACGGGCACGTCTGGGTGGCGGCATCCGCGAAGGGCTGCATCGTCGGCCTCCTTGCTCTCAAGGCATGTTCGGTGACGTGGACTGAGCGTCCGCGCCATCAGACGCTAGAATCCCCACCCCATGGCTCCCCCTTCCCGCAATCGCATCGCCGACATCCTCATCAAGGCGCGCGTCATCGACGAGTTGCAGCTTCGCAGCGCGCTGGCGTCGCTGGACCAGTGGGGCGGACGCGTGTCGCGCGTCGTCGCGGACCTGGGGCTGGCGTCCGAGGAGACCATCACCCAGGCCATCTGCCAGGGGCTGGGAATGCCCCGCGTGCAGCTGGGCAACCTGACGAAGGACGTGGCCGCCCTGGCGCGCGTGGACGTCACGCTCGCCGAGCAGAAGGGCGTCTTCCCCGTGCAGCTCAAGGACAACGGGAAGACGCTGGTGCTGGCGATGTCGGACCCCACGGACCTGGCCACGCTGGACCAGGTGGCGGCGCGCAGCCGCGCCCGCGTGGTGCCCATGGTCGCGGGGGACCGTGAAATCGAGCACGCCATCCTGCGCAACTACCGCGGCCAGGAGCCGGTGGAGAAGAAGCGCTTCAAGCCCGACTCCAAGCAGCAGGAGGCGGGCGAAGTCCCCGAGGAGGAGGACTTCAAGGTCGTGGACATGAGCGGCAAGACGATCGTGAAGCGCATCAGCGACATCGTCGACCCGAACGCCAAACCCCCTGCGCAGGCCCCCGCCGCGTCCGAGGCCGCCGCGGGCTCCAGCGCCTCCGACATCCTGGATGAAATCCTCGCGGGCGGCTCGCCCACCTCCGAGTGGACGGAGGCGGACCTGCAGCGCCTGCAGACGGTGCAGCAGAACCAGGAGAAGAGTTCAAAAATCCTGCGCGCGCTGCTGGAACTCGTCTTCGAGAAGGGCGCGGTGCAGCAGCGTGAGCTGGCCGCGCGCATGCGCCTGTAGCGAGGGCCTCAGGTCACCTCGCGCAATTCGCGCGCGGTGAGGCCCAGCAGGTACAGGATGGTGTCCAGCCCGCCGGCGGAGATGGACGTGTCGGCGGCCTCGCGCAGCCGGGGCTTGGCGCGGAAGGCGATGCCCAGCCCCGCCTTCTCCAACATCAGCAAGTCGTTGGCCCCGTCGCCCACCGCGATGACCTGCTCCAGCAGGATGCCCTCCTGCCGGGCGAGCGTCTCCAGCAGCTCCGCCTTGCGGCGCGCGTTGACGATGGTGCCCACGGTGCGGCCGGTGAGCTTGCCGTCCGCCGCCTCCAGCGTATTGGAGTACGCGAAGTCGATGCCCAGGCGGGCCTGGAGCGCCTCGGCCGCCACGGAGAAGCCGCCGCTGATGACCGCGGTGCGGTAGCCCAGCCGCCGCAGCACGCGCAGCAGCGTCTCCGCTCCCTCGGTGAGCGGCAGGTTCGCGGCCAGCTCCCGCAACACCTGCACGTCCAGCCCGGCGAGCAGCGCCACGCGCTGGCGCAGCGACTCGTCGTAGTCCATCTCCCCGTGCATCGCGCGCTCGGTGATGGCGGCCACCTTCGCGTGGACGCCGTGCGCCCGCGCCAGCTCGTCGATGACCTCGATGCGGATGAGCGTGGAGTCCATGTCCATCACCACCATCCGCTTGCCTCGCCGGTAGAGGCTCTCGCGCTGGAGGGCCACGTCGAACGTGGTGCTCTCCATGGACAGTGCCAGCAGCGCACGCTTGAGCGCAGAGGGGTCCACGCCCGGCGGCAGCATGACGTGCAGCTCCACCGACCCCAGCGGCGTCTCGCTCAGGCGGGTGATGCGCTCCACGCGCGCTCCCTGCACCGCGAGCCGCGCCGTCAGCGCGTGCACCTCCCGCGCGCCCAGCGTCCTGCCCACCGCGGTGACCACGTAGCGCAGCGGCTCCGGCCCCGGAGGCGTGGCGAGGGGGGCCACCGCCCGCACGTCCACCGTGACGGCCAGCTCGCGGGCCAGGACCTGGAGTGCCTGCAACAGGCCTTCGCCCCCGGCGCTGTCGGGCAGGCGCACGAGGAGGGCCAGGGTGAGCAGGCCCTGCACCACCACCTGCTCCACGTCGAGCAGCTCCGCGCCCGCGTCCGCGAGGAAACCGGTGAGGCGGGCGGTGGTGTCGGAACCGTCTCTTCCGGTGACGGTGAGGAGGACGCTGTCGGAGGGGCGCGCGGTCATGGGCGCGCCGCAGTCTGACAGCCCCTCCGGGGACGGGCGAGCCTCGCGTGGAGGCCCGCCTGCCCGGCGTGGACTTCCCTGCGTCAGTCCTGCTGCGGCTCCGAGGAGACGATGAGCGCGCCGCGCTCCAGGTACTCGCGCTCCGGGAAGGCCTTGTAGAAGTCCTCCAGCATCGCGTCCATGTCCGGGTAGCGCTGCTCGCGCTTGTCCTGCGTGGCCTTGTCGAAGAGCTGATCCAGGCCGCTGGGCGCCTCCGGGTTCACCTCCGAGGGCAGCGGCGAGCGGCGGCCCGGAATCTGTCCGGTGAACATCTCGTAGAGCAGGATGCCCAGGCCGTACACGTCCGCGGACGGGCCCGGCTCCTTGGCGCCGGCGGCCCGGTTCATCAGCTCCGGCGCCATGTACGCCATGCCGCCCATGCCCATGAACACCTGGGGCATGCCCTTGGTGGCGTCCACCTCCACCACGCGGCTCATGCCGAAGTCGGCGAGCTTCGCGTTGCCGTACGCGTCGAAGAGGACGTTCTCCGGCTTGAGGTTGTGGTGCGTGAGCCCCGCGGCGTGCGCGGCCCTCAGGCCGTAGGCCAGCTGCAGGAACGTGCGCAGCGCGTGCGGCACGTCGAGGCCCTTGCCGCCGCTGGACTCCAGCCGCTCCTTCAGGCTGCCGCGCATCAGCTCCACCACGAAGTAGGGCCGCGCGGACTCCACGTTCTGGTCGACGATCTGCACCACGCCCGGGTGGCGCACCTGCGCCTGCGCGCACAGCTCCTTCTTCAGCCGCTTGAGGACCTCACCGCGCTGCAGGAAGGAGAAGTAGCCGAAGATGTCCTTCAGCTCCTTGATGCAGATGTCCAACCCCAGGGCGTTGAAGCGGCCCTTGAAGACCGTGCCCATGGGGCCCGTGCCAATGGGGTCGAACTTCTGGTAGCGCAGGTCCAGGTCGCTGGCGCCCTTCGCCGCGGCGGCGGCGTTGGGGACCGGGGCCGAGGGAGCAGGGGTCGTCTGAGGAGGGGGCATCGGAGCGGGCGTGGCGGCGAGCGGAGAGGTGATGACCAGGGG
>NZ_RAWG01000084.1 GCF_003611735.1 Corallococcus sicarius | reverse complement strand
CCCCACGCTCGGGCCCGTCCGGCTCGGGCCGTGGATGCCGCGCGCCGTGCCCGAGGCCCGGCGGCAGGTGGTGGTCCCGGTGAGCAACCTCGTCGATGGGGGCACCGTCTCCTTCATCCGGGGCGAAGGCTCCACCTTCACGAGCCTGCACCGGGTGGCGGGGGGGCGCGCCCGCCCGCTGGTGCCGAACCGCCTCACCGAACCGACGCGCGGCGAGCTGGTGGACACCACCGCGCCCGCGGGCCCGGTCACGTACCGCGTCGCGCAGCGAGACCTCATCGGGCGCTGGGGCAGCGTCGGCACGGTGACGGCCGCGGCCCTCGCGAGGCCCCCACCGCCCGCGCCCACGCTCCGCGTCGACTATGTGCAGCCTCCGGTGCCCTCGCCCATGCCCCTGGGCATGCTCGCGGGGACGCTGCGCGTGCGCGTCCCCGTGCCCGCGCCCGGAGTCCTGGCACCGGGCGCGAGCCTGCTCGACCGGCTCGAGGTCACGCTCGACGGCGTCCCCTCCGTGCAGAGCGTGGGCACGGCGACGCAGTTGTCCTTCGACCTCCCGGGTCCGCCGCTTGAGCGCGCCGGGCGGCGCGAGGTCACCCTGGTGGCCCGCTTCGTGGACACGGTCGGCGTTCCTTCCGCCAACTCGGAGCCCCAGCGATTGGTGTTGAGGGATCCGCGCTCGGCCCTCACGCCCGCGGTGGCCCCGGGGCTGCGCTTCACCACGCGCCCGGACGCCACGGGCCGCGCGCGCGTGCGGCTCGCCTTCACCACCGCCACGGGCCAACGTGCCTTCCGGCTGTTCTATTCGGATGAGCGGCGCCTGCTGCACCACCTCCGGAGGCTCGTGGAGCTGGCGGGGCCCGACGCGCCGCGGGCCCGGGCCGCGCTGGACGCCCTGGCCGCCGCCTCCGACGTGGCCGCGCGCGCGCCCCTCTTCGAGCGCGAAGCGTCGCTCTTCAGCAGGGACCTCTTCGAGCCCGTGGGCGCGCCCATCGACGCACCGGCCACGCCCGGCGAGCAGCGCCTGGAGCACGACCTGCCCGCGTCCCTGCGGGTGCTCTCGTTCTACCGGGTGGTCTCCGTGAGCGAGGCCCAGGTGGAGTCGCCCTTCGCCGAGTCCATCCTGGTGCCGGTGGCGGTGCTCCGCGACGACAGCCCGCAGCGGCCGGTGGTGGAGGTCTCCGCCCGGCCGGAGCAACCCGGCCAGCCGCTGGCCGCGAGGGTGCGCATCCGGGTCCCCCGAGGCCCCTTCACGGCCGCGGAGTTCCGGCTGCTGCGAGGAATCGAAGGGGGCCAGGACCTGAACCGCATGGTGGTGGTGGCCCAGGGCCCCATCGCCCCGGCCTCCGAGCCCGACGGCGTGCAGGAGGTCGAGTTCTCCGACACCGGAGCGTCCCCGCTGTCACCCACGAAGACGCTGCGTCCCTTCCTCCGCTACACGTGGCGTGCGCAGGTCCGAGCCGCCCCCGCGCCGGGAGGAGGACCGCCGGCCGCCTGGAGCGAGCCCAGCGCCCTGGTGGCCACCACCTTCGTGCCGCAGCTGCCGCCCGAGCCGGTGACGGGGCTGACGGTCCAGCAGCAGGCCACCCCGGCGCAGCTGCGCTTCGGTCACGAGAACCCGCTGTTGGATGGGGGGCCCGTGGGCCGCTACGTCTTCGAGGTCGACCGGCAGCTGCCGGGTGAGCAGCTCGAGCGCATCAAGACGCTCCATGCGGACCTGCCGCAAGCGTCGGGCGGGCGCGGCGCGGACGGACTGTTCCGCGTGACGGACACGCGGGTCGTCCCCGTGGGGACCCGCTACCGCGTGTGCCTGCGAGACCCGATGGGGCGCACGAGCCCGCCCGCCATCTGCACCCTGGAAAGCCCCTGAGGAATGCCATGCCCCCGCTGATTCCTTCCTCCGAGCAGCTCGGGCTGGTGTCGCCCGCCCTGGGCCCCTGGTTCAACAACCCGCTCGGCGCGCTCCCCGCGCCGGGTGACGACCTGTCCGTGTCCGTGACGCTGCCGGCGGGGACCCAGTGGCTTCCGCCCGCCACGGGCACCCTGTCCCTGCACGTCCAGAAGGCCCCACAGCCGCAGCAAAGGCCCTCGCCGCGCCTGCCGCGAGGCGTGGATGGCGGCGCCGCGCCCTTTGGCACCGACCACCTCGTGGCCCTCTTCACCCTGCTGCCGGAGGTAGAGGCCCGCCTCGATGCGCTGCTGAGTGGCGTCCTCGGTCCGCCGGATGGGCGCGCGCCCACGGCTGGGACCCGCTCCCGGGCGCGAGTGCGCACGCTTGCGCTTGAACTGCTCGAGCCCGCAGTGCTCAACACGAACCGCTGGGACGTGGACCCCACGCTGGTGGGGCTCGGCAATGCCTCACAGCAGGCGCAGACCCTGGGCCTGAAGTTGGAGGTGGAGACGGGCACGGCGCTGATCAACGGCCCGCTGCCCATGTCGGACCTCAAGCGCGCGGGACGCATCAACAGCGCGTTCCAGCCGTTGCTCGTGGCCCGAGCGAGCCTGCCAGTGAAGCTCTGGGCCTTCGACCATCGCGGACGTCCCGTCGACGCGGGCGCGGTGGCCGCGTGGTGGCAGCAATTGGCCAACGCCTTCCTGGTGCCTGGGTCCGCCAACACGCTGTGGGCCTCGGGTCTCGTGGGTACGGACCAGCGCACGCAGGCCGTGCAGGACGCGCGCACCGTCCACCTGGTCAACGCCCACCTGGCCTCGCCCGTCGAGGGCCTGGACACCCTGACGACGAACGCTACCGGCACCGGTCAGGTCCGCCGTGCCACGGGCGCGGGGGCTGTGAGCCTGGCCCTGCCCGCGCCGGTGCCGAACGCCCCGGTCCGGCGACTCGGGCTGCTACCCCAGGGGCGCATGGGGACGAGCGTGCAGCTCTGGCCCGCCACGGTCACTGCGCCCGCCCGGGACTTCGTGCGAGTGGCGCTGGTGGACGTGGAGCAGCACCTGTTGGGGCACGGCCGTTCGTCGAATGCGGTCATGACGCGCACCACGCCGCCCATCCAACCGTCCCCGTCGCCGGTGCTCCTCGACACCACCGACGAGGTGGTGGGCGCGATGGTGCAGACGCTCTCCGGAACCGGCGAGCGGACCCTGCTGTGTTCCACGGTGGAGCGGGATTTGGGTGCGCTGCTTCCGCCGCCGCCCATCCCCGGCACGGCCCCCATCACCTTCCCCTTGTTGAGCGGGGAGGACCTCACCGTCGAGGCCCTGAGGGGCGGTGGCACGGCCGACAACGGAGTCATCACGGGCCAGCGGGTGCTGGTGACGCTGAGGCTCGGGACAGAGCTTGCCGGGGCATGGGTGCGGGTATGGCCCCAGGGCTTCGACAATGAGAGCGCCCGGCACTTCCGTATGGACGGAGGCGCGGGCCCAGTGCGAGTCGATGGTCAGGCGCGAGTGGTGGTGACGCTCCCGGATGGAGACCTGAACGCATCCGCCCCGCTCTCCCTGGACGTCCTGGTCGTGGCGCGAGCAAGGGAGAGCCGCCACTCCGCCGGGCTGCGCATCCAGCGTCCCACGCCCGTGGGAGGAGCCCCCGTCGCCCTCGCGTCCGCGAACGCGCCCCTCCTGGTCTGCGAGCTGAATGCGCAGCCCTTCGCCAACGCGTCGGCCCTCAATGGAGTCATTCCCTCGGGAGCCACCGTGGTGGCGCTCTCCACGCCCCCGGCCCTGGTGGACCGCGCCACGATTCCCAACACCGCCTGGGCCGCGCCCACCCTGGCGAGCACGCTGAACGCGCTGCGCCTGGAGCTCACGCCCCCGGCCTTCCGCCAAATCCCCAAGGGCGACCCAGCGGAGCGCTTCACGGGAGCAGGCGCCGCTGTGCGAACCCTCGAGCGCGTCACCTTGAGCAGCTTCCTGGCCTCTCCGGGCCTGCGTCCCCCCGCCGCGCCCTTACCGAGCCAGGAGCGGCAGGAAGTCATCGCCGGGCGAGTGGACCGAGCCAACGGCCAGGTGGAGGCCGTCATCGGAGCCACGCCGTGCCTGTCGCGCTACCACGAGCTGTTGCCCCACCTGCAGGCCCACCCCGGAGCGCCAGGAGCCCCCGAGGTGCACGGCACGGGTGCGAGGCTGGTAGGCCCCGCCGCGGTTCGTGCTGCGGAGTTGCTGCGCGAGCGTCTCCACTCCACGACACCGGCCCTGGCCACCGCCGCCGCGACGCCGCTACCGCAGCCCCAGGCGCCCGCGAACGCGACGGTCTGGACCACCGTGCTCCAGACCGTGGCCGCGGCCGTGGAGGGCGAAGCGCCCCTCGTCCCACAGGCGACAACCATTCCCTTCTACCCGTTCGGCCAATCCCTCACGGACGCCCTCGCCTTCCTGTCCGGAAGGATCCCCGGGATGCCTGCAGCGCCCCCAGGAGCCGCCGAGGCCGCCTCCGTAGCGCGAGCCCTGGACCGCCGCGTGCGAGTGGCCACGCGAGGCGCAAGGGAAGGCTGGGCCTCCCTGCTGGGCGCCATCGAGCGAGCCCAGGACTTCGTCTACATCGAGACGCCCGCCTTCGACCCCGTCACCTTCATCGGAGACCCGCAGTTGGAGACCCAGCCAGGCCGCACGCCATGGCACGCGCTCATCGAGCGGCTGGCCGCCGTGCCCGGACTGCACGCCTTCGTGTGCCTGCCGGTGGACCTCATGCCGGGCCTGCCCTCAAGGCTGGCCCGCCTGCGCGATGAGCTGATTGCCGGGCTCGAATCCGCCAGCACCCGCGTGGTGGTGTTCTCGCCCGCGACGGGGCCGGGCCGGAGCCTGCGCCTCGCATCCACCACTGTGATTGTGGACGACGTCTATGCCCTCACGGGGACGACGCACCTGTCCCGGCGAGGACTGACGTTCGATTCGTCAGTCGCCGTCGCCACCTTCGACGAGCAGCTTGTGGACGACCGCGCGAGAGAGGTCCGCGACTTCCGCCGGACGCTCATGGCGGGGAGGCTGGGAGTGGACCTGGCCCTGCTGCCGGATGAGCCCCTGGCCCTCTTCGACGCCATCCGAAGGCTCATCGACACCGGGGGGCGCACCCGCCTCGCGGTGGAGCCCTACAAGACGCCCGAACAACCGACCGGCAATCTCACCGCCGACGCCTGGAATCCGGATGGCTCACCGGGCACGAGCTTGGACATCCTCGCCCGGCTCACCGCCCTGCTGACCGGAATCCAGGCCGAGCTGGAGGAGGAGCTCCCCGCGCCCTGATCACTGGATGTGAAGCATCGGCTCAGAGCCCGTACTGCAGCGAGGCCACCAGTTGAGCCAGTTGCGGAGGCGTGGGCACGATGCTGCGGATCGCCTCCACGGCTCGCTGGTGGAACTCCTCGCTCCAGCCGAAGAAGGTCAAGAAGCCGGCATCTCCCAGCTGCTAAGGGAACCGCTCGTGGGGAGACGGCCATTCTCCGGATTGAAGGACGCCCGTGGCGTGAACAGCTGCCATCGCATCCTCGTAGCGGCCGGCGAGTGCAAGGAGCGCGAGTTGCGCCACTGGGTCCCAAGTTGCTGCCCAGAGGCCGCGCTGACAGGCTCCCGGCCTTGCGCAGTCCAGCACTCCATCCATTCAGGTAGCGGAGCTTGGCGCTGCTTTAGCGAATCAACCAATTCCCTGATGGGGTCAGGGCATCGGGCGAGGAGTCGCGCGACAAGCCTGCGGGCGGTGGCGCTCATGCCGACGGATTCTCGATTGAGCACCCAGCCGAAAAGAGCCACGTCTTTGAGCGGTGAGCGGAACCTCCGGAGGAGGACAAGTGGAGCGCCAATCCGCAGCGGCACCAAAAATCCGTCTGACACGCCTCGGAAGAGGCGGTCGATCTGACGCTTGCGCACCTCGCAAGGAACGTTGACCGCCAGTGCCTGAAAGGCATAACAGAAGCGAGGCCCGTCCGTCCCTGACACTCTAGACGCCAGCTTGGTAAGCCCGAATGTGAATCCGTGGCCTCAGGTACCACTCACCCCTGTTTGACGCCTCCAAATGGCAGTCGAAAATATTACGAGACTCCACGATGCCAGCCCGTTCAAGGGCCTTCTCGAATTCCGTAAGAGTTACGTCCGCTGGCTCTACGTTGAGTTGCGACTCCTGGGCCGCGGATACTGCAACGACGACCATCACCCCGTCCTTGAGTCCCCTGAGACGCCGGAAATCATCAACGGCAAAACGCACCATCTTTCCTCGGTTCGCATTCGCCCATATGAGTTTTGTTTCAACATAACATGCGGGCACCCCAGGCTGATACTCGCTTCCGACTGCGAGCACTAAATCAGCGAGCCCACCACCATCAAGCCTGCTCTCACGCGCAACAGAATAGCGAGGCCACGGGTGGTTCTTGGCAAAGACCCAGGCCAGCTCCCAGTTGAGCCAACTCTCAAAGCTATTTCCCGAATCAGCAAAGAAAAGCAGGCGTTTCCTGAACTCGCGGCTCCTGACCAACTGATCCAGAAGCAGGATGAACTCCCGCTTCAGCTCCCTCGCATTCCTCATGCAACCTCCGTGACCCACATCGCCACAGCGAAAAGCTACCATCACTCAACCAGCAGAGGACTAACTTACCCGCTAGCGACAATCATCCCCACAGCAGCAAGACCGAAATACAGAATAATACCCACACGCAGAAGACACCATCACCGGCACTCGACTTGAGTTCCAGGTGTTGCTCACGACTGCCCCGCCGCAATGTAAATTCCGACCAATTCGCTGGCCGGCGCGTGAGTTGTGCGCATCTGGCGACCTAGTTCCATACCCCAGAAGAGGTATCCCTTGTGAGCCATGTTCTTGATAGCCCTATGGACAGCTCCCACATCCATCCCCAGGAGTGTCAGATGGCGTTCAGGAAGATGCCTCCTCCGTCTGCAGTGCCAGACAGCCCAGAGAAGCTCATTCGCGAATTGCCCCGAAGGAAGATCCCTGACGTTCTTCCGCATCAGGGCGAGGTCATGCGGACCTACGCGGCACTTCCACCGAACGTGGCAGATGTAGCCCTCCAACTCCCGACTGGCAGTGGGAAGACTTTGGTAGGATTGCTGATCGCGGAATGGCTGAGGCGCAAGAGCAAAGAGCGCGTGGTCTATCTCTGTCCAACAAACCAACTGGTACACCAAGTAGCGGAGCAGGCCGAAGAGAAATACGGCCTGACCGTTACCGCCTTCACCGGGGGCAAAAAGAGCTACTCCCCGGTGGACAAGGCCTCTTACAACAACGCTAATCACGTCGCAGTCACAACATACAGCAGCGTCTTCAACAGCAACCCATTTTTCGAGAATCCAGATGTACTCATCTTGGATGACGCTCACGCGGCGGAGAACTATGTCGCGTCAATGTGGTCTCTCCGGGTAGAGAAATCCAACAACAAGCACGACAGCCTCCACACCGCCCTAAGATCCATCCTCAAAAGACACATCAGTTCCAGGGATTTCGTGCGACTCTCCGGTGGAGATGAGGGCCCCGTGGACTGGTCATGGGCGGACAAGATTCCCACGCCGGCCTTTGCAACAATCCATGAGGATATCGCAGAGGTGATCGATGCACATGCGGAAGCGGCGAACCTCAAATTTGAGTGGGCTACAATCAAGGACCGTCTGCATGCGTGCCATCTCTATCTCTCCACACAAGATATCCTGATTCGGCCGCTGATCCCGCCCACCTGGACTCATGCTCCTTTCGAGAGGGCTCGGCAGCGCATCTACATGTCGGCGACTCTCGGGGCGAGTGGCGACCTAGAGCGCCTGACCGGTCGTCGCACCATCAAGCGCGTTGAAATCCCCAAGGGGTGGGACCGTCAAGGAGTGGGACGCCGCTTCTTCATCTTCCCCGGCATGTCTCTCACGGACGATGATTCGTTGAAGTTGCGGCACCAACTCATGCATCGCGCCGGGCGAAGCCTTGTTCTTGTGCCAAGCGGCAACGCAGCGAGCAAGATCGTGGACTCTGTAAAAGAAGAATTGAAATTCCGCACCTTTGATGCCGAGGCTATTGAGCTTTCAAAGAAGCCATTCGTCGCAATGGATAAAGCTGTTGCCATCGTGGCCAATCGCTATGATGGCATCGATTTTCCGGACGCGGAATGCAGGCTGCTCTTCATCGAGGGCCTTCCAAGGGCTGTAAATACACAGGAACGATTCCTCATGTCGAGGATGGGAGCCAACGCCCTCTTCAACGAGCGAGTGCAGACGCGCGTTCTGCAGGCTATCGGCCGATGCACGCGGTCTCTCAATGACTTCTCCGCAGTGGTCGTGACTGGAGCAGAGCTACCCGAATACCTGACTGACATCAAACGGCGAAGGTATTTCCACCCCGAACTACAAGCCGAACTTGCTTTCGGTGTTGAGCAGTCGGAAGGCGTTCCCATGGGTGACATTATCGAGAACTTCGGAATGTTCCTCGACAACGGCCCGGAGTGGGAGGAGGTCAATCAACAAATTGTCAGCAGACGTGCTGGAGCACTGCAGGAAGCGTTCCCGGGACTGAGCGAACTATGCGGTGCTGTCGCACAAGAAGTCCGGTACCAGGAAAGCCTGTGGCAGGGAGACTTCGAGGCATCAATGGAATGTGCGCAGCAGGTGCTCGCAGGCCTAAATGCGCCCGAACTGCAAGGGTATCGTGCGCTTTGGCATTACCTCGCAGGAAGCGCGGCATGGCTTGGGGCTCAGGCCGCCAAGTCCGACGCACTCCAAAGCAAGGCACGCACGCACTATGCATCCGCGAAGGGGGCAGCGCGAGGCATTCCTTGGCTCATCGCACTTGCAAGCTATCAGGTGGATCCATCCCCTACAGAGGATGACGTATCTGCACTCATGGCTCAGTTGGAGCAGGTAGAAGCCGTTCTTGCAAGTCTCGGAACGGTGCATGATGGGGCCTTCGCACGCCGCGAAAAGGAAATCCTGGACGGGTTGGCTTCTAAGGAAAGCGTGCCTTTTGAGCAGGCGCAGAGGCTTCTGGGCGAACTGCTGGGCTTCGAGGCGGGGAAAGTCGAGCGTGATGCATCTCCGGACCCATGGTGGATCGCGGGTAATCGATGCATTGTTTTTGAAGATCATTCAGGAGCGGATCCGGCATCCTCGCTGGATGCAACAAAGGCACGTCAGGCTGCTTCTCATCCAAATTGGATGCACACCAATGTGGAGTCGAGCAGAGGAACCCAGCTATTATCCGTTTTGGTGAGCCCTGTAAGCACTGCGCACGAAGGTGCAATTCCCCATTTAAGCCATTTCGCCATGTGGCCGCTGGAGGAGTACCGCAGCTGGGCAAAACATGCCCTTGCAACCATCCGAGAAGTGCGCACGAAGTTCGTGGAGCGAGGCGACCTTGAATGGCGCTCGGTGGCAGCGAAGGCGTTCCAGGAGAACAATCTAGCAGCTGCCAAACTGTACGACTTCCTGTCGCGGCGGCTTGCAGCTGGGCTCTTGAAGCCGGTCAAGTAGGCGTCCAACGGGCGCTACGCCAGGAAATTGTTGCCTCCAAGGCGGCAGCACTTTCCTGGCGCGGGCTGAGAAGCGGCAGCTGAGCATACCCAACAAGGGGCATGGATCCGAGGATTTCTCGGTGGCTACACGCCCTCTGAGTCGTTGTGTAGTCAGAACTTGAGCCTAAGCCCTGGCTGGTCCCAAACCAATGCGAAGAGCCGTCTATTGCTACTTGATCAAATGCAAGGGGGACAAAGGCAGAGAGCGCGAGCGGACGCGGCGTAAACAGATCAGGCAGGTGCTGACTTCAGCGACGCCCTAAACCGCCATGCTCAGAGATGCATGCGGCGTCACTAGCTTCCGGTTCTTGGCACGGCTCCCGGTATCTCGTCCGACGCCTATCGCCAGTCGCTAGACCTATCCCTGGGACATCACTTCAGGGCATAGCCTCTTCGATGATAGACAGATATAACGGGCCGGAGGAAGTAAAAGAGAGATGAAGGTCCGAACGGAAGGAACAGAATGTCGCAACCATTGCTCTCAGCGTTTTTGGTGCTGGCCCTCTCATCGACTGCATATTCTCAAGCTAATTCAAAAGCTGAGCGCAGTGAAAACCTGAAGCGGTGCCTTGACGGCAGATACCCGAGTCTCTGCCGCAAAACCCTGCTGACGGAGCCAGAGCATGCTCAAGTCGTCGAAGCTGAGCGGCGTGAAAATTTAAAGCGGTGTCTCGACGGCAGGTATCCGAGTCTCTGCCGCAAGCACCTGCTAACGGAGCCTGAACATGCTCAAGTCGTCGAGGCTGAGCGGCATGAGAATTTGAAGCGGTGTCTTGACGGTAGGTATCCGAGTCTCTGCCGCAAGCACCTGCTGACTGCGGCCGAACATGCTCAAGTTGCCGAGGCAGAGCGGCGCGAAAATCTGAAGCGGTGTCTTGATGGCAGATACCCGAGCCTCTGCCGCAAGCCCCTGCTGACAGAGGCTGAACATGCTCAAGTTGCCGAGGCTGAGCGGCAGGTGAGTCTTGAATCGAGCCCGGCTCCTCACCGGGAGCCGCAAGGCGGCCATGGAAGCAACCGTGGCGGCACTTCGCGCAGCTATGGTAGCGGATGCGGAAGCCGTGGCGGTCCTGGGTGGCGCAGGCCGGATGGAAAGTGTGCCAGTTGGCGAGATTGATACGTCCTTCTCGCCCATCATGATTGTGTCGTTTGAGATGGCCTTCACCGGGCTGGTTATTCTCCCAGGAAGAACCTACACGACCTGCACTTGGCGGCATTGCTTCGCGCATTGCACGCCCAGGCATGGACTTCAAGAATCGTCCGATTCGCTACCGCAGAGTGCTGGATCGCACGCCGGCCAGAAAGAGCCAGCTCCGCCAACTTCAAGTCCGCGACGAGCACAGAGACGAAGCCCACTTCTGATTCCTCGTCCTTGGCTGCCGCGCCATGCTCCTACGGAGCCTCGACCCTGACATTTCCTAGAGCCTGTACGTAGTGCTGCGGCACTTCGACCTGGGCATCACCACCCGGTCCCACTCACCCACCAGAACAAATTGCCTACAGGTAGCTCATCCAAGCGCTGTTCGTCCGCGCCTTGAGCCTCACGAACCAGCGGCACGCGAACCCCAGCGGCAACACCAGCATCGCGGCGAGCCCCCAGAGTGCCGCGATGTTCGGGACGATGAAGAACGTTTCCTGGTTGGGCCCAAACACAAGCAGCGCCACGCGGTTGAGCATGTGCAGCAGGTAGAGATGGACCAGGTAGAAGAACAACGGCGCCGCCCCAAAGGTCGTGAGCAGCGCCAGTCCCCGCGCGGGCATCCGCTCCAACAGCGCAAGCAGCAGCGCCCCCACCCCCAACGTCAGCAGCAGGAAGTCGAGCGACGGCGGATACTTCGTGAGGTTCAGGAAGGAGATCACCGTCTGGAGGGGCGTGGCACCCGTCCCCCATGGCACGGGCTCCCCATACCCATTCAACAACCGCAGAACCATGAACAGCGTCAACGCGGACGCCCCGACAAGAAACAGCCTGCGCCGACGCGTCACCACGTCCACCGTTTGGGCAAACCAGGGACCGATGACGTGGCCCAGGGCAATCACCCCAATCCACGGCGCCAGGGGATAGGACGTCCGCGCACGCGCATCCCAAGGCAGTTGGATGAACCCCCGGTCGTGGAGGATCGCCCAGAGTGTGGAGCCGGGCTCCCCCGGGGCGATCGTGATGGGGTCGAGCAGGTTGTGCCCGAAGACGATGACCAGTCCCACGCCGAGCAGCGCGGGCTTCGGCAACCACAGGAGCCCGGCGAGGGCGATCATCGACCAGCCAATGACCCAGATGACCTGGAGGTAGTAGGTGGAGGGCGTCAGCGAGAACGTCCAGGCGAAGTTGACCAGCGTCAGCTCCAACAGGACGAGGAACGCGCCCCGCTTCAACAGGAACTCGGAGGCCGCGCGCCTTCCACCTCGCCGCTGGCCATAGAGCCACGCCGACAGCCCGGTCAGGGCAACGAACACCGGCGCACACAGGTGCGACGCGAGTCGCGTGAAGAAGAAGCCGGGAGGCGTGGTGGCCAGGTCCAGCGGATCGCTGACCGGCGCGTGCATGTAGAAGAACTCACGCGCGTGGTCGACGAGCATGAGCACCATGACCAAGCCGCGCAGGGCATCGATGGCGGCGATCCGACCTGTGGTGGCCTGCCTCCTGGCCTGCCCTCCCGTCGGCGAGTCAGCCCCCTGCGGGAGTGAGAGGGAGCCTGCGGGCACCTGGAGTCCCCTTCCCAGCCACGTCGTGGAAGTCCTGCAAGGGTTCAACACCCTCCTCCACGCCGTGTTCCCAGGACGCCGGGTTCTCCAGCAGGCCCGACTCAGTACGCAGGCTTCAGCAGTCCTTCGATGGTGTGGTGCTGCACCACCGTCGCGAGCGAATCCACTACGCGATAGGTGAGGTGGTCTCGCACGCGGGCAGGCAGCGCCTCCAGGTAGCGCCGCGTCACCTGCAGCTCATGGTGGTTGGCGTTCGTCGCGTCCGGCGCATCCACACCGACCACCGGCACCGGGCGCGACTGGTGCGTCTACTCCGGAGGCTCATGGCTCACGCCGTCGTACGGAGTCGCCTACGCCGTCGCCGACCATCCGCTCGGTCCGTGGACCGAGCCGAAGGGTGTGCCGCCGCTGCTGCGGACCGTCCCCAATCGCATCATCGGGCCCGGGCACAACAGCGTCGTCGTCGGGCCTGACGGTCAGGACGTGATGGTGTACCACGCGTGGGACGTGGGCCAGACGGCCCGGCGGATGTGCATCGACCCCATCGTGTGGACGCCGGAAGGGCCGCGGGTGCTCGGGACCACGGATGAGGAGACCGAGTTGCCACGGTAACGTGTGCCCTGCCGAGGTGTGGCTGGGAAGGGGCAGGTGGAGGAGCCTTCGTGGCGGCGGAACTCCAGGTCCTCCACCGTCAGCCCCAGGCCCTGCCCCAGCAAGCTCAACTACATGCAGATGAGTGTATTCTGGGTCGAATAGCCCGTGACCTTGCAGGTCCGGAGGAGATCGCCGCAGCATCCACTCCAAAACTGGGTACCGGACTGAACGTCGGTCCGAGGCATCGTGCCGCCCTGGCAGTTATGGTACGGGCCCTTGGACAGCGCCGCGAGCTGTGGCGAGACCCCGCCCACGGTGCAGGTCTGCCCATCCAAAGACGAATACGTTCCAGCAACCTCCACCCGGGTTTCGACGTTGGACTGCTCATTCATGGGGACGTCGCCCTCTCCGCACCCAGCCGCCAACATTGCCACTGCCAGCAGCGCGGAGATTCTTGCCTTGATTTGCATATCTGGTTCCGTTCCTCATTCGAGCACGGAGGAGCCAATGCGGGGGGACTTCCCTGAGGAGGGCTCCTCCTGACCGACTCAGGGTTCATCGGGAATGGCCGATCTATTCCCTGCCCCTATGAGTCAGCTCAAAGGAGAACAATGCACGGAAGATGCGATTTTCCGTAGAGGCGAGAATTATCAAGCCCCTCTACAAGAGGGGAGCCCGGGTGCCCCGGGCATGGGCAAAGGTTGGGAGCGACCTGAAGTCGCACGCGGCCAATCCGCCGCCAGCGGCTGCGTTGAGAAAGTGGCGCTTGGTGGCCACCCGTGAAGCCCCCAGTGCGGAGAATCCCAATACCAAACATTTCCCCCAGCAGAAGAACTTCCGCCCCTGGCTTTCCGTAGGACACGCCCCACCTGCACTCCCAGTCCAGGTTGTCGTTGAAATGGAGCGCAGACATGGCGGTAGGCAAGGGGCGGTGGTTCATCGGAGTGGGACTCCTCATTGGCTGGCTCGGAATGGGCTGTGGATCGTCGGCTCCCGATAACCGCGAGGAGGAGCCCTCCACGCGGCCCGAGAGCGTTGACCCTGGGGGCTCGGACGCGGGCACCACCGTGATGGAGGAGGCCGCACCCTCCACCGAGGTGGACGGCGGGATCGCGGATGCGGGGGAACCCGGGCCCCAAGAGGAGGCGGACGCTGGAACCGCCGACGCAGGGCCCCTGCCCGAGCCAGAACCCTCGGACTGTGACGCGCTTCCGTCGGTCGTACCGGAGGCTCCCCCGGAAGGCAGGTTGGTGGAGCACGAGGGTTACAGGTACTTGAATTGCGGCGCGACTGCCTCGGACGGCAGGGGCGCCGTCGTCGTCTCCTGGACCCACTACTCCTACAACCCGATTGATATCGAGGCGTATGGCCCTGGGGGCGACGGCTGGCGCCAGACCTTCGGGTCAGACACCTTCGAACCGTACGGTCAGGCCAACGGCTTCCTCAGCTTCAGCCTGTCGAACCAATACTCTCTTTCCTACCTGGACAGCCGGACCTGGCAGCTCACCCACTACCCTCGTGAGCCGCACGACCTGATGAAGTCGGCGGCGGCCCCCCGCGGGGGACTGCGCGCCATCTTCCTGGATGGGACCCTCAAGGCCTACGGCCCGACGGGCGAGACGCTGTGGAGCACCCCCGTGCCCTTGAGCGGGCCCCTGCGGGCGATGGGCGTGGACGCCCGCGGCCACACCCTGCTGGTGACCGTGGGCTACCCGGAAGACGGCAGCGAGCAGGTACCGGTACATGGGCTCTGGGTGGACGCATCGGGCCAACCTGGCACCCCATTCCTCGCACTGGCCCAGGCGCCCGTGCCGTCGTGGGATACCACCTACGAGTTCGTGGCACAGGCGGAGCAAGGGCTCTTCCTGGGCATCACCTACAACGGCGCCAGGACGTGGACGGCCTTCGCGCCCCTGGAGTCCCAGACCCACGCTCCACCCGCCTGGCTTGCAATCAATGCGGAGCAACCGCTGCTCCGGCTTCCCAATGGCAAGGGCTACATCCGGTGGTCGCGGCCCCTGGCCTGCCAGCACGAGGCGGAGTTCCTCTCCGCCTCGGGCAGGTCCTGCGGCAAGACGCGCTTCCCGGCCATGCCTCCTGACAGGATTGGCCGCTGCGGCTCCATGAGCATGGGCTCCGACGGGACCGTCATCGAGACGTTCCCCAGGGATCAGTACTACTGGGATCCCGAAGCCTCGAATCCCTATTACTGCCGGGTCCGGTGGTGGCCGGCCTTGTTCAAGCCCTGGACCCAGCCGGAATAGGGCCGGGCATGAGGTGCCGCGGGCGCGCCCATCGCATGGGTGGCGACTCCCCGCTGTCCCGCCCCTGGTGGGGAGGGGCCAGCGGGGGCCTGGGGCTCAGAGCATGATCTCCTTGAAGGACTTCCCAGACGGAATCAGTGGCAGGCAGTCCTCATACGGCGTGACCATCTCGAGGAAGTGCGGTCCCCGGTGCGCCACTGCCCTGTCGAGCACCCCTCGGAGCGCAGCGGGCGACTCCACCCGGTCCACGTGGCCGTCCGTGAAGCCGTTGCCGCGCGCCAGGGTGGTCCACTGCTTGCCCTGCTTGATGACCCCTGTCTTGCGCCCCTCGTAGAAGTGGTTGTTCCACATCCGCACGATGCCGTAGCCGTCGTTGTTGAAGAGCAACACCTTCACCGGCAACGCGCGCTCCCACGCCGTCTCCAGCTCCGCCTCGGAGAACCGCAGGCTCCCATCCCCCGCGATGCAGATGACCAGCGCGTCGGGATTGGCGATCTGCGCTCCCAACGCCAACGGAAGCCCGGAGCCCATGCACCCGAGCCCCGCCGACGTCAGGAATTCATCCCCCGGCTGCAGCTCCAGGTACTGCGACGCCCACATCTGGTGGCTCCCCACCTCCGTCGTGAAGATGACCCGCTGGCCGCTCTTCGCCCGGTGCGCCCGCACCGCCGCGTTGAGCTGCTCCAACACCAGCTGCGCCTGGAGCGTGCCCGGCTGCTCCTTGTAGGTGGACGGGTACTCCTTGCGGACCGCCGCGATGCGCTCGTGCCACTGCGTGAAGCGCAGCCCCTTGCCTTCGAGCAGCGACGCGAACGCCCCCAGCGTCTCCTTCAGGTGCCCCACCACCCCGAGCTTCCGCTCCGGCATCACCTTCTGGACCTGCTCCTGGGCGATGTCGAAGTGGATGAGCCGCCGCGCGTTCGGAGCGAAGCGCTTCGTGTCACCCGTGATGCGGTCGTCGAACCGCGAGCCCAGGGAGATGACCAGGTCCGCGTTGTCGACGATCCAGTTCGGAACGTAGAACCCGTGCATGCCAATCATTCCGTGGCAGTGCGGGTGGGTGCTCGACAGCGCCGCCTTCCCGGGGAGCGTGTGCACCACCGGGATGGGCGCGGCCTCCAGCAATGCCAACAGCTCGCTGCGCGCCTGCGCGATCACCACGCCGCGACCGGCGATGATGACCGGGCGCTCGGCATGCCGCAGGCTGTCCACGACCTCCTCCAGCCCCGACGGCGCGGACCGGGGCTTCGCCTTCACCACCGCCGGAGCGCGGGGCGGCAGCGGTGCGCAGGCCTGCTGCTGGAGGTCCTTCGGGAAGTCGATGAGCACCGGGCCCGGCCGACCGTCGAAGGCCACGCGGATGGCGTCGGCCAGCACCTCGGCCGCGTCCTCCATCCGCTCCAGGTAGACCACCTTCTTCGCCACCGAGGCGGCAATGACAGTGATGTCGATCTCCTGGAACGCGTCCGTGTTTCGCGCGCTCCGGGCCACCTGCCCCGTCACCACGAGCAGCGGGATGTTGTCCCGCAGCGCGTCCGACAGGGGCGTGATGAAGTTCGTCGCGCCCGGCCCCGACGTCGCCGTGACGGCGCACAGCTTGCCGGTCACCTGGGTGTAGCCCATCGCCGCCCAGGCCGCGCCCTGCTCCGTCTGGAAGCACTGGAGCTCGAGCCCCGGGTGGGCCTCCAGCGCGTCGACGAAGTCCATCACCGCGCCGCCGGTGACCGCGAACGTGCGCTCGATGCCCGCGCGCACCAACAGCTCCACGAAGATGTCTGAACCCGTGCTCCAAGAACGTTTCATTGGCTCACCGCCTCTCGCCCTGTCCCTAACCATTCACGATGGCGTATTCGCCCGGCACGTATTCCTTGAAGTGCTGACGGTGCTTCTCCATGTCCAGCACGTTCACCGTCTTGATGCTCCAGCGGATCTTCTGCTGGTACGGGTCCTTGATGGTCTCCACGTCCTTGCCGTGCAGGCCCGTGTTGTTCGAGCAGCTCACGAAGTCACCGGGACGCATCAGGATGCGGGACTTGAGCGAGTGCAGGCCCTCGTTCACCTTCTCGACGGCGCGGGCTCCTTCGTCCGAGTACGCGACGGTGCGGTTCTCGAAGTAGACGAAGTCTGCCTCGCCCTGGATGACCGGGTGGTTCGCCGCGCGCCCCAGCTTCGCGTCCTTGTCGCTGTGCGTGGAGAGGTCGTCGTAGGGCGTGTAGAAGTTCGGCTCGCGCAGCACGCGCTCCAGGTCCGGCCCCAGGAAGTCGATCAGGTCGCGGTTGCGCACGAACGTCGTGAGGATCTCGTTCCCCTCGAAGCTGCGCATGCCCAGGATGTTGACGAAGTCCGGGCGGACGAAGTGGTTCGCCAGGTCCTTGTGGAACCCGATGGGCAGCAGCGTCTTCTGGGACTGGCTCTTGTAGAGCTCCTTCATCGGGTAGATGTCCTGGAGGATGTCTCCCGCGTTCACATTCTTGTAGCCAATCGCCGGCTGCCCCATCAGGTCCGCGTAGGTGAGCAGGAAGCCCTCGGCGATGAACGTCTTCTTCAGCTCATACTTGGACTTCACCGGCTGCTCGAAGTCGAAGGGGGGCACGCCCTCGTCGATGGGGCAGTTCGTGACGAAGTGGAAGGGGTGCGCGATGAGGTCCCTCCCCCGCGCGGCCTTGCACATGTCCACGAAGCGCTGGGGGATGCGGCCCTCCGCGAGGAGCTGGCGGACGCCCTTCAGGAACGCCGGGTACTGCGTGTAGGGGTTTGCCGGGATGGAGGAGAGCGCCTCCTTGAACTGCTGCTTCTCGTCGGGGGTGAAGCTGAAGTCGGTCTGGATGGCGGGCTTGAAGGACGTGGTCGTGGTCGTGGTCATGGGATTCACCGGGTGATGGTTCAGGCTGCGGATGGGTAGGAGGAAGCAAGCAGCGCCCGAGGCGCGGGAAGGTGCTGCGCGAGGAGGGACAGGTAGCGCTGCGCCTGCTTCTCCACGACCTCGCGCGGGAACAGGCGTCGGCAGTAGCGACAGTCGATGACCATGCCGTCGCTGTGCTCCATGGCGTACCACATGGCGTCGAAGCGAACGTCCGTGGCGCTGACCTCGTGCACCGCGGCTGCGGCCCTGAGCTCCGGGGAGACGGGCTCGTCCAGCGTCAGCGCGCTGAAGAAGGACGTGGTGAGCGCGAAGCTGTCCGCGCCCGCGGGGAAGCCGAGGTCCGCGAGGATGCGGTCGTTCTGGTAGCTCTGGTGCTGCATCGCGGACAGGAGCGCGTTCTGCACCTGCGCGGCACAGGAGGCGAACGTGTCCCCGCCGTTGAACCGGATGCGCATCATCACGAGGTTGATGGCGATGCCGACGAGCGACGGGAACTGCCGCATGTCACGCCCGTTGAGCGGCGTGCCGACGATGATGTCGCGGCGCCCCTCCAGGTCGTGGATGAGCACGTAGAAGCCCGTGAGGAGCACCACGAAGGGGCTCACCCCCAGCTCGCCCGCCACCTGCTTCACCTGGGCCCACAGCGCATCCGGCAGCAGGACGCGGTAGGCGGCGCCACCCCGGTCCCCGCTGTCGTCGCTGCTCGCGAAGTCCGCGAACGGTGGCGGTGGAAGCGGCCGGGCGAGGTGCTCCCGCCAGTAGCGCCGGTCCGCCTCGAAGGCGCCCTCATCGAGCAGGCGGTTGTGCCACTCGGCGTAGTCCTTGTACTGGAGCGCGGGCGGCGCGAGCGTGACGGGCCGCCCCGCGAGGCAGTCCGCGTAGATGGCGCCGAACTCCTGGCGCATGACGAACAGCGACCAGCCGTCCGCCACCAGGTGGTGCACCGTCATGAGCAGCAGGGAGCGCCCTTCGCCCGCGTGGACGAGGTGCGCGCGCAGGAGCGGGGCCTTCTCCAGGTCGAACAGGCCCGTGGACTCCTGGCGGCGGAGGTCCGCGATTGCCTTTGCCCGGAGCTCCGGCGCGAGGTGCATCAGGTCCGTGACCTTCAGCACGCAGCGAGCGTCGGGGGCGATGACCTGGACCCGCTCGCCGTCCTCTCGTGGGAAGGCGGTGCGGAGGCTCTCGTGGCGCGCGAGCAGTTCATTCAGGGCGCGCTCGATGGGCTCCGCTGCGGGTGTTCCTCCGCCGAGCGGGACCACCGTGAAGATGTTGGACCAGGTCCGCTGCGGCTCCCGGACGTAGTCGCGCCAGTAGCGACGCTGCGGGGGCGAGAGGGGATAGGAGGCCCGGGGCGCGATGGGGACGAGCGCCGTCGAGGCTTCGACTCCCGAGAAGCCGGGAGCCTCCGGGGACGTTCCGGAGCGCAGCGCCGTCTCGACGCGCTCGCCCAGGGCCGCGACCGTGGGGGCTTCGAACAGCGCCCGCAGCGGGATGTCCACGCCGAAGGCCGCTCGCATCCGGCTGAGCACCTGCATGGCCAGCAGCGAGTGGCCGCCCAGTTCGAAGAAGCTGTCGGTGCTGCCCACGCGCGGGACGCGGAGCACCTCCGCCCAGAGGGTGGCCAGGGTCTCCTCCACCGGGGTCCTGGGGGCCACATAGATCCGGTTCGCGTCCGCCTGGGTCGTGTCCGGCGGCGGGAGGGCCTTGCGGTCCAGCTTGCCGTTCGCCGTGAGCGGCAGTGCCGGGAGCTCCACGAAGGCCGTGGGCACCATGTGCTCGGGCAAGGTGTCGCGCAGGTGGGCTCGCAGGACCTCCGACGAGCCCCCTTCACCTGCCACGACGTAGGCCACGAGGCGCTTGTCTCCGGGGACGTCTTCCCGGACCACCACCGCGGCTTCGCGCACCCGAGGGTGCTTCGCGAGCACGCTTTCGATTTCGCCGAGCTCGATGCGGAAGCCTCGCAGCTTCACCTGGTGATCCGCCCGGCCCAGGAACTCGAGCACTCCGTCCGCCCGGTAGCGCACCACGTCGCCCGTCTTGTAGAGCGTGGCCCGCGCATCGGATGCGAACGGATCCGGGATGAAGCGCTCCGCCGTGAGCTCCGGCCGGTTCAGGTAGCCCCTCGCCACGCCTTCTCCGCCCAGATGCAGCTCCCCCGCCACACCGATGGGGACGGGGCTGCCATGACGGTCCAGGACGTAGGCCGCGGTGTTCGCGATGGGCCGGCCAATCGGGATGGAGCCAACGAGGTCCGCCTCGGTGAGGGTGTGGCAGCAGGCGAACGTCGTGCTCTCCGTGGGCCCGTAGCCGTTGATGAGCCGCACCCCGGGAAGCGCCTTCAGCGCCCGCTTCACGTGCGGCACCGACAGCGCTTCACCTCCGGCCAGCAACTGGCGGAGTGGCCGCAGCGCTTCGGGCTGCTCGTCCACCATCGTGTTGAAGAGGCTCGCGGTCAGCCAGAGCGTCGTGACGCCCTCGCGCTTCACCGTCTCCCCCAGCGCCGTCAGCGTCGGCCGCTCCGGGGGGAACACGACCAGGCGGCCCCCGTTCAGCAGCGCACCCCAGATCTCGAACGTCGAGGCGTCGAAGGAGAGCGGCGCCACCTGGAGGAACACCTCCTCCGCGGAGAAGCGCGCGTAGTCCGTCTCCTTCACCAGCCGCACCACGCCCCGCTGCATCACGCAGACGCCCTTCGGACGCCCCGTCGAACCCGAGGTGTAGATGACGTAGGCCAGGCTCTCCGGCCCCGCGCCGCTCACCGGAGCGTCCGTGGGCGCCGCGGCGATGGCGTCCCACTCCGCATCCAGGGCGAGCACGGGCGGACGCTTCACGGGGAGCTTCTCCACCAGATGCCGCTGCGCCAGGACGAGCGGCGTACCCGTGTCCTCCAGCAGGAACGCGAGCCGCTCCTGCGGGTAGCCCGGATCCAGCGGCAGGTACGCGCCTCCTGCCTTCAGGACGCCGAGCACGCCCACCACCAGCTCCAGCGAGCGCTCGACGCACAGGCCCACCAGCACCTCCGGCCCCACCCCGCGTGACTTCAGGTGGTGCCCGAGCTGGTTGGCGCGCCGGTCCAGCTCCCGGTACGTGAGCCGTTGGTCCCCGAAGACCACCGCCACCGCGTCCGGCGTCTTCGCTACCTGCGCTTCGAACAGCGCGGGAATGCCGTGCTCACGCGGCAGGGCCGTCCGCGTCTGGTTCCAGGCCACCACCAGCTGGTGCCGCTCGCCCTCCGTCAGCAATGGCAGTCGCGACAACGTCTGGCCGGGCTCCGCCACGACGCCCTCCAGCAGCGTCCGGTAGTGCCCCACCATCCGCTCGACCGTCGCCGCGTCGAAGAGGTCGGTGTTGTATTCAAACGAGCCTCTCAACCCATCCGCCGTCTCCTCCAGAGACAGCGTGAGCTCGAACTTCGCCACCGTCTGCGCGAACGGCAGCGGCTCCAGCGTCGCCTCGCCCAGCGCCAGCGCGGGCATGGGCGTGTTCTGCAGCACGAACATCACCTGGAACAACGGCGGGCGGCGCAGGTCCCGCACCGGCGCCAGCTCCTCCACCAGCTTCTCGAAGGGCACGTCCTGGTGGGCGTAGGCGCCGAGCGTCACCTCGCGCACCCGGGCCAGCAGCTCACGGAAGCTCGGGGCTCCGTCCAGCTTCGTGCGCAGGGCCAGCGTGTTGACGAAGAAGCCGATGAGCCCCTCCGTCTCCGCCCGCGTGCGGCCCGCGATGGGCGAGCCCACCACGATGTCGTCCTGCCCGCTGTGGCGATGCAGCAGCACCTGGAAGGCCGCCAGCAGCGTCATGAACAGCGTGCCGCCCTCTCGGCGGCTCAGCGCGGCCAGCGCGTCGGACAGCTCCCGGGACAGGGCCACCGGCACCACGCTCCCCCGGTACGTCCGCGCCGCGGGACGAGGCCTGTCCGTGGGCAGCTCCAGCGCGGGCGGTGCGCCGTGCAGTTGCTCCTTCCACCAGGACAGCTCGGACGCCAGCACGTCCCCCGCGAGCCACTGCCGCTGCCAGACCGCGTAGTCCGCGTATTGAATGGGCAGCTGGGGCAACGGGGAGGGACGGCCCGCCGTGAAGGCCTCGTAGAGTGCTCCCAGCTCCCGCACGAGCACGCCCTGCGACCAGCCGTCCGAGACGATGTGGTGCATCGTCAGCAACAGCACGTGCTCCTGCTCCGAGCGCCGCAGCAGCTTCGCGCGCAGCAGCGGCCCGTGCGCGAGGTGGAAGGGCGTCCGCGCCTCCTCCATCGCCAGACGGTGCGCCTCCGCTTCCGTCGCGCCTCGCAGGTCAATGACAGGCAGGGACAGCGGGAGGTCGGACGCAATCGCCTGGTGGGCCTGCCCATCCACCGTGGGGAAGGTGGTGCGCAGCGCCTCGTGGCGATGCACCAGCGCCTGGAGCGCCTGCTGCAATGCATTCACAGACAGAGGCCCCGTGAGGCGCACCGCCGCGGGCATGTTGTAGAGCGGGCTGTCCGGCTCCAGCCGGTCGAGGAACCACAGCCGCTGCTGCGCGTAGGACAGCGGCGGTGGTGTCTCTCGGGAGCGAGGGGTGATGGGCGGGGCACCTGCCGCGGCGCCCTGCCTCCGGGCCGCCTCCACGGCCCCGGCGACTCCCGCCACCGTGGGGGCTTCGAAGACGTCGCGCAGTCGCGCTTCCACCTGGAAGGTCGCTCGCAGGCGGGAGACCAGCTGCATCGCCAGCAGCGAGTGGCCTCCCAGCTCGAAGAAGGAGTCCTCGGCTCCCGCGCGTTCGACGCGCAGCAGCTGGGTGAAGAGCTCCGCCACCTTCGCTTCCGTGGGCGTGCGGGGGGCGACGTATTCGCCCTGGGCCGTGGGCAGCTCCGGCTTCGGCAGCGCCTTGCGGTCCACCTTGCCGTTCGGGTTCAACGGCAGCGCTTCCAGGAGCACGACGGCCGAGGGGACCATGTACTCCGGCAACGTGCCGCGCACGTGGGCTCGAAGCACTTCCGACGAGCCCCCCTCACCTGCCACGACGTAGGCGACGAGGCGCTTGTCCCCAGGCACGTCCTCGCGGACCAGGGCCACGACTTCTGCCACCGACGGGTGGGCACGCAGGGCCGACTCCACCTCGCCCAGCTCGATGCGGAAGCCGCGCAGCTTCACCTGGAAGTCGATGCGCCCCAGCGCCTCCAGCTCACCGTTCGGCAGCCAGCGCACCCGGTCTCCCGTGCGGTACATGCGCGCTCCGGGTTCCGCGCTGAACGGATCCGGCACGTAGCGCTCCGCCGTCAGCCCCGGCTTGCCCAGGTACCCTCGCGACAGCCCCGCGCCCCCGAGGTACAGCTCACCGGGGATGCCCCTGGGCACCGGGCACAGCCACGCGTCCAGCACGTAGCCTCGCGTGCCCGTCACCGGCCGTCCCACCGTCGGCTCCGTCGTGGCCCCCTTCGGGACCCACGCAATCGTCGAGTACGTCGTGTCCTCCGTCGGACCGAAGAGGTTCGAGACGCACTCCACCTCCGGATACGCCGCGTACACCGCCTGCACCAGCCGGTTCGACAGCGGCTCCCCCGCGAGGTTCACCGTGCGCACCGTCGGCGGCACTCCGCCGCTGCGCACCAGCTCCGCCATCGCCGAGGGCACCGTGTTGAGCAGCGTCACCCGCGCCTTGTCCCGCAGCGTCGGCAGCGCCAGCGCGTTCTCCGCCACGATGACCGTGCCGCCACTCGACAGCGGCGCGAACATCTCGAACACGGAGATGTCGAAGTTGAGCGACGTCCCCGCCATCACCCCCGCCAGCTGCCGGGGCGAGAACTCCCGCACCGCCCAGTGCAGGAAGGCCACCGCGCTCCGGTGCTCGATGGCCACGCCCTTGGGACGCCCCGTCGAACCCGACGTGTAGAGCACGTAGGCCAGGTTGCCCACGCTCGTCCTGCTCTCCACGCGCGTGGTGGGCCACTGGCGGATGCGCGGCCCGTCCGAATCGAGGCACACCTCGTGCGCCCCGTGCACGCCCAGCGAGCCTCGCAGCCGCGCTTCGGTGAGCAGCACCGGCGCGCGCGCGTCCTCCAGCATCCAGCCGAGCCGGTCCCTCGGGTAGGCCGGATCCATGGGCACATACGCCCCACCCGCCTTCAGCACCGCCAGCACCGCGACCACGATCTCCGCCGAGCGCGACATGCTCACACCCACCAGCGTGTCCGGCCCCACCCCCAGCGAGCGCAGGTGGTGCGCGAGCTGGTTCGCCCGCACCTCCAGCTCCGCGTACGTCAGCGCCTGCCCGTCGAACACCAGCGCCGTCGCGTCCGGCGTGCGGTCCACCTGCGCCTCCACCAGCCCGTGCACCGAGCCCACCACCGGGCCCGACAGGTCCGTCCCCGAGACGCCCACCAGCACCTCGTGCAGCTCCGCCGCCGTTAGCAGCGGCAGCTCGGAGAGCCTCGCCTCCGGACGCACCGCGATGCCCTCCAGCAGCACCTCCAGGTGTCTGGCCATCCCCTGGATCGTCTTCGGCGCGAAGAGGTCTGTGCTGTACTCCAGCGTGCCTTCGAGCCCGCTGCCCGTCTCCGTCAGCGACACCGTGAGGTCGAACTTCGCCGTGCTCGCCTCCGCCGCGTAGGGCTTGAGCTCCACGCCCGGGAGCCGCAGGTGCGGCAGCACGTCCTGCTGCAGCGCGAACATCACCTGGAACAGGGGCGTGTGGCTCAGGCTGCGCCGGGGCTGCAGCTCCTCCACCAGCTTCTCGAAGGGCACGTCCTGGTGGGCGTAGGCACCGAGCGTCGTCTCCTTCACGCGCGCGAGCAGCGTGCGGAAGCGCGGGTTGCCGCCCAGCTTCGCGCGCAGGACAAGCGTGTTGGCGAAGAAGCCGATGAGCCCCTCCGTCTCCGCCCGCGTCCGGCCCGCGATGGGCGAGCCCACCGCGAAGTCCCGCTGGCTCGTGTAGCGCGCCAGCAGCACCTGCCAGGCCGCCAGCAGCAGCATGAACGGCGTCACGCCCTCGTGCTTCGCCAACGCATCCAGGGCCCGACTCAGCTCCGTGCCCAGCTTCACCGGCACCGTCGCGCCCCGGTGTGTCTGCACCGCGGGCCGCGCGAAGTCCGTCGGCAGCTCCAGCACGGCCGGCAGGTCCGCGAGCTGCGTCTTCCAGTACGCGACCTGTTGCTCCAGCACCCCGCCCGCGAGCCACCGCTTCTGCCAGTCCGCGAAGTCCGCGTACTGCACGGGAAGTTCGGCCAGCGTGACGGACTTGTTCGAGACGCGGCCCTCGTAGAGCGCCGCGAGTTCACGCACGAGCACACCCAGCGACCATCCGTCCGAGACGATGTGGTGCATCGTCACCAGGAGGACGTGGCTCCGGGGGCCGAGGACCAGCAGCTTCGCGCGGAAGAGCGGTCCTCGTGACAGGTCGAAGGGACGCACCGCCTCCTCGTTCGCCTCCCGCTGGACCTCCGCTTCGGGTGCTCCCGTCAGGTCCACCGTGGGGAGGTGGAAGGCTCCCGCCGGGTGGATGACCTGCACCGGCTGCCCGTGCTCGTCGTGGAACGTCGTGCGCAGCGACTCGTGCCTCCGCACGACGTCCTCCAGCGCCAGTCGCAGGGCCTCCGCATCCAGCGCGCCGTCCATCCGCACGGTGCCGGGCACGTTGTAGAAGGCGCTCCCCGGCTCCAACTCGTGCAGGAACCACATGCGCTGCTGCGCGAAGGACAGGGGCAGCGCTCCGTCGCGGGCGACGCGATGGAGCGGCGGGAGGTTCGCGGGGGCCTCGTCTCCGAGGAACGCGGCGACACCCACCACCGTCGGTGAGTCGAAGAGCTTCCGGAGGGGGACCTCTCTTCCGAACTCCGCGCGCAGCCTGGAGACCAGCTGCATCGCGAGGAGGGAGTGGCCTCCCAGCTCGAAGAAGGAGTCCCCCGCGCTGATCCGTTCGACGCGCAGCAGCTCCGCGAAGAGGTCCGCGACGCGCGCTTCCGTGGGCGTGCGAGGGGCCACATAGCGGGCTTCCGACACCAGGCCCTGGGGTGCGGGCAGCGCCTTGCGGTCCACCTTGCCATTCGGCGTCAGGGGCAGGGCCTCCAGCACCACGATGGCTGCGGGGACCATGTACTCCGGCAGCGTGTCGCGCAGGTGGGCTCGCAGGGCTGCTGTGTCCAACGTTGATCCACCGGCCCCGGAAGGAGTCGCGACGTAGGCCACGAGCCGCTTGTCTCCGGGGACGTCTTCCCGGACCACCACCACCGCGGCTCGCACCGACGGGTAGCGCGTGAGCGCGGTCTCGATTTCGCCGGGTTCGATGCGGAAGCCTCGCAGCTTCACCTGGAAGTCCACGCGGCCGAGGAACTCCAGCGTCCCGTCCGCCTTCCAGCGCGCCAGGTCTCCCGTCCGGTACAGCCGAGCCCCCGGCCTGCCGCTGAACGGATCCGGCACGAAGCGCTCCGCCGTCAGCGCCGAGCGACCGCGGTAGCCGCGCACCACGCCCTCGCCGCCGATGTACAGCTCCCCCGCCAACCCATCCGGCACCGGGCCGAGGCGCGCGTCCAGCACGTACAGCTCCGTGTTCGCGATGGGCCGGCCGATGGGCACCGGCGACTCCGCCGCGCCCACCGTGTGCGTGGAGGACCAGACGGTGGTCTCCGTCGGTCCGTACATGTTGAGCAGCCGCTGGGGCAGCAAGCTTGCCAGCGACGCCGCCAGCGCGGGAGGAAGGGCCTCACCGCCCACCAGCAGGCAGCGCAGCGTGCCGAGCACGTCCTCGGCCCCGGGCTCCAGCAGCAGCGCCCCCGCCAGCGACGGCGTGCCCTGCAGGTGCGTCACCGCGTGCTGGCGCACCTGCGCGAGCACCGCGCCCGCGCCCACCTCGTCCCCCTGCACCACCACCTGGAACCCGCGCGCCAGCGTCCACAGCAACTCCAGCACGGAGATGTCGAAGGAGACGCTGGTGACGGCCAGCCACACCGGCCGCGGCCCCACCGGCACGCGCTCGTCCATGCCGGCGAAGAAGTGGGCGATGTTGCGCTGCGACACCTGCACGCCCTTGGGGCGCCCCGTGCTGCCCGACGTGTACAGCACGTACGCCAGGTGCTCCGGGCCCGCTCCATCCCGGGGGCCGTGCTCGGACGTCTCGCCGCGCGCCTCTGGCGCATCCAGCAACACCGTGTGCACGCCTTCGGCCACTGGCGTTCCGGCCAGCGCAGCCTGCGTCAGCAGCAGGCGCATCCCCGAGTCCTCCCGCATGTACGCCAGCCGCTCCGCCGGATGATGGGGATCCAGCGGCAGGTACGCGCCGCCCGCCTTGAGGATGCCCAGCATCCCCACCACCAGCTCCACCGAGCGGCGCGCGCACAGACCCACCACGACCTCGGGCCCCACGCCCAGCGCGCGCAGCCGCAGCGCCAGCGCGTTGGCCCGGCGGTGCAGCGCGAGGTACGTGAGGCGCTCTTCGCCGCACACCAGCGCCACCGCGTCCGGCGTGCGCGCCGCCTGCGCCTCCAGCAGCGCCGCGAGTCCCGCCGCCTCGTACGGCCGGCGCGTGGCGTTCCACTCCACCAGCACCCGGTGCCGCTCGCCTTCGGTGAGGAGCCCGAGTTCCGAGACGCGGCGACCCGGCTCCGCCACGAAGCCCTCCAGCAGCCGCTGGAAGTGGCCCGCCATCCGCTCGAGGGTCGCCGCGTCGAACAGGTCCGTGGCGTACTCGATGACCGCCGAGAGCTTCCCGTCCGTCTCCACCATCGACAGGCCGAGTTCGAACTTCGCGGTGCCCGGCACACCGCCGTCCGGACGGCCCTGCACCGGCGTCCACGCGAGCCCCGGCAGCGACAGCGTGGGAAACGGCGCGTTCTCCAGCATGAAGCCCGCGCGGAAGAGCGGGTTCAGGTCCTGCCCGCGCGGAGCCCCGACGGCGCTCACCACCTGGTCGAAGGGCACCTCCTGGTGACGGAGCGCGCCCTCCACCGCGCCCCGCAGCCGACGCATCAACACCCCGACCTCCGGGTCTCCCGACAGGTCGCACCGCAGGACGAGCGTGTTCACGAAGAAGCCCACCACGTCGCGCAGCTCGCGCCGGTCCCGCCCCGCCGTGACGGTGCCAATCCCGAAGTCCGTCTGCCCGCCGCAGTAACGGTGCAGCAGCGTGGCCCAGGCCGACAGCAGCGTCACATACAACGTGCAGGACTCGCGGCGGGCCAGCTCCCGCAGGCCCGCGGTGAGCTGCTCCGACAGCACGAAGGCGCACGCGTCGCCCGCATGCGTCGTCCCGCGCACGGGCGTCCGGGACGTGGGCAGGTCGAGCCTCGGCAGCCCCGCCAGATTCTCCCGCCACCACGCCCGCGAGCGACGTGCGTCTTCGCCCTGGAGCCGGGCCTCCTGCCAGCGGGTATGATCCGAGTACCGCACCGGAAGCTCCGGGAGCGTCCGAGGCGAGCCCCCGCGGAAGCCCTCGTAGAGTTCGGCCAGCTCGCGCGCGACGACGCCGAGCGACCACGCGTCCGTGATGGTGTGGTGCTGCGTGAGCAGGAGGACGTGCTCTTCATCTCCCAGCGTCACCAGCGTGGTCCGCATCAGCGGGCCCCGGGCCAGGTCGAAGGGCGTCGTGGCGTGCTCGGTGGAGAGCCGCTCCCGCTCCGCGTCCCTATGCTCCGGGGAGAGGCCGCGCAGGTCGACCGTGGGCAGCTCCGTCGGACGCGCGGGCAGGACGACGAGCACCGGTCGCCCTTCCGACTCGGGGAAGGTGGCGCGCAGCATCGGGTGCCGCGTGGTGAGCGCCTCCAGCGCCTGCTTCAGCGCTGCCGTGTCGAGGGCGCCCTTCATCCGCAGTCCCGCATGGACGTTGTACAGCGGGCTTCCAGGCGACAAGCGGTCGAGCACCAGGAGCCGCGCACCACCCGCCGACACGGGCCCGGGCTCCGTCTCCGGAACCGACGAGCGCGGGATGGACGCCGACGGTCCCTGCTCCGCGTTCCCTTCCAGGTGCCGGACCAGCGCGGTGATGCTGGGCTGCTCATAGAGCAGCGCCGGGGAGACCGACCGGTTCAGGCGGGCCTCCAGTTCGCCGGACAGCCCCACGAGGTCCGTGGAGTCCAACCCGTAACGGGCGAACGGCTGCTCCGGATCAATGTCTTCGCCGGGCGTGCCGGAGAGCGTGGCGATCCGCTCGATGAGCCAGCCTTCGAGCCCCTCTGCCTTCGCGCCTTCCGGCCGGGAGGACTTCACCCTCGGCGCCGCGAACGCCACGTCCGAGGCGAGCGCGAGCGTTCCTTCCAGGAAGGCGTTCCGGCACGCGTGCCGCTGCACCTTGCCGCTCGTCGTCTTCGGCAGCGTCCGGGACTGCAGGAGCGCCACCGCGTGCACGATGATGCCATGCTCCGCCGCGACGGCCTCGCGGACCGCCGTCGCCACGTCGGCGGGCATCGCGCCCGAGCGCTCGTCAAACTCCGCCACGACGACGAGCTGCTCCTCGCCCTCCACCTCGATGCCAAAGGCCGCGGCACACCCCAGCCGCACCGCCGGGTGCGCCTGCTCCGCGGTCAGCTCCACGTCCTGCGGGTACAGGTTCCGGCCCCGGACGATGACGACGTCCTTGAGCCGCCCCGTCACGAACAGCGCGCCCTCGTGCAGGAAGCCCAGGTCGCCGGTCCTGAGGAACGGCCCTTCGCCCGAGTCCTCGATGCGCGCCCCGAACGTGGCCGCGGATTCCTCCGGGCGGTTCCAGTAACCCCGAGCCACGCTCGGTCCCGAGACCCAGATTTCACCGACCCCGTCCGGCCCCACACGCCGCCGGCTCGTTGGATCGACGATGGCCACCTGCTGATCCAGCCAGCCCCGCCCACAGCCGACCAGCGAGCGCGCGCCTTGCGCCTCCGTGGGCACCACCCGCCCCTGCTCCAGCGCCGACGCGTCGAGCGACACCGGGACAGGCGCCGCCACCGTGTCCGGGCCGGTCACGAACAGCGTCGCCTCGGCGAGGCCGTAGCACGGGTAGAACGCCGAGCGCCGGAAGCCATTCGCCGCGAAGGTCTCCGCGAAGCGCTCGAGCGTCGCGCCACGCACCGGCTCCGCGCCGTTGAAGGCCACTTCCCAGCTGGACAGGTCCAGCCCGGCGCGCTCCGCCTCGGTGACCTTCCGCACGCACAGGTCGTAGGCGAAGTTGGGCCCGCCGCTCGAAGTCGCCCGGAAGGTGGAGATGGCTTGCAGCCACCGCGCCGGGCGCTGCAGGAACGCCAGCGGAGACATCATCGTGCACGGCATGCCCACGTGCAGCGGCTGCAGCACGTTACCGATGAGCCCCATGTCATGGTACAGCGGCAGCCATCCGAGACCGCTGCCCTCGGGCGTGTGACGGAATCCCTGCTGGAGCATCCGCTCGTTGTGCAGCAGGTTGTCGTGGGTGATGACCACGCCCTTCGGCGTCCCTGTCGACCCCGAGGTGTATTGCAGGAACGCGACCTCCGACGAGGGACGCGCCGGGTGCCGCCAGGAGTCCGCCGCGGCGTCCGGCACCGCATCCGAGGCAATCCACCGCAGCGCACCGAGCTCCGGCGCCATGGGCAGCAACGCCTCCGCCATCCCGGCGATGAACTCCGTGGTGAGCACCGCCCGAGCCCCACAGTCCTGCGCGATGGAGCGCAGCCGCCCCAGCGTCCGCTCCAGCCGGCCCGGGTCGGGAGGATAAGCGGGGGCGGCGATCACGCCCGCGGACAGGCACCCCAGGAACGCGATGATGAAGTCGAGCCCCGGGGGATACAGCAACAGCACGCGCTCGCCGCCGAGCCCCGCCTGCTGAAGGGCCGAGGCCACCGCGCGCACCCGGCGGTCCAGCTCCGCCCACGTCAGCGTCTCCACGGGGCCGTCGACATCACCGGTCGTCAGGTAGCGGTACGCGAGCTGGGAGGGGCGGGCCCCAGCGTGGGACTCCAGGGAGCCGATGAGCGACGTCGAGATGCGCATGTCAATTCACAATAGGCGCACTGTGTCATTCGGGACTAGCGCGATAAAGTTGAACATTTTTTTGTATCCACTGGGCGTGAATACACGACAGGAGTTGGCAGCAGATACAGGGGTTTCCCTGTCGCAAGGGATGACGGAAATACACCGGCGGTGTGCTCGTGCCCTCGCCGGGCAGGCGACTGGGCCAGGGGCAGAGGACCGGTTTCTTAACCCTCATCAATGAGGGCGAGTGCGCTCCTCCCTACTCTCGAGGCCGTAACGTCGCTGAACGTCCTGGAGCCCTCGCGATGAACATCCCCCGCCTTCACTCCCGCGCCCTGGGAGTTCTCTTTCTCCTCGCGTTCTTCGCCTACGGCATCGGCACCGCGCTCGTCACCTCCGCGCTGAAGGATCCGGAGCACCTGGCCGTCATGGCCGGGCAGAGGGCGCCGTTCGTCGGGGGCGCGCTGCTGCTGCTGTTGAACTCCCTCTTCATCGTCGGGATTGGCGTGCTGTTCTTTCCCATCCTCCGCGAGCGGAGCCCGGGCATCGCCCTCGCGTACGTCTGCACGCGGGTCATGGAGGCACTGACCCTCATCATGGGGGTGGTCCTCCTTCTGTGCATCCTTCAGCTCGGAGACTCCGCGCAAGGGCAGACGACGCCGGAGCTGGTGACCCTGGTGAAGGTCTTCTCGAAGGGGAACGTCTGGGCGTACCAGCTCGCGATGCTCATCCTGGGGGTCGGCAGCGTGGCGTTCTGCCTGTCGCTGTACCGCTCCCGGCTTCTGCCGCCGTTGCTCTCGCTGGTGGGCGCGGTGGGCTACGGCCTTCTGGCGTTGGGCTCGGTGCTCGAGCTCTTCGGCCTGCCGTGGGGCATCCTCCTCTCCGGGCCCGGGGGCCTGTTCGAGGTGGTCCTCGCCGGCTGGCTCATCGCCAAGGGGTTCCGGACGGTCACGCCTTCCGTCGCGGCGTAGCCGGTTTCCCGCGCGTGGCGATGCGCTTTCGGATCCGGCTCAGCGACTCGGGCTTCACGCCGATGTAGCACTACTGTGTCAGGGGGCAGCGAAGGGGAGCGAGCCGTTGAGGGCTGTGCGCTCTGGCCGCCATTGCGTTGTCGTCGCGGCGCCCTACTCATGAAGTAGGTATGGACTCCTTCATGAACGCCGCTG
>NZ_RAWG01000083.1 GCF_003611735.1 Corallococcus sicarius | reverse complement strand
CCCAAGGTCGCCGCGCCGCCCCCGCAGCTCGTGCTGCCCCGCCGCGTGGCGCCCGCCACGCCCGGCCCGGAACAGGTGGCCGCCGCCGCGGGCGCGCTCGCCCTCCTCCAGGCCCGCCTCAGGGGCCCCTCCTGGAAGGTGACGCGGCTGGCACGCAAGGCCCGCCAGGCCCTGCGCGCCCTGGGCGGCGTGGACCCCGCGGCGCACCCCGCGCTGGCCGCGCCCTTCGCCGCGCTGATGGCGCACGTGGTGGGGCCCAAGGCGGAAGGACGGCTGCCCCTGCGCCACGCCCTGGGGCTCCTGTCCGCGGTGGACGTGGCGGCCTTCCAGCGCGCGACCCAGCTGTGGACGGCCGCGCCCGCGGCCCTCGTGCCCACCGGCGTGGCGGCGGCGCGGACCCTGGGCGACCCGGAGCTGGCGCTGCGCGTGACGGCGCTCCTCGCCGAGCGTCCGGACCTGCGCGACGGCTCCGAGGACGCGTGGGCGAAGCGCTGGACCGTGCTCAAGCCGCACGTGGAGGCCCACCTGTCCAGCGCGGGCAGCTCGCTCGCGGCCTTCGTCGGCGGGGTGGCCGCGGGCGGCGACGCGCACCTGTCGAAGCGGCTCGCCCGGCTGGGGGCGTGACGCGGGCCTGCGGTGACTTCAGCGCACCTCTTCCGCGGCGGCTGCGGCAGGGGGCGTCGCGGAGGTGGGCTGGCGGTCCATCTCCTCGGTGGGGTAGCTGCGCGCCGCATCCAGGTACTTCTGGGGCTGCACGCGCCGGCGGTCCTTGCGGCTGAGGTTCTCCGGGCTCACCAGCGTGGGCTCGCCCTCGGCCACCTTCTCCACGCGGTGCCCGTCACAGAAGAGCCACTCGGTGCGCCCCTCCGGCGACTGCCGCGCGAAGTACAGGTCCGGCTGGCCCACCTGGGGATCCTTCGAGCACCACGTCCCGCGCGCCTTCTCCACGCGCGCCGGGGCCTCGTCCCGCCACTGCTGCTGCGCCGCTTGCAGGGCCACCGCGGCCTTGATTTTCGGCCCCTGGGCCATCAGCCCCTGCGCCTCCTTCACCAGCGTCGCGCCCCGCTGGGCCAGGTCCGGGAACGCGCCCGAGCGCCGGAAGTCACAGGTCTGCAGGGCCCGGAGGTTGCCCTCGTGCACCTTCAGCACCGGCGGCAGCGTGCGCAGCCCCTCTTCCAGCAGCGCGAGCTGCTTGGGCTGGTCCGGCGACGTCGGGTCCTGCGCCTGCGCCGTTTCCTTGATGAAGCGCGCCAGCAGCCCGTTCACCGCCGTCAGCTCGTCGGAGAACCAGCGCGGCTCCGCGTCACAAGGGCTCGCCTTCGACCCCGAATAATCCCGATAATCCGCGCGGGACATGCCCAGGGCATAGTGCTGCACGGGCGGAGCCTTCGTTCCCGCGCAGGCTCCCAGCAGCACGCCCCAGCCCAGCAGCACGATTCGCCGACGCATTGCCATCATGGGTTCAGTCTGCCATCCGCTTTGAGGTCGAACAAACGTTCTGGAAGGCATCCGGCCGGCTTCCTCTCCGGAGGGTGGGCGGCCAGGGGAGACGCGGTGGGTGACATGGTTGTGACAAAGGCACCGCCGGACTTTCGCGGGGTGCGACCCGGGGTACGAGGCTGCACATGAAGCCGCGGCTCCTCCTCCTCATTGGCGTGCTGGCCGCGGTGTTCGGGGTCTCCTACCTGCTGACGACCCCGGAGGCGCCGCGCTCCGGGAGCCCGGAGGCGGAGCCCGCGCGGCCCCCGTCGCGCCGGCGGGTGACGGACATCACGTTCCTCTACAGCACGGAGAAGCGGGAGTGGGTGGAGGCGGCGCTCGCGGACTTCCAGCGCACGCACCCGCACGTGCGGGTGACGCTGGTGGGGCGGGGTTCGCTGGAGGCGGCCCAGGCCATCCTGGAGGGCCGCGAGCAGCCCACGGTGTGGAGCCCGGCGGACAGCGCCGTGCTGCGCATGCTCGCGGCGGACTGGGCGACGGACGCCGGGCACGGGCCGCTGTTCGCGACGGAGGGGGACGCCGCGCCGCACCCGCTGGTCATCACGCCGCTCGTCTTCGTGGGCTGGCAGGACCGGATGGACGTGCTGCGCAAGGCGGGCGGGGGCGGGCACCTGTCGTGGAAGACGCTCCAGCGCGCGGTGGGCAGCGACCAGGGCTGGCCCGCGGTGGGGGGCCCCGCCGCGTGGGGCTTCGTGAAGCTGGGCCACACCGACCCGACGAAGTCCAACTCCGGCCTCCAGGCGCTCCTGTCCGCGACGCTGGAGTACCTGGGCCAGCGCGCGGGGGTGAGGGAAGCGGACCTGCTGGACCCCGGCTACCAGGAGTGGCTCAAGCGGCTGGAGCGGGGCGTGACGCGCTTCGAGCCGTCCACCGGCATCTTCATGACGGACCTGGTGCGCTTCGGCCCGTCCCGCTACGACCTGGCGCTGGTCTACGAGAGCCTGGCCATCTCGCACCTGGGCAACGCGCAAGGACGGTGGGGGCAGTTGCAGGTGGACTACCCGCCGGTGACGCTGTGGAGCGACCATCCGGCGGCGGTGCTCCAGGGGGACTGGGTGACGCCCGAGCAGCGCGAGGCCGCGCTGGAGTGGGTGCGCTTCCTGCGCAGCCGGCCGGTGCAGGAGCGGGCCCTGGCGTTCGGCTTCCGGCCGGCGGACCCGTCCGTGCCGCTCAAGACGGCGGACGCGGACAACCCCTTCACGCGGCTGGCGGCCCAGGGCATCCGGGTGGACGTGCCGCCCGCGGCGGACGTGCCGGACGCGTCCGTGCTGCGCACCCTGTTGGACCTGTGGTCGCGCATGGGCGTGGGGCGCTGAACAGGCTGTCGCTTTCCATGACCGGGGGAGGGGCCTCGCTCCGTAACAGCAATGCCTCTTCTTTCGCCCGCCGTGCCGGCCCGGCGGCGGAATCGCACTGCATTGCCAGGAGAAACCGATGTCATCTCAACGAAGCCGTCTCCTCTCGCGAGGAGGACGGACGGCCCTGGGCCTGTTGCTGCTCGGGATGGGCTTGGCCGGATGCGACGAGACGCCGGACGTCGGCGTGGATGCGGGCACGGAGCCGGACGCGGGAGAGACCGCTGACGCTGGCGATGCCGGCGCTCCCATCCAGACGCTGATGGAGGGGGCGTACCTGTGGGACGTGGATGCCCAGCAGCGCTTCCTGGTCGCGCAGGAAATCGATGGCGGCACGGTCGTCCAGGACCTGGCGTCCGGTGAGGTGCGGACCGTCGCGCCGCCCGTGGAAGGGCTGCGCTTCACCGCGGAGGGAAGCACCCTGCTGCTCTGGAGCGCCCAGGCGGAGGGCCTCCGCTCGACGTGGCTGTGGCGGCCCGGGGATCTCCAGGCCTTCCTCCTCAGCGACCGCATGCAGGGTTACATCCTGATGCAGGAGAAAGGGGAGCGCTACCTGGCCTTCATCGAGCAGACGCCGGAAGGCGACTCGGACGTGCGCGTGGTGGACCTGGACGGATGCACGGCCCAGGCCTGCCCGAAGCGCACGCTGTTGCGCGTGCTGGAGGGGGTGCCGGCGCTCCACGCGGGAGAGCGGTACCTGTGGGCGTGGCAGGGGGCGCGCACGTGGATTATCGACCTGACGCTGAGCACGGTGCAGGAGCTGGGCCTGCCCAGATCCGAGCTGATCATCTCCCCAGCAGGCGCACGCTTCGGGATGCTCACGCCGAAGCAGAACGTCCAGGTCCATGACACCGCCACCGGAGCCCAGCTGTGGGAGGTCCCCGTCGCGGGGACCTGGGTGTGGCTGATCCCCTCCTTCTTTGGCGAGGACACGGTCATCGTCAACACGGAGGGCGTCAAGAGGCCCCTCGACGTCTTTCCGCCCAGGAGCGCCATCGCCTGCATGGACTGGGGATGCACGAGCGTGACCTATGGACAGACCTGCCAGACCCTGCAGACGCGCACCCAGCCGCTCCTCTTCTGCTCGGGCGTGGATTGCTTCGGGGTCCGGTGCACGGCGGTCCACTCGCTCTGGAAGAGGGCAGGGGAGCCGCTTGCCGGGGGGACCTTCATCGACACCTGGCCCGCGGTGAGTGACGACCTGCGGACCTCGGTGTGGATGACGTACGGCTACGGCCCCGAAGCCGGGAGACGCACCCTGTCCTGGCACACGCATGACCGCCCGGAAGGCTCCAGCGCCGTCATCCGCTACCCGAAGCAGATCAACGTGAACCTCTTCAAGTTCATCCCGGGCGAGCAGCGCTTCGTCTTCGCCAATCCCAAGCAGACCCCGGACGGAGGCACGGAGCACTTCGTGTCGGTGTGGGACGGGACGACGCTCCAGGAGGTGGCGCCCATCGCGAATCCCAACGCGCACCACGTCGTCCGGGGACAGCCGGCCGCGCTCTACATGGACGAGACGGTGACGGAGCCTGACGGCACCTCGCGGGTACGCATCCGGCGCTTCGCGCTTTGAACGCGGCTTCCGGGCGCTTGTGTCTACTGCGGACGCATCAGGAACTCCGCGACGCGCAGCGCCCAGGCCTCGGCGGAGTCCAGCTCCGAGCGGGCGTCGGCATAGCGGTCCAACGACGCGTCCGAGCCGTCCCGCGCGAAGATGGCTTCGTTGAACTCCTTCTGGGCGTTGGTGAGCCACTGGCTCGCCCGAAGGCGCAACCACTTCGCCACCTGCGGGGTGTGCTCCACCTGGTTCAGGTCCAGCGATGAAGGGTGGAGTTCCGCCGACTCTCCCTGCTTCTCTGACTGCTGCATCTCGTTCATGTCCGGATGTTCGGCATGCACCCAAGAGCAGGCACCCGTCCCGGTTGGACGAGACAACCGTTGATGGTGAGCACTTGCGGGAAGGGCCCCTCACGGTTCTTGACGAACGGGGAGCCCGGGGGGCTGCTCAGACAACGCCGTCCCAACCGTGGTCATTCCGACGGAACGCGTCACGAAGCTCCCGGACCACGGGCTCCGGCAGAGGCCCCTGCTCCAGCGCGTGGGCGTTGGCGCGCAGGTTCTCCAGCCGCGTGGTGCCCACGATGCAGGTCGCGACCCCGGGCGCGTGCGCGGTGAAGCGCAGCGCCAGCTCCGGCCAGTCCAGGCCTCCGGGCTGCAGGGCCATCCGCTGCATCCGGTCCCAGTACTCGCCCACGTCGTGCGAGGACGGCCGGTCGTGGAAGCGCCACGGGGCGTTGGCCAGGGGCCGCTTGGCGATGACGCCCACGCCGCGTGCATTCGCCTTCGCGACACCGTGGTCGAGTGAGCGCTGATCAAAGACATTCACCGACGTCTGCACCACCGCGAACACCCCCGACTCCAACGCGGCATCCAGCCCGGCGTTGTCGCCCGAGTACGCCGCGGCGCGCACCTTGCCCGACTCCACCGCGCGGGTGAGCGCCTCCAGGAGGCCGGGGCGGTGCAGCACCTCCGGGGGACACGAGTGGAAGTGCAGCACGTCCAGCACGTCGGTGCGCAGGCGCTGGAGGGCCAGGTCCACGCCGCGCGTGATGCACTCGGGCGTCCAGTCCTCCACGCCGGGTACGCCGTAGCCACACTTGGTGGACAGCACGAACTCACGGCGCCGCGAGCCGAGGTGCCGGCCGATGCGCTCCTCGGACACGCCGTAGCTGGGCGCGGTGTCGATGAGGGTGATGCCCGCGTCCAGCACGCCGTGCAGCAGCGCGCCCGCGTCCGCGTCGCTCAAGGCTTCACTCCCCACCGGCCCCGCGCCAAAGCCGAGCACGGACACGGTGAGGCCGCTGTTTCCCAGGGGGCGCTGGATCATCGCTTCGGGCCCTCGCCCCGCGCGGCCAGGTCGATGAAGCCGCGGATCCACGTGAGGTTGATGGCGTCGCACGTCGGCAGCGGCGTGGGCGTGGTGGTCTCCAGCGCGGCGGTGTACGGCACGCCCTGGCGCGTGTACCAGTCGGTGACGCTGCCGTCGTGGAAGACGACGAAGCCGTTCTCGTCCGCGAAGCTGTTGTCATCCACCTTGCGGCTGCGCACCACGGTGGCGTGCGCGGCGCAGGCCTCCATCAGCGGGCGGTAGGCGGCCTTGTCCCCGAAGGTGTACGCGTACGTCGCGACGCCGCCCAGGTAGTTGTCCTGGTGGATGTCGAGCGCGGCGTCGGGAGGAGGGAAGCGGGCCAGGTCGGTGCGCAGCGCGCGCGTCTCCTTGGGGCCGCCGTCGTACAGCGCCCAGCGCAGGATGGGCGGGTCGCCGACGAGCTCGCCGCGCCACTCGCCGGGGGCGATCTCGTAGCGCATGAAGTCGTTGTTGGGCTTCTCGCCGCTGCGGTTGTAGCGCGAGCCGTCCTCGAAGCCGGAGGGGTTGATGCACGGGTAGACGCGCAGGCCCACGCCCTTCGACTTCGCGTAGGCGACGATGTCCGGCAGGTGCTGGGCGAGCGTCAGCGGGCCCGCGGGCTCCTCGCCGTGGAAGCCGGAGGTGATGACGAGCCAGCGTTCGCCGGGGACGATGAGGCGGAAGAGCGGGTAGTCACGCCCGCCTTCGTGCACCTGGCCGTATTCGGTGAGCTCCCCCAGGGACGAATGGGAGCGGATGCGTCGCGCGTAGTCGGTGTAATCCACCGTGGAAACATAGTCGCGCCGGCGGGCCCTGCCCATGCTGGAGCAGGGCCCGCTCACGAATATTTCGTGCCGGGTTCACCCCCGACGGGACGGGGCTACTTCTGGCCGGTGCGCTCGCGGTATTCGCTGGCCAGTTCCTGACGCTGGGCCGGGGTGAGGGTGCGATGCATCTCCAGCACGGCGTCCGTCGCCTTGTGGGCAAAGGCGCGGAACGCGTCGATGCGCGCGTCCACCAGCGCGTGCAGCTTCGCGGCGTCCGGGTTCGGCGACTCCAACTGGGTGAGGGCCTCCTTGCGGACGGACTGCTGTCCCTCCATGAGCTGCTGGCCCTCCGCGAGGAGGCGGTCCTTCACGGCGTGGAGGGACGTGCGCTGGGCCTCGGTGGCGTCCAGGTCATCGAGCTTGTCGTCCAGCTTCCACGTCACCATCTGCTTGATGCGCTCCGGATCCGGCGAACCGTGGTGACCGCGGCCGCCGAAGCCGAAGCCGGTGAGGAGGGTGACGGCGACGACGGCGGTACCGGCGATGGCGAGCTTCTTCTTCATGGCGTTGTGTCTCCAGACGTGGGGTTCGTTGCTGCTTCCTGACTGGAGCCAATATGGAAGCCGCTCATTGAGAGGGTTTGCGTGGGGCGTGAAGAAGTGTGAAGGCAGGCACGGGAGGCGGTTCGACTTGGGCGCATGCGGGCACTAACGTCGCGCGCCATGGATTCCCAGTCCGAACCGTCCAATGTCCCCATGCCGTCCGCCCCCGCGAAGCCCCCGCGCGTGTGGACGGTGGCGCTCGCCTTCGTGCTCGCCCTCGGGGTCATCATGGTGGTGGGCAGCGTCATCGTCGGCATCGCGGTCACCCGGGAGCTGCTGCGCACCGGCGGCAATCCCCAGGATCCCGCGGCCGTCACCGCGCTGTTGGAGCAGCTCAAGTTCCTGCCCTGGGTGCTCGTGGCGGGAGCGGCGGTGTCGAGCACGACGTTCATCTGCACCGCGCTCCTGGGCGGCGCGCTGTCCCCCCAACCGCTGCGCGAGCGCCTGCGGCTCCAGGCCGGAGCCTCGCTGCCCGCCTGGGCGTGGGGCGTCGCGGTGGTGGGGTGCATCGCGCTGGGACAGGCCCTGGAGAGCCTGAGCATCCTCACGGGCGTGTGGCAGTGGACGACGGCGCTGAAGGTGGTGGAGGAAAGCCGCCAGGCTCCGCCCGGGCTGTTCGCGCTGCTGCTGCTCTTCGGGGCCGTGGGCGCGGGCACGGGTGAAGAGCTGTTCTTCCGCGGCTACATGCAGACCCGCCTGGTCCAGCGCTGGGGTCGCGTGGCGGGACTCGCGGTGTCGGCCACGGTCTTTGGCCTCATCCACATGGACCCCATCCACACCCCCATCGCGCTGGTGCTGGGCGTGTTCCTGGGCTGGCTCGCGGAGCGCACGGGCAGCGTGCGCCTGCCCATCGTGGTGCACGTCCTCAACAACGCGACGTCGTTCCTGCTGACCCGCTACGTGACGCCCTTCTCCCAGATGCCCGCGTCGGCGAACCTCTCGCTGGTCGTCGGGTGCTCGCTGCTGGCGGTGGGGGCCCTCGTGCTGCTGCGCCGGACGAGCACCTCACCGGGGGAGGCGCGAACGGAGCTCGCCAGCTCGTAGCCGGCCGTCAGTGTTCGACGGGGCGCTCGACCTCGCGGGTTCCATCCGGCAGCTCCTCGGCCAGCCTCGCGCGCATCGCCGTCACGACGTTGGGGAAGTCCCCGGCCACGTCGTGCGCCTCCGCCGGATCCGCCACCACGTCGAACAGCTGCACCACCACCCCGTCCGGCGTGGGTAGCTCCAGCAGCTTCCACCGGCCCAGGTACAGCCCCCGGTGCCGGGCCCGGCGCACGGTGCCCTCCCACTCGGGCTTGAGGGCAATCTCCCCCGTGTCCTTCTCCACCGTCGCCGTCTCGTAGATCCACGGGTAGGGGATGCGCACGGTCTGGTACGGCTGGCCGTCGCGGTCGCTGAACCACAGGTCCGTCTCGATGAGCGCGGGCGCGTCCGGTAGCGGCCCCGGCTCCTCCCCGGGCCTCACCAATGACGCGAGCGAGCGGCCCCGGAAGGACTCCGGCGTGGGCACGCCCAAGAGCTCCAGCACCGTGGGCGCCACATCCAGCGAGCGCGCCCGCTGCGTCACCGTGCGCCCTGGGGCCACCTGCCCGGGCAGCCGCACCACGAAGGGGATGCGCAGCGCCGCGCCGCCCCACAGGTGGTCGCCGTGGCCCAGGCCCAGGCTCGCGTCCGCCAGGTGCTCACCGTGGTCCGACAGCACCACCACCAGCGTGTCGTCCCACCGCCCGCGCTGCTCCAGGTCCGCGCGCAGGTCCCCCACCAGCCCGTCGAACGTGCGCACCCCCGCGTCGTAGTTGGCCCCCAGCGCGGCCACGTCCTCGGGGGTGGGGGAGGGCGCCTCCGGGTTGACCTCCACCTGCGGCGTCGTGCCAAAGCGCCACGGCCCCCGGTAGCCCTCCTCCACGAACCGACCCTCCTGCGGCCACGGCGCGGCGTAGGGAAAGTGCGTGGACGACGCGAAGACAACCAGCGCGAACGGCGCGTCCTCCGGCAACCCATCCAACGTGCGGAGCACCCGCGCGAGCAGCGGGGCCGGGTCGGTCAGCTCCGGGAATTCACCGCGCTCCGGGAACAGCCCTGGCGCCAGCGCCGTCCACGGCAGCAGCGCCACGTGCATGATGAGCATTCGCTGACGCACGAGGTCCGGGAAGCGGAAGTCCGGCGCGGACACCTGCTGGAAGCCATACGGGAAGCGGGAGAAGTGGTCCCCCGCGTAGTCCGCCACCACCGCCGTGCGGTAGCCCTGCGCCGCCAGCACCGTGGCCAGCGTGGTGAGCTTCGTCTCGCGCGCCTCGCGGCCCACCAGCGTGTGCACCACCGGGTGCTCGCCCGCCCACTGCGACGTCAGCAGCGTCGTCCATGACGGCGCGGTGCGCGGCACCTGCACCACCGTGTCGCTGAAGCGCGTGCCCTCGTCCATCAACCGGTCGATGTTCGGGGACGTGGCCCGGGGGTAGCCGTTGCCCGACAGGTGATCCGGCCGCAGCCCGTCCGACGCCAGGATGAGCAGGTTCGGCCGCGCTGTCCCCGCTCCCCCGGCGGGACGCCCCATCCGCGCCAGCCCCAGGCCCGCGAACCCCAGCACGGCCACCGCCACCGTCGCGCCTCCCACCACCCGGTGCCAGCGCGGCACCGGCCCCAGTCCCCGCAGCACCAGCGCCACCCCGCTCACCGCCGGAAGCACCAGTGCCGCCGCATACCAACCCGACGGCTGCGTGCCGCTCACCGCCCGCAGCAGCGCCGCCGTCACCTCCGAGCGCCCATACAGCGTCGCCGCGTACACGTGCGGATGCTGCGCCATGTTCCCCAGCACCCCCAGCGCCTCCACCAGCAGGCACCCCAGGGCGCTCCAGCCGAACACCGCGCGCCGGCTCCGCTCCGCCGCCCACGCGCCCGCGCCCAGGAGCGCCCCCAGCACCAGGCCGATGACGGAGTACGCCGCGATGAGCCGCGCCACCTGCCACAGCACCACGCCGCGCCACTCGCTCCACACCCAATCGGTGACGATGCGGCTCTCGTTGCCCTGGTAACCCAGTTGCATGTTCAGCAGGGCACAGAGCGTGTAGAGCAGCAGGAAGACGAGCAGGCCCGCCCGACAGCCAAGCAGGAGGGCACGCCCGAGCGTCGGTGAACGGGCCATGGAGGACATCCTGGGGGAGCGTGGGCACGAATCCCACGGAGGCCACCCCGCCCCGTCCGAAGTGCACACGCCCGGACGGCGGGGAAGCTCGATTCCGCTCCGGGTGTTTTCCAGTCCGGATTTCCGGGCTCCCAGGACGTGGGAGGTCCTCCGAAACCGCTGGCCCTGTCACTGGACTGGCGAGCAGGGGACCCGGGCTCTACTGTTCAGGTGCCTCCTTCTTCACTCCGGGAACCTGCCGCTTATGTCCTTTACGCACCTTCACCTCCACACCCTCTATTCGCTGCTCGATGGGGCGATCCGGATGAAGGACCTCATCAAGACGGTGAAGGAGAAGGGCATGTCGAGCGTGGCCGTCACGGACCACGGCAACATGTTCGGCACCATCGACTTCTACAAGAAGGCGAAGGACGCCGGCATCAAGCCCATCCTCGGCCTGGAGGCGTACGTCGCGGGACCCAAGGGGCGCGAGGACCGCTCGGAGAAGGTGGCCCACCACCTCATCCTCCTCGCCAAGAACGAGGAGGGCTACGCGAACCTGCGCTACCTGTCCTCCACCGCGTACATGAACGGGTTCTACTACCACCCGCGCATCGACAAGGAGGTCCTGGCCAAGCACAGCAAGGGGCTCTTCGGGCTCACCGCGTGCCTGGGCGGCGAAGTGACGAGCGCGTGCTTCCGCGGCGACATGGACCACGCCCGCCGCGCCGCCACCGAGTACAAGAACATCTTCGAGCCCGGGCAGTTCTTCCTGGAGATCCAATCCAACGGGATGCCCGAGCAGGACAAGGCGAACGAGAACCTCAAGCAGCTCTCGCGCGACATCGACGTGCCGCTCGTCGCCACCGCGGACGCGCACTACATCAAGCGCGAGGACGCCCGCGCGCATGAGCTGCTGATGTGCATCGCGAGCGGCAAGACGCTCGCGGACAGCAAGCGCCTGCGGCACTCCACCGACAAGCTCTACGTCACGAGCCCCACGGAGATGCTGGAGTTCTTCAAGGACACGCCGGAAGCCGTCCACAACACCCAGCGCATCGCCGAGCAGTGCAACGTGGAGCTGAAGCTGGGCAAGCCCATGCTGCCCACGTTCAAGGTGCCCGACAGCCACACCCCGGACTCCTTCATGGCGGAGCTGGCGTACGAGGGCCTGCGCCAGCGCTTCGAGGAGTTGAAGCACCAGTACCCCATCGACCACCAGCAGTACAAAGACCGCCTCACGCTGGAGCTGGGCGTCATCCAGCGCATGGGCTTCAGCGGCTACTTCCTCATCGTCCAGGACTTCATCAACTGGGCCAAGGACCACAACATCCCGGTGGGCCCGGGCCGTGGCTCCGGAGCAGGGTCGCTGGTCGCGTACGCGCTGCGCATCACCGACCTGGACCCCATCCCGTACAACCTGCTCTTCGAGCGCTTCCTCAACCCGGAGCGCGTGTCGATGCCGGACTTCGACATCGACTTCTGCCAGGACCGGCGCGACGAGGTCATCAAGTACGTGGGCCGCAAGTACGGCGAGATGAACGTGGGGCAGATCATCACGTTCGGTTCGCTCAAGGCCAAGAGCGTGCTGCGCGACGTGTGCCGCGTCTTCGGCCTGCCGTTCAGCGAAGGCGACCGCATCGCCAAGCTGGTGCCCGAAGTCCTCAACATCACCTTGAAGGAGGCCATTGAAATGGAGCCTCGCCTCAAGGAGATGATCGAAAAGCCCTCCAACATCGGTGAGGTGGAGGGCAACCCCGTCACCACCAAGGACGTGCTCGAAATCGCGCTCGCGCTGGAGGGCCTGCACCGCCAGCCCGGCATGCACGCGGCCGGCGTCGTCATCGCCGACAAGCCGCTGTGGGAGTTCGTGCCGGTGTACTCGCCCCCGGGCGAGAAGATCCTCATCACCCAGTTCGCCAAGGACGAGGTGGAGGCGGCGGGGCTGGTGAAGTTCGACTTCCTGGGCCTGAAGACGCTCACCGTCATCCAGCAGGCGCTGGACCTGGTGAACCGCAACCACAAGAAGGACATCAAGCGGCACGAGATTCCGCTCACCGACCCTGAGATGTGGGCGCTGATGGCCAAGGGCGACACGGCCGGCGTCTTCCAGATGGAGTCCAGCGGCTTCACCGAAATGGTGATGAAGCTCAAGCCGTCCTGCTTCGAAGACGTCATCGCCGCGGGCGCGCTCTACCGCCCGGGTCCGCTGGACGCCGGCATGGTGGACGTCTTCATCAACCGCAAGCACGGACGGGAGAAGGTGTCGTATCCGCACCCGAACCTGGAGCCGGTGCTCAAGGACACCTACGGCGTCATCGTGTACCAGGAGCAGGTGATGCAGATCTCGCAGGTCCTGGGTGGCTACACCCTGGGCCGCGCGGACCTGCTTCGCCGCGCCATGGGCAAGAAGAAGGCCGAGGTCATGCAGGCCGAGCGCGCCGGCTTCATGGAGGGCTGCAAGGCCAACAACGTGGACCTCAAGGTCGCGGGCGAAATCTTCGACCTGATGGAGAAGTTCGCCGAGTACGGCTTCAACAAGAGCCACTCCGCGGCGTACGGCCTGGTCACCATCCACACGGCGTGGCTCAAGGCCCACTACCCGTGCGAATTCATGGCCGCCCTTCTCACCAGCGAGAAGGACAACACCGACAAGGTGGTGAAGCACATTGGCGAGGCCCGCGAGTCGGGCACGCAGGTGCTGCCGCCGGACGTGAACCAGTCCGACCTGGCCTTCGGCGCGGTGGACGGGAAGATCCGCTTCGGCCTGGGCGCCATCAAGGGCGTGGGCGAGGGCGCCATCGAGTCCATCCTGGAGGCGCGCAAGGAAGGCCCCTTCAAGAGCCTGTTCGACTTCTGCGAGCGCGTGGACGGCCGCCGCGTCAACCGCAAGGTGCTGGAGGCGCTGGTGAAGGCGGGCTCCTTCGACTTCGAGAAGCGTCCCCGCGCGCAGCTCTTCGAGACCATCGAGCGCGCGATGAACCGCGGCTCCGCCAGCCAGAAGGACAGGGCCGCGGGCCAGAGCTCGCTGTTCGGCATGCTCACGGGCCCGGCCTCCGCCGGCACCGGCCTCAAGGACGACTACGCGGCGGTGGACGAGTGGCCGGAGAAGGAGCGCCTGGCCTACGAGAAGGAGTCCATCGGCTTCTACGTGTCCGGCCACCCGCTGTACCAGTACGAGAAGGAGTTGAAGCGCTACGCCCGGCCCATCACCGCCGTGCAGCGCGCGCGCCGCGATGAGAAGATCACCGTGGCGGGCATCATCACCGTGCTGCGCGAGCGCCCCACCAAGACGGGCAAGCGCATGGCGTGGGTCACCATTGAAGACCTGTCCGGCTCCACGGAGTTGGTGTGCTTCCCGGGCAAGGACGGCACGCGCAACGTGATGGGCAAGGACGGCAAGTGGTCCAAGCAGGGCCCCAAGCCGGGCTACGAGCAGTGGGAGCACCTGCTCAAGTCGGACGACCCCATCCTGGTGACGGGCACGGTGCAGATTTCGCAGCGCGACGAGAACACGCCCACCGCGGAGCTCATCGTCGACGACATCCAGAGCCTCAAGTCCGTGCGGGAGAAGCGCACCAAGCGGCTGGAGCTGCGCCTGCCCGCGGACGTCGTCACCGAGGAGCGGCTGGCGAAGCTCAACGAGCTGGCGAAGAAGTACGCGGGGGCGACGCCGGTGGCGGTGAGCGTGCTGTTCCCCGGGGAGGCCGAAGCGCACATCGCCGGCACCACGCTCAAGGTGCAGGTGAACGACGAATTGCTCCTCGCGGTGGACAAGCTCTTCGGGCAGAAGGTCGTGGAGTTCGGCTGATTCAATTGCGAAGGAGCGACCCCATGGCGGATGGCGTGTTCAGGGATGGGCTGTTGAAGGGCAAGACGGCCTTCATCTCCGGCGGCAGCAGTGGCATCAACCTCGGCATCGCCACGGCGTTCGCGAAGGCGGGGGCGAAGGTGGCCATCAACGGCCGCAACGTGGAGAAGCTGGAGGGCGCGGTGAAGGGCCTCCAGGCCCACGGCACCGCGATGGGCGTCGCCGCCGACGTGCGCGACTACGCGTCCGTGGAGAAGGCGCTCCAGCAGGTGAAGGACGCGTACGGTGAGCTTGACGTGCTGGTGTGCGGCGCCGCGGGCAACTTCCCCGCGCCCGCGCTGGGCATGTCGTCCAACGGCTTCAAGGCGGTGATGGACATCGACGTGCTGGGCACGTTCAACGTGGCGCGCGCCGCGTTCGAACACCTGCGCAAGCCGGGCGCGTCCGTCATCACCATCTCCGCGCCCCAGGCCTACCTGCCCATGGCCATGCAGGCCCACGTGTGCGCCGCCAAGGCCGGCGTGGACATGCTCACCCGCGTGCTGGCCATCGAGTGGGGCGGCGCGGGCGTGCGCGTCAACGCCATCACCCCCGGCCCCATCGAGGGCACGGAAGGGATGAGCCGGCTCGCGCCTTCGGAGGGCTCGCGCCAGAAGCTCGCGGAGGCCCTGCCGCTGCAGCGCTTCGGCACGCCGGAGGACATCTCCCGGCTGGCGCTCTTCCTCTCGTCCGACGCGGCCAGCTTCATCACCGGCTCCATCATGGTCTGTGACGGCGGCCAGTCCCTGCTGGGCGGCGCCGCGCTGCTCCAGGCGATGAACGGCTGAGTTTCCGGTGAGCTGAGGGGCTCCGGCCGGGCATTCCGCGCGTCAGGGAATGTCTGATAGAAAGCAGTGCAACCCCGCGCAGGCACCTGCCGCCGCGCGGAGGCTGCCCGCTGTCGGAGACCCCCATGTCCCCACGTTTCGAAGTGCTCGTCCGCTGTCTGGGATTGGGCGTGCTGTGTCTGGGTCTGTCGCTGGGGTGCACCGAGCCCGGGGTCTCACCGGAGCCTCCGCCCATCGTGAAGGGCGTGGTGGACGCAGCGGCGTCCAAGGTCGTGGTGGACCGGCCCACGGGCGTGCTCCCGGATGGCCAGGACGCGGCGGTCGTCACGGTGACGGTGCTGCGCGCGGACGGTTCGCCGCTGGCGGGGCGGCCGGTGACGGTGACGGTGGAGGGAGAGGGCGCCTCTGTCGTCGTGCCCACGGCAACGACGGACGCGGGCGGCAAGGCACAGGCACAGGTGTCGTCGACGGTGGCGGGCGTGAAGACGGTGCGCGCGTCGGTGAAGGACGTGAACCGCGCGCAGGTGCCGCTTGCCGCGACGGCCACGGTGGAGTTCGGGGCCCCCTCGGTCCGGAAGCTCGTGTTCCGCGAGTCGCTGCCGGATGGCGTGGCGGGCGTGCCGCTGAGCGGGCTGGAGGTCACCGTCCAGGACGCCAGCGGCGCGGTGGTCCCCGACAGCGCGACGGAGGTGACGTTGTCACTGGGCTCCGGGGGCATCGTCTTTCCGGAGGCCCTGCTGAAGGTGACGACGGTGGCGGGCGTGGCGCGCTTCCCGGACGTGGTGCTGAAGCGGGCCGGGGCCAACTACCACTTCATCGCGAGCGCCTCGGGCTTCGAGCCGGCCGCGAGCACCTCCTTCACGGTGGCACCCGGTGCACCGGTGGCTGTGGGGCTGAGCACGCTCATGGAGACGGCGGTGGCGGGCGTGGCGCAGGACCTCCAGGTGACGTTGCAGGACGCCTACCTCAACACGGTGACGAACTACACGGGCACGGTGACGCTGACGTCCACGGACCCGGCCGCGACGATGCCCGCCGCCCACGCCTTCACGGCCACGGACGCGGGGCAGTACACCTTCACGGGCATCACCTTCCGGACGGCGGGAGCCCAGGACCTCAAGCTGGATGACGGCACGAGCGCCATCTCCTTCACCTTCCGCGTGAACGTGTCCGCCGGGCCTCTCGCGAAGCTCGTGGTGTTGGACTTCACGGGCCCGGTCAACGCGGGCGATCCGCTTGAGGTGTCCGTGTCGCTGACGGATGCCTTTGGCAACCGCCGCCAGGACGCCACCGGCACGGTGCGCTTCACGTCCTCGGACGCGCAGGCGGTGCTGCCTCCGGACGCGACCTTCACCCCGGAGGACCAGGGCCAGAAGCTCATGACCGGGCTGGTCTTCAAGACGGCGGGGACGCAGACGCTGACGGCGGAGGACACCGTCAACGCGGCCCTCACCGCGACCGTGGACGCAGACGTGCGCGCCCTCGCCGCCGCTTCCTTCGAGGTCATCGCGGGAGCAGGCCCGTTCGCCGCGGGCCAGGCCTTGAGCTACGAGCTGGTGGCTCGGGACGTCTACGGTAACGTCGCGAAGGACTACGCCGCCACGGTGGTGTTCTCGTCCACGGACGCGCAGGCGGTGCTGCCGGGCGCCTATACGTTCACCGTCGCGGATGAAGGCCGGCACACGTTCGGCGTGGAGCTGCGCACCGCCGGTGATCAGAAGGTCGTCGCGAAGGACGTGGCGGTGGACACGCTCGAGGGCACGCACACCTATTCCATCGTGCCGGCGGCCCTGGACCGGGTGGCGTTCGTCTCCGCGCCCACCACGGGGGCCGTGCGGCAGGCGCTGGCGGATGTGCTGGTGGCCCTGCGCGATGCCCATGGCAACACCGTCAGCGACGCCCCCCGGGACGTGAAGCTGGAACTCGCGGGCGGAAGCTTCGCCCAGGGCCCCGTCACGCAGACGACCACGGCCGGCAAGGCGACGTTCACCGGCCTCGTCGTGGAGGCGGAGGGCACCTACCAGTTCAAGGCCACGGTGGACGGCCTGCCGGTCGCAACGTCCGCGGACCTGGGCATCACCGATGCGGTGGCTCCGGAAATCGCGCAGGACTTCGGGGCGACCGCGCTGTCCGCCTACAGCCTTCGGCTGGACTGGAAGGCACCGGGTGATGACGGCGACCTGGGTACCGCGACGCGCTACGAGCTGCGCTATGCGACGGTGGCCATCACGGACGACACCTTCGACACGGCCACGCTGGTGCCGGGTGTGAGCGCGCCCCAGGCGCCGGGCACGGCGGAGACCTTCACCGTCTCCGACCTGGAGGTGGGCACGACGTACTTCTTCGCCCTGAAGACGTTCGATGGCGCGAACAACGGCAGTGCGCTCGCCACCGTGAGCGGGACCACCACCAACCCGTGCGATGGCTTCGTGTGCACGCCGCCCGCGTCCACCTGCGCGGCGGATGCCCGGTCGCTGGTGACGTACTCGCAGGGATGCGTGGTGGTGGCGGGTGCCCCCTCGTGCGAGGACGAGCCCCCGAGCAGCGACCCTTGCCCCGGTGCGGACGGCGTCTGCTTCGAGGACGCGTGCACCACCGCGGCGGGGCCCGTGGCGGGCGAGCTGTTCCTTTCGGAGGTGATGCACTCGCCTTCGGCGGGGACGACGGAGTACCTGGAGCTGACCAACAGCAGCGCGAAGCTGCTCAACGTCGCGGGCCTGTCGGTGGGCTACTCGGATGGCGTGACGGCGCCGTCGTCCATCACGGTGGACCCGGGCACGGGCAGCGCACTGCTGGTCGCGCCGGGGGAAGCGCTGGTGCTCGCGCAGGACGCCGCTTCGGAGACGAACGGTGGCGTGAGCGCACGGTACGCCTATGGCACCGGGTTCGTCCTGGGGAGCACCGGAACGCTGACCGTGAAGCAGGGGGCCACGAACGTGGACAGCCTGACGTACACGGGCGCGTTCCCGCAGACGACCGGCCGCGCGATGAGCCTCGCATCCAGCATCCTGGGCACGGCGGGCAGCGCGCGGTCCTGGTACTGGTGTGATTCGTCCGGCAGCCTGTCCGGCGGAGACCGGGGCACGCCGGGGCAGCCCAACGACGACTGCGCGCTGAACGCCGAGAAGCCGCTGAACTACTGCAACATCCAGTACCCGAAGACGTTCCCGTCCGGAGATGGCAACTACCCGGCGAGCATCCTCGCCTTCGACCGGTACGACATCTTCAGCCAGTTCTACAGCTTCGATGTCACGACGCGGAGCCAGACGGGCAACGACTTCTACCCGCGCATCGAGTCGCAGCTGGGCTACGGCACGGACGCCACCGACCCTGTGGGCTGGACGTGGACGTCGGCGGACTTCAACGCGGGCTACGTCACGCCAAGCTCCAACAACGACGAGTTGAAGGCATCGCTGAGCATCTCCACGGCGGGCACGTACCGCTACGGCTTCCGCTACCGGTTCACGGACGCGGGCGAGCCGTGGGTGTACTGCGATCAGAACGGCATCGCCGTGCCGCCCGCCGGCACGTACGGCTCGGTGACGGTGCTGGCCGGGCCGCAGACGAACCACGTCGTCATCAGTGAGTTCAGCGGGGGCACGACCGCGAACACGCGCGATGAGTTCGTGGAACTCTACAATCCGACGAGCGCGGCGGTGGACCTGTCCGGCTGGCAGGTGAGCTACAAGTCCGCCACCAATACGACCTACACCACCACCTTCACCATTCCCGCCGGGAAGAGCATCCCGTCCCACGGCTACTTCCTGTTGGGCGGTTCGGCTTACTCGGGGGTGGCCCCCGCGGACACGACCCATAACATCGACGCGACGGCGTCCACGACCGGCGGTGGCCACATCCGTCTCCAACGGCCTTCGGGCGCGGCCTTCGTTGACGTGGACCTCCTGGGCTACGGCACCGCGAACGCGCCCGAGGGCCCCACCGGTCCTCCTCTTCCTTCCCATCCGGCCTCCGGTGGAAGCTTGGAGCGCAAGGCCGTGTCCACGTCCACCTCCGCCACCCTGGCCGTGGGCGGCACGGACGCCGCGCGCGGCAACGGACAGGACACGAACAACAACTCCGTGGACTTCGTGATCCGCGTGACGCGGCAGCCGCAGAGCTCCACCAGCCCGGTGGAGTTCTTCCACTGACGACACCGGCACCCCGGTGAAGTCCCAGGAGGCCGCCCACGGCACCACGCCGGGGCGGCCTTCCGCCGTTTCAGGGCCCTCCAGGCCTGCCCGTCCGTCCGCCGCCCGACGGACGGGGCAGGGCAGGGGGGCCTGTGTCCGTGAAAGGGACTTCTGCCCTCACACGGGTGCTGCCCCTGCGTGCGGGGCGCATTAGCTTTGGCACCTCTTTCGAGAGGAGCCCTTCCCGTGTCCCAGCCCCTGGTTCCCGTCGCCGCCCGCCATGTCACCTGCCCGCCGGAGGACTTCCGCCGAGCGAGCGAGGAGGCCGTGGCCACGGCCCGCGCCGGCATCGCGCGCCTGAAGTCCCTGCCCGCGTCGCGCACCGCCCGCGAGGTGCTGGAGCTGTTCGACGAGACCTCCGCCACGCTCGACGACGCGTCCGCGCGCGCCAGCGTCGTGCGCCACACCCACCCGGAGGCCGCGCTGCGCGAGGCCGCGGAGGCCGCCGAGCAGGCCCTGGAGAACCTCTCCAACGACATCCGCATGGACCGGGGCGTCTACGACGTGCTCTCCGCCGTGGACCTCTCCGGCGAGGACGCCGCCACGCGCAAGTGGATGGAGAAGGTGCTGCGCGACTTCCGCCGCGCCGGCGTGGACCGCGACGAGGCCACCCGCGAGAAGGTGAAGGCGCTCCAGGAAGAGCTCATCCGCATCGGCCAGGAGTTCAGCCGCAACATCAGCCAGGACACCCGCAAGGTGTCCCTGCCCCCGTCCGCCCTCGACGGCCTGCCGGAGGACTACGTGCGCGCGCACGCGCCCGGCCCGGACGGTCAGGTGCGCATCTCCACCGACTACCCGGACCTCGTGCCCTTCCTCACCTACGCGCGCGACGGCAAGGCCCGCGAGCAGCTCTGGCGCGCCAACCGCCAGCGCGGCCACCCCGCCAACGTGGACGTGCTGGGCCGGCTCGTCGCCCGCCGCCATGAGCTGGCCACGCTCCTGGGCTATCCGCACTGGGCCGCCTACGCCACCGAGGACAAGATGGTGCGCACCGCGGACGCCGCGCGGGACTTCATCCAGAAGATCGCCACCGCCTCGGAGGCGCGCATGAAGCGCGACTACCAGGTGCTGCTGGAGCGCAAGCAGAAGGACGAACCCCAGGCCACCCAGGTGGAGCCCTGGGACTCCGGCTACCTGGATGACCGCGTGAAGGCGGAGCAGTACGCCTTCGACTCGCAAACCGTGCGCCCCTACTTCGAATACACGCGCGTGAAGCAGGGCGTCCTGGACCTCACCGCCCGCCTCTTCGGCGTCACCTACCGCCCCGTGAAGGACGTGCCGGTGTGGCACCCGGACGTGGAAGTGTTCGACGTCTACGAGGGCGCCACCCTCAAGGGCCGCTTCTTCCTCGACATGCATCCGCGCGCGGACAAGTACAAGCACGCGGCCCAGTTCACGCTGACCAGCGGCAAGTCCGGACGCCGGCTGCCGGAAGGCGCGCTCATCTGCAACTTCCCCAAGCCCGGGGACGAACCCGCCCTCATGCAGCACGGCGACGTGGAGACCTTCTTCCACGAGTTCGGCCACCTGCTGCACCACATCTTCGGCGGCCACACCCAGTGGGCCGGCCTGTCCGGCGTGCGCACGGAGTGGGACTTCGTGGAGGCCCCGTCGCAGATGCTGGAGGAGTGGGCCCGCGACGTCACGTGCCTGCAGACCTTCGCCACGCACTACCAGACGGGGGAGAAGCTGCCCGCGGAGCTGGTGGAGCGCATGCTGCGCGCGGACGAGTTCGGCAAGGGGCTCTTCGTGCGCCAGCAGATGTTCTACGCGGCGCTCAGCCTGGAGCTCTACCGGCGCGACCCCAAGGGCCTGGACGCCACCGCGCTCGTGCGCGAGCTGCAGGGCCAGTACATCCCCTTCCCATACCTGGAGGGCACGTACTTCCACCTCACCTTCGGGCACCTGGATGGGTACTCGTCCAACTACTACACGTACATGTGGTCGCTCGTCATCGCGAAGGACCTCTTCACGGTGTTCCAGGAGCAGGGCCTGCTCAACCCCGCGCCCGCGCAGGCGTACCGGCGCGCGGTGCTGGAGCCGGGGGGCTCCGACGACGCCGCGCGCCTGGTGAACCGCTTCCTGGGCCGTGACTACGACTTCCGCGCCTACGAGGCCTGGCTCAACAAGGCCGCGTAGGGCGGGGCGCCACGGGGCGGGGCGGGCGGCTTGCGACAAGGCCGCCCGCGCCCCGGGACTTCACCGAAGGCTCACTCCACCTTCGTCTGCTGCACGCGCCAGATCTCCTCCGCGTACTGCTTGATGGTGCGGTCCGAGGAGAAGATGCCCGCGCGCGCCACGTTGACGATGCACTTCTTCGTCCAGGACTCCTGGTCCTTGTACGCGCGCACCACCTCGTCCTGCTTCGCCATGTACGCCGCGAAGTCCGCGAGCACCAGGTAGCGGTCCTCGTCCAGCAGGCTGTCCACCAGCGGGTGGAAGAGGTTGCGGTCCTCGGGGGAGAAGAAGCCGGAGCGGATGAGGTCCAACGCCTCGCGCAGCTCCGTGTTGGACTCGTACACCTCACGCGGCCGGTAGCCGGCCTTCTTGCGCGCGATGACCTCGTCCGCGGTGAGGCCGAAGAGGAAGAAGTTCTCGTCGCCCACCGCCTCGCGGATCTCCACGTTGGCGCCGTCCAGCGTGCCCAGCGTCAGCGCGCCGTTGAGCATCAGCTTCATGTTGCCCGTGCCGGACGCCTCCCAGCCCGCCGTCGAAATCTGCTCGGACACGTCCGCCGCCGGGATGATGCGCTCCGCCAGGCTCACCCGGTAGTTGGGCACGAACACCACCTGCAGCCCCGTGGTGCCCGCGTCGCTGTTGACCACCTCCGCGATGCCGTTGATGAGCCGGATGGTCAGCTTCGCCAGGTGGTAGCCCGGCGCCGCCTTCGCGCCGAAGAGGAACGCCCGCGGGTGCACGACGCTGGACGGGTCGCGCCGCGCCTTCATCCACAGCGCCACGATGTGGATGGCGTCCAAGAGCTGCCGCTTGTACTCGTGCAGGCGCTTGATCTGCACGTCGAAGATGGCGTTCGGGTTGAGCTGCACCCAGCGCAGGTCCCTCACGTGCTGGGCCAGGTCCACCTTGTTGGCGTGCTTCACCTCGCGGAACGCCTGGCGGAACGCCGGGTCCTCCGCGTGCGACTCCAGCCTGGTGAGCTGATCCAGATCCGTGGCCCACCCGTCGCCAATGCGGCTGGTGATGAGCTTGGACAGGCGCGGGTTGCACCACGCCAGCCACCGGCGCGGCGTGACGCCGTTCGTCTTGTTGTTGAAGCGCTCCGGGTACATCTGCGCGAAGTCCGGCAGCACGTCCCGGCGCAAGAGGTCCGTGTGCAGCGCGGCCACGCCGTTGATGCTGTGGCTGCCCACCACGGCCAGGTGGGCCATGCGGATCTTCTTCTCCGGGCCCTCCTCCACCAGGCTCATCCGCTGCTGCTTCTCCACGTCGAACGGGTAGCGGATCTGCACCTGGCGCATGAAGCGCTGGTTGATCTCGAAGATGATCTCCAGGTGCCGGGGCAGCAGGCGCTCGAACAGCGACACCGGCCAGCGCTCCATCGCCTCCGCGAGCAGCGTGTGGTTGGTGTAGCCGAACGTCTCCTGGGTGATGGACCACGCCTCGTCCCAGAGCAGCTGCTTCTCATCCACCAGCACGCGCATCAGCTCCGCCACGCCAATGGCCGGGTGCGTGTCATTCAGCTGGATGGCGGCCTTGCGGGAGAACTCACGGAAGTCGCTGTGGTTCTTCAGGTAGCGCCGGACGATGTCCGCGATGGAGCACGCCACGAAGAAGTACTGCTGCTTCAGCCGCAGCTCCTTGCCCGCCTGGAACGCGTCGTTGGGGTAGAGGACCTTGGAGATGACCTCCGAGTCGTTCTTCTCCACCACCGACCGCTCGTAGTCGCCCGCGTTGAACAGGAGCAGGTCGAACTCCGCGCTCGCGCGCGCCTGCCACAGCCGCAGCGTGTTGACGGTGTTGTTGCCAAAGCCCGCGATGGGCGTGTCATACGGCACGCCAATCACCGTCTTGCCGCCCACCCAGCGCGCCACCGGCCGGCCGTCCGGTCCCTGGTGGTGCTCCACGCGCCCGAAGAAGCGCACCGGCACCGCCTTCTCCGGCCGGACGATCTCCCACGGGTTGCCGAACTTCAGCCACTCGTCCGCGCGCTCCACCTGGTGACCCTCCACCAGGTCCTGGGAGAAGATGCCGAACTCGTAGCGGATGCCGTAGCCCATGCCCGGGTAGCCGAGCGTCGCCAGCGAGTCCATGAAGCACGCCGCCAGCCGCCCCAGGCCGCCGTTGCCCAGGCCCGCGTCCGGCTCCATCTCCAACAGCTGCGTCAGGTCCACGCCGACCTCCTGCATGGCGGCGGCGGCGGACTCGTACATGTTGAGGTTGAGCAGGTTGTTGCCCAGCGCCCGACCCAGCAGGTACTCCGCGGACAGGTAGTACGCGCGCTTGACGTCCTGCTCGTAGTACGTGCGGGCCGTCTTCACCCAGCGGTCGGTGAGGCGGTCGCGCACCGCCAGGGACAAGGCCATGAAGCGGTCATGCGGGGTGGCCGTCTCCGGGTTCTTGCCGCGCGAATAGCGCACGTGTTCGAAGAAACCGCGACGGACGCTGGCCGCGTCGAGCCCGGTGCGGCCGCTGTCTTCGGGGTGGCCCGAGGAGGTGGGCGGGGGCGCGGGGCGCGCGGAGGCAGGAGGAGCCATAAGTCGGTCGTCTCGTGGGTCACGAAGAGGTGGGTGCTTCCGGGCGCCCCCGCCTGGACGAGGGCGCACCGCGTGCGAGGGTATCGTGTCGGGCCCATCCAGGCACCGGAAAGCCGCAGCGCGGCCCCTGGGATGCCCGCTCCCCCCACCAGGGAGGGAAGGTGCCCGGGGACCCTCCGTGACGCCCTCCCACCCCAGCAGGGGAGGGCCCCTGCATCCTGGCTTCGCTTGGAATCCTGACAGCGAGAGGAGTTGGGGTAGAACGAAGGGGAATGGCCTCCCCCTTGTGTGACCTGGAGCAGCGCATCGCCCTGAGCCGTCCAGGCGACACGGTGCGGGGCCTGTGTTTCACGGCGGTGCTGCAGCTGACGCGCAAGCACCTGGGGCAGGACACCGCGGAGCGGCTGCGAGCGCCCCTCCTGCAGCGCAACCCGGTGGACTTCTTCTCCTACCCCGCGGTGGACTTCCTGCGCCTGATTGCCTTCGCGGCGGAGGCGCTCCAGCCCGCCTTCGGAAGCTACGACGCGGCCCTGCGCGCGTGCGGCGGCGCCGTCTGCGGGACCTTCCTCGAATCCACCGTGGGGCAGACGCTCCTGGGCTTCGCCGCCGGCAGCGACCCCAAGCGCATCTACAGCAACGCGTCCGCCGCCTACGCCACCGCCGTGAGCTACGGGCAGCGGGAATACGTGCCCCTGGGCGACAAGCGTGTCCGGCTGCACTTCAAGGAAGACCTGCTGCCGGTGCCGGTGCACGAGGGCATCCTCGCGGGCGCCCTCTGCGCCCTCCAGCGCGAGGGCCAGGTGCGCGGCACCGAGCTGGGCCTGGACGAAACCGAGTACCTCATCGAGTGGGCCTGAGAAACGCGTCGGGCCCCGCTCCACCGTGAAGGGGAGGGGGCCCGGCTCGGAAGAGCGGTGCAGGAGGGACGCGGGCCCGCTACTTCACGGCCGCGGGCGGAGGCGCCGCCTGGCCCGCGACGGCGGCCACGGAGACGGCGTCCAGCTGCTGGGCCATGTCGTGCGCCTTGGCGAGGAAGTCCCCGGTCAGCTCCTTGGGGAGCGGATCCGCGCGGGGGAACTTCTGGGTGAGCGGGTTGGCGTAGGTGCCGCCGCGCTTCAGGCCGAAGTGCAGGTGCGGCCCGGTGGAGCGGCCGGTGTTGCCCGAATAGGCAATCACCTGCTTCTGCCGCACGCGCGTGCCGGTGCGCACGCCGTCACCGAAGCGCGACAGGTGCATGTACTGCGTCTCCATGCCGTTGGAGTGGCGCAGCACCACCATGTTGCCCGCGGCGCCCGCGTAGCTCGCGGACACCACCGTGCCGTCTGCCACGGCCCACACCGGGGTGCCAATGGGCGTGCCGTAGTCCACGCCGTTGTGGTTCTTCACGTACTGGAGCACCGGGTGGTAGCGCGACCCGAAGCTGCTGGTGACGTGCGCGTACTTCAGCGGGCTCTTGAGGAAGGTCTTCTTGGCGCTCGCGCCGTCCTCCTGGAAGAAGTTGGCCTCGCCGTTGGGCAGCACGTAGCGGAACACGCGCTTGTTGCCCACGAGCCCGCCCTCGTAGGTGGCCGCCAGCACCTCGCCGTAGCGCAGCACGCGGCCCTTGGAGACGAACTTCTCCACCAGCGCCTTCGCCCGGTCGCCCTTGCGCACGTCCCGGTAGAAGTCGATGTCCCACGCGAACACGTCCGACAGCACCAGGCCGATGGACGGGTCCTCGCCCGCCGCCAGCGTCGCGTCATACAGCGACGTGCTGATCTCCAGCGACACGAGCGACACCTGCTTCTCCACCTCGATGGAGCGCTTGCTGCCGACGTACTTCTCCCCGTCGCGGCGCACCTGCCACTCGTCCACGGTGCTCTGGCGGTAGTCGAAGAAGTCCAGCTCGCCGTTGCGCATCACCAGCCGGAACTGGTCGCCCACGCGGGACTTGCGGAAGTCGAACACCCCTTCCAGCGCCGCGATGACGGCCTCCACCTGCGCGTCGGGCAGCTGCGCGTCGTGCAGCGCGCCCGCCAGCGTCTGGCGCGGCTCGATGCGGCGGTTCTTGATGTCGTACTGCTGGGGGGCGGCTTCGGAGGTCGACGCCGCCGCGAGGGCGGCGACACAGAGCAGGGAGGCGGTCTTCATGGGGGCGGACAGGAGTGTAGAGGATTGTTGCACCTCCGCCCAACTCCTGGCTTCCCCCGGCCTGCCCGCCCGCCTGCTCCCGCGCTACACCTACAGTTCCACCTTCTTCTCCGAGTGGTGCTGCCCGTCGAAGCGCAAGAGGGCGCCCTTGCCGTCGTAGCGGGTGACGATGTTCACCGGCCGGCGCCAGAGGCTCTGGAGGTTGCGCAGCGTCTCCCGCGCGTAGTCGCCCTTCAGGTCCTGCCCGTCGTGCTTGTGCGCGAGCAGCAGCTCCGAGCGGTTCTCGTAGTTGCCGTCCACCACTTCGATGATGGGCTGCCCGAAGTTGGTGAGCGACGTGAGCAGCTTGTTCTTCACCTTGCGGAACTCGCGGTCGAGGATTTCCCACGAGTTGCGCTTGTCGTTGAAGCCATACACGAACAGCTTCTGCGCTTGAGCGAACTCGGCGGTGAGGAACGTGTCGATGAAGGTGATGTCGTTGTAGTGCTTGCGGACCTCGAAGATCTTCTCACGCCCCGCGCCCAGCTTCTTGTCCCAGGCCTGGCGGGCGCGCAGGTCGTCGCACTCGTCCCACTCCTTGCCGAACTTGCCCTTGTTCCACCGGTCCTCGATGTCCCGCCACAGCTCGATGCCCAGCTTGTACGGGTTGATGGCCCCGGGCCGCACGCCCATGGTGCCGGAGTGGTGGTCCGCGTAGTCGATGATCTCATCATCGCGCAGCGCCCGGCGGGTCATGATGGTGGAGTGCCAGTAGCTGGCCCACCCCTCGTTCATGATCTTCGTCTGGCCCTGCGGCGCGAAGTAGTACGCCTCGTCGCGGAGGATGGAGAGGATGTCCACCTCCCACGGCTCCAGGGGCGCGTGCTCCAGCAGGAAGTACAGCACGTCCCGCTGCGGGCGCTCCGGGAAGCGCTTGCGCTGCTGCTTCTCGTCCTCGGAGAGCTTGCGCTGCGAGTCCAGGAACTCCGAAGGGTTGATGTAGCCGCGCATGTACTCGCGGTTCACCTTGAAGCCCTCCACGCGCTCGTTGGACTTGAGCTCCTCCTCCGCGCGCTGCGGATCCGGATTGCGGCGGATGTGCGGCGCGTGCTGATCAATGAGGTTCTCCAGCGACAGCGTCCGGTCGATGAAGTCCTCCACCTTCTCCACGCCAATCTTGTCCACCCAGCGCCGGACGCGGGTGGCGTGGTTGGCCATGTCGTCAATCATCCGGCGGTTGGTGTGCCGGAAGGAGAAGTTGTTCTTGAAGAAGTCGCAGTGACCGTAGACGTGGGCCATCACCAGCTTCTGGTCCACCTCCGGGTTGCTCTCCATCAAGTAGGCGTAGCAAGGGTCGTTGTTGATGACGAGCTCATAGATTTTCGACAGCCCGTACTCGTACCCCTTCGCCAGCTGCTCGTACTCCATGCCCCAGCGCCAGTGGGGGTAGCGGGTGGGGAAGCCGCCGTAGGCGGCGACCATGTTCATCTCGTCGTAGCTGACCATCTCGAAGACGGTCTCGAAGAAATCCAGGCCGAATTCCTTGGCGTAGCCATGGATTTCATCCCGCAGCGCGGCGAGGCGGGGCGTCAGGCTCTTGGGCATCGGGCGGGTGCTCCGGTTGGGGATGGGCGAGCGCTTCAGCGCCCCTTGCCGAGGAAGTCCTTGATGGACGTGTAGATGGCGTCCTTGTCCGCGATCTCGCTCAACGCGACGTTGGTCGTGTCACCCACCGCCTCGCGCAGGTCCTTGATGAACTGCCCGCTGCCGTAGGGCGACTCCACCTGCCCGTAGGCGAACTGGTTCACCTGCGGGAGGATGTCGTTGCGCAGCATTTCAATGCACTGGCGCGTGTCATCCGCGCTCCAGTTGTCACCGTCGCTGAAGTGGAACGGGTAGATGTTCCACGCGCTCTTCGGGTAGTCCGCCTGGATGATCTCCCGGCACAGCTTGTACGCGCTGGAGATCATCGTCCCGCCGGACTCACGGGTGTGGAAGAACGTGTCGCGGTCCACTTCACGCGCCACTGCGTCGTGGATGATGTAGCGCGACTCCAGGCCCTTGTACTGGTGCTTGAGCCACGTATCGAGCCAGAAGCTCTCGATGCGGACGATCTCCTTCTGCTCGTCCCCCATCGAACCGGACACGTCCATCATGTAGATGATGACCGCGTTGGTGTCCGGCAGCTCCTGCAGCTTGTAGCTGCGGTAGCGCCGGTCCTCGCGCGTGGGGATGATGACCGGCATCTTCGGGTCATAGGTGCCGGTGGCGATCTGCCGCTTCAAGGCCTGCTTGAAGGTGCGCTTGAAGTGCCGCAGCGACTCCGGGCCCGTGGTGTTGACGCCGGTGTACTTCACCTTCTGCGTGACGATGCGCTCGCTCTGCCGCCGCTCGATGCGCGGCAGCTGGAGCTCTTCGCCCAATATCTGCGCAAGCTCCTCCAGGGTGACGTCCACCTCCAGGGCGTGGTCTCCCTCGCCCTGGCCGGCCTGGTGCCCGTCCCCGGGCTCTACCGCCCCGGGGCCGAGCTGCTGACCCACCTCGCCCTCGCCCTGCCCGACGCCGCCCTGCTCCTTGTGGCCGTACTTGAAGCGCGGGATGTCGATGAAGGGGATGGGGATGCTGATGGCATCCTTGCCCTTCTTGCCCAGCATCTCGCCCTTCTGCACGTACTTGCGCAGGTTGGCTTTGATCTTCCCGCGGACGATCTGTTTGAAGCGGGAGTGGTCCTGGTGGATCTTCAAGGTCACGGTGTCACGTCCCTCTGGGGCAAGGCGTCAGGTGTTCCTTGTCACTCCTTCGCGTCGCCGCGGGCGAAGATGCTGGCCACGAAGTTCAGCACGTCCGTGGAGCAGATCTCGCAGTACCCGTAGTTCTTCATCATCCGGTCCTTCACCAGGTCGATCTTCTCCTGGGTCTCCTTGTCCACGACGGAGGACACGAGGTTCTTGAGCTTGATGCTGTCCTTCTGGTCTTCGAAGAGCTTCAGCTCCAGCGCCTTGTGCAGCCGCTCGTTGGTCCGGTAGTTGAAGGTCTTGCCCTCCACGGCGAGCGCGCCGATGTAGTTCATGATCTCCCCGCGGAAGTCGTCCTTGCGGCTCTCCGGGATGTCGATCTTCTCCTCAATCGACCGCATCAAGCGCTCGTCCGGGACCTCGTAGATGCCGGTGTACTTGTTGCGGACCTTCTCCTTCTGGGTGAAGGCCTTGATGTTGTCGATGTAGTTGCCGCACAGCTTGCCGATGGCGTCCTCGTCGGCGCTGATGGCGCGCTGGACCTCGTTCTTGACGATGTCCTCGTACTCCTGCTTCACCGTGGTGAGCAGCTCCTTCATCCGCTTGCGCGCGTCCTCGTTGTTGATGAGGGAGTGCGTCTTCAAGCCGGCTTCCAGCTCGTTGAGCACCATGAAGGGGTTGATGCAGCCTTCGCCCTTGTCGCTCACCAGGGCGTTGGAGATTTTGTCCTGGATGTAGCGGGCGCTGATGCCCTCCAGGCCCTCGCGCACGCTCTCCTTGCGCAGCTCCTTGATGTTGTCCTCGGTGAAGTTGGGCAGCGTCTTCCCGTTGTAGAGCTTGAGCTTCTGCAGGAGCGACAGGTTGTGCTTCTTGGGCTCCTCCAGGCGCGTGAGGACGGCCCACATGGCGGCCATCTCCAGCGTGTGCGGCGCGATGTGCTTGCCCTTGATGGCGCGGGAGTTGAAGTCCTTCTCGTAGATCTTCACCTCCTCCGTGAGCTTGGTGATGTACGGGATGTCGATCTTCACCGTACGGTCACGCAGCGCCTCCATGAACTCGTTGCTCTCGAGCTTCTTGTACTCGGGCTCGTTGGTGTGCCCGATGATGACTTCGTCGATGTCCGTCTGCGGGAACTTCTTCGGCTTGATCTTGTGCTCCTGCGACGCGCCGAGCAGGTCGTAGAGGAACGCGACGTCCAGCTTCAGCACCTCCACGAACTCAATGACGCCGCGGTTGGCGATGTTGAACTCGCCGTCGAAGTTGAACGCGCGCGGATCGGAGTCGGAGCCGTACTCGGCGATCTTCCGGTAGTTGATGTCGCCGGTGAGTTCGGTGGAGTCCTGGTTCTTCTCATCCTTGGGCTGGAACGTGCCAATGCCCACGCGGTCCTTCTCGCTGAAGATGAGCCGGTTGACGTGCACGTGGTTCATGACCTGGGCGAAGTCGCCGCCGTACTGGGTCATCAGCTCCTTGAAGACGAAGCGGCACGCGGGGCACAGCTCACAGCCGTCCGGGATGGTGTAGCCGGACTCCGGCGGAGACAGCTCCGCGAAGATCTTCGGGCGCCACTCCTTGGGGATGAGGTTGAGCGGCTCCTCGTTCATCGGGCACTTCATCTTCTCCTTCACCACCGTGCCGTCCGGCTGCTTCTTGTCGGTGAGCCAGGAGAAGGTGTAGGCGGCGCCCTCGGGGACCTTGGAGTACTCCTCCATGCCCTTCTTGAGCAGGCGGGCGATGGTGGACTTGGACGACCCCACGGGCCCGTGCAGCAGGATGACGCGCTTCTCCGTGCCGTAGCCCTGGGCCGCGGACTTGAAGACGTTCACCAGCTTCATCAGCGGCACGTCCAGGCCGAAGATGGCGTCACGGCCGCCGAAGCGCTCGTCACTGAAGAAGTGGTAGCGCGTCAGCTTCTTCTTGTTGTCGATGTACTCCGACTTTCCGTGGCTGAGGATCATGTCGTAGATCCTCTGGAAGGCGGTGCGGGTGACCTTGGGGTTCTTGCGGACGATTTCGAGGTAGTCCTCGAAAGAGCCGTCCCAGTTGAGTTCCGCGTAGGTCTTCACGTCCTGGAACGCGGCGATTCTGGAGACCCACGAGCCCTTCTCAGCGTCCTTCATGTCTCTCCCTCGAAGGCTGCCGGAGGAACGCGAACGCTCGCGTTCTTCCAGGAAGCCAGCATGGTGAACCTGGAGGGCTGGAAGGCCATTCCACACCCACCCCGATGAGGTCCCAGGCGACGACAATCGCGATGCTCACGCCCCTTCGGGACCCCGCCGCGGAGTGGGACCGCGCGTCAGCTCGTGTCGGAGAGAGAAGCCGCTCCCCTTCACGGGGTGAAAAGGCACTTTGATTATAAGGACCCTGACCCACGCTGGGAGGAGCCCCCCCGGTGCGATGTTTCGGGTCCCACCTCGCCCAACCGCGTACTTCCCGACGGTTGGGCCCCTGCTGGAGGACACCCCGTCCAGGCAGGCCCCCCCTGTGGGGCGGCGTCTCCGTCCGCTCCACATGTCGGCGTGATGGACCGTGCTCGTTTCCGTCCCGCCCGGAAGGGTCCGTAACAGCGCGAATCCGGCGCTGCCCGGGGAAGTGGTGTCCTGGAGGGATGCGGCAGGCGGGCGGGCATCAGGCAGGTGGGTGGGTCGCTGGCTTGGCTTTGGGCCCTGCCTGCGTATCCTCCCGCGCGCCATGGTCCCCGCCTCGAGTCCCGCCGCCCCTGCTCCCACCCCTTCGGTTCCCGGCCTGTCCGCGGTGCCTGCGCCGCAGCCTGAACCGTCCTTGCGGTGGCTCGTGGGGTTGCTGCTGGTGGCGGCGCTGCTGCCCCGGCTGGGGGTGTTCTTCCTCAACGAGAACCTCTACGGCGACGCGGTGGTGCGCACCGAGCTGGCGGAGCGGTGGCTCAACGCGCCGCACGTCATCACCTCCTACAAGGACGGGACGTACCAGTTCGGCCCCCTGCACCTGTACCTGGTGGGCGCGGTGCTGTCGGTGTTCGACCGCGAGGTGGCGGGCCGGCTGGTGAGCCTGGTGTTCGGTGTTCTGTCGGTGGTGCCGCTGTTCGCGCTGACGCGGCGGCTGTTCGGCTGGCGCGCGGGTGTGGCCGCGGGCCTGGCCTTCTCCGTCTGGGGCATGCACCTGCAGTTCTCCACCACGGCGGGCAGCGAGGCGGTGTCGCTGTTCTTCATGCTGGCCGTCTTCGCGCTGGTCGCCGAAGGGGTGGAGGAGAACCGCTTCCAGCCGCTGTTCTGGGCCGGCATGTTGCTCAACCTGGCGTGCGCGCTGCGCTACGACGCGTGGATGTACATCCCGCTGATCACCGTGGCGCTGGTGTTCAGCAGCAACGACCGGGTGGCGTCGCTCACGCGCGCGGTGGGCTTCGGCCTCGCGTGCCTGCCGTTCCCGCTGTTGTGGATGCAGGGCAACGAGCTGGCGCACGGCGACCCGTTCTTCCCCATGAAGGCGGTGGACGACTTCCACCGGCAGTGGGTGGCGGACTCCGGTGGGGCAGGGGGGGCG
>NZ_RAWG01000082.1 GCF_003611735.1 Corallococcus sicarius | reverse complement strand
CACCTGGGGGGGTGGGCTGCGGATGAACAGCAGGATGCCCTCGGGGCTCCTCTCGCAGTAGCGGGTACCCAGCAGCTTCAGCTTCAACGGGATGTTTAAACCGGAATCGGCTCCCGCTAGGGTCGGGGCCCATGGAGAACCTCATCACCCTGGAGTCCTTCGTCCGCAGCGCGCAGTCCACGAGCTTCTCCGCGGCGGCGCGGGGACTGGGGCTGACGCCCGCGGCCGTCAGTCAGAACGTCGCGCGGCTGGAGGCCCGGCTGGGCGTGCGCCTGTTCCAGCGCAGCACCCGGGGGCTGACGCTGACCGAGTCAGGGGAGCGCTTCCTGCGCGACGTCAGCGGCGGCCTGGAGACGCTCCAGACGGCCATCGCCAACGTGTCGGCGTCCGCGGGACAGCCCGCGGGGCTGCTGAAGGTCAGCATGCCTCCCGCGCTCGGGCTGGGCTACCTCGTGCCCCTCTTGAAGGACTTCGCCGCGCGCCATCCCGGCGTCATCCCGGACTGGCACATGGACAACCGGCACGTGGACCTCATCAACGAGGGCTTCGACGCGGCGATTGGCGGCGGCTTCGATCTGCCCTCGGGGTTCGCCGCGCGGGAGCTGGCCCGGGCGCACATCATCGCGGTGGCCTCGCCGGACTACGTGGCGCGCATCCCGCCGCCCCAGCATCCCTCCGACCTCCAGCACCACGAGGGCATCCTGATGCGCTCACCGGCGACGGGACGCCTCCGCACCTGGGCGCTGCGCAACCGCGCGGGGGACCAGGAGTCCGGGGAGATGCGACCGCGGATGATCCTCAACGACCCGGAGGCCATCTGCCAGTGCGCCGTGATGGGATTGGGCATTGCCTTCACCGCGACGTTCAATGCGCTGCCGTACCTGCGCAACGGAACGCTGGTGCGGCTGCTGCCGAAGTGGCACGCGGACATCGGGCCCATCTCGCTCTACTACGCGGGGCACAGGCAGCTGCCCGCGAAGACGCGCGTGTTCGTGGACTACGTCGTCGCCGAGTTCAAGCGTCAGGGCATCGCCCGGATGTTCTCCGCGACGAGCGGGGAGTTCTGAGCAGGCCGCGCGCACGTCCCCTACTTGCTCACCGCGATGGACTTCCGGAAGAGCGCCAGGCTGTAGACGAAGAACCCCATGCCCACCGCGCTCACCATCAGGAACTGGCGCCAGACGGCCTCCAGCCCTCCGCCGCGGTAGATGATGACCTGCGAGAAGCTGACGAAGTGCCGGGCAGGCAGCAGGTAGGTGACGTACTGCAGCCACTTCGGCTGGCTCTCCACGGGCGTGCTCCCGCCCGAAAGCAGCATCAGCACGAGGACCACGAGGATGATCAGCAGCGCGAACTGCGCCATCGAGCGTGAGATCGTCCCCAGGAAGATGCCGAGCGCCGTGGCGAAGAACAGGTAGAGCACGACGCCGGCGAACCACAGCACCACCGAGCCGGCGAACGGCACCTTCAGCACCATGTGCACGACCAGGAGGAGCGAAACCCCGGTCGCGACGAGGATCACGAGGCCGTTGGCCCAGACCTTCGCCATCGCGATCTCGAACGAGGTCAGCGGCATCACCAGCAGGTGCTCCAGCGTTCCGTGTTCGCGTTCGCGGATGACCGCGGCCCCCGTCAGGACGACGGTCAGCAGGGTTATCTGATTGATGATGGCCACCACGCTCTTGAACCAGGACGAGACCCCGTTGGGGTTGAAGAGCTTGCGAACGACCAGGTTGACGGGCTTCGGCCCCGCCTCCTCCGTGCGCTTGATGAAGGAGGAGATCCGGTCGTTGACGATGTTCTTGATATAGCCGGAGCCGATGCCCGCCTGCTGCATCGCGGTCGCGTCGATGTTCAGCTGGATGTCCGGGTTTCGCCCCGCGCGAAGGTCGTGCTCGAAGCGGGGCGGAATCACGACGACGAACATGAACCGGCCCCGGTCCATGTCCGGCTGGATGTCATCCGCGGAGATGATCTCCGGCAGCTTGAAGCGCGGCGGATAGAAGGCGTTGAGCAACTCCTTGGACAACGCGGACTCGTCCTCGTCGACGAAGGCAATGGATGCGTTGTTCACCTCGCTCGAGGTCCCCGTGGCCTGGACATAGATGGCCAGGGTGAACGCATAGACGACGAACACGACCATCACCACGTCGCTCAGCAGGCTGCGAAGCTCCTTGAGCCCGAGCCACAGGATGTTCAGCAGGGAGTTCACCGCTATTTCTCCTGCTTCTTCAAACCGAGGACACTGATGGCCAGCAGGAGGGGGACGCACACGGCCAGGAAGGCGACATCCTTCATGAGGAGGGCCGCCCCCAGCCCCTTGGTGAATGCGCCCAGGCTGGCGTGCATGTAATAGGAGGCCGGCCAGATGGAACCGACGACACCGGCGCCACCCTGCAGCGTGGAGACGGGCTGCAACAAGCCGGAGAACTGGATGGTCGGCACGATGGTCAGGATGGCCGTGACGAAGACGGCCGCGACCTGGCTGCCGGTGAAGGTGGACGTCACCATCCCGATGCCCGTCGTCGCCGCGACGTAGAACAGCGTGCAGAGCATCAACGTCAGGAAGCTGCCCTTGATGGGAACACCGAAGACGATCAGCGCCAGGGCGGTCAGGATGAGGAAGTTGGCCATGCCGATGACGATGTAGGGCAGCTGCTTCCCGAGCAGGTATTCCAGCCTCCCCGTGGGCGTGACATAGAAGTTGATGATCGACCCCAGCTCCTTCTCACGCACGATGCTGACCGTCATGAGGATCGCCGGTATCAGCAGCAGCAGCAGCGCCGGGACACTCGGCACGATGGAATAGACGCTCTCGAACGTTGGATTGTACAGGTAGCGCTCTTCGATGTTGGCCGTGGACTTCTGGGCACTGGCTGAATGGAAGCCGCTCGCGGGATCCCGCAGCAACCGGTTGTGGACCCCCATCACATATTGCTCGACGGTGTCGCCACGGAAGGTCATGGCGCCGTCCACCTGGGCCAGGACCTCGGGCCCGGAGCCCCGGCGGAAATCCAGACCGAAACGAGGCGGGATCTCCAGCACCACCGAGACATCGTCTGACTGGAGCCGGCGGAGCGCTTCGTCCGCGGATTGGGTGGGCGCAGTGGGGGCGAAATAGCGCCCCGACACGGCGAACTGTTCAAGATACGCGCGACTCTCGGGCGACTGGTCCAGGTCCAGCGAGGCATAGCGGATGTTTTCGACGTCGGTCGTGATTCCGAAGCCGAAGACGAGCATCAGCAGCGCCGAACCGACGAAGGCAAACGCCAGCCGGACCTTGTCGCGGAGGATCTGGATGGTCTCGTTGTGGCTGTATGCGAGCATCCGGCCGACCCGCAGCCGGAGGCCGGCCCGGTCCGCTCGTCGCGCGGCCGCAGGGGGAGGTGGAGGAGGTGGGGGGGCCGCGGCCTTGGGCGCCTGGGCGGGAGCCGTGTCCTTGCGCGTCGTGCCCTTGCTTTCGGCGCGTGCCGCTTCGGCGATGGCATCTTCCATGTAGCCAATGAAGGCGGTCTCCAGGCTGTCCGCGTTCCGTGCCTCGATCAGCTTCTGGGGGGCATCCGCCGCCAGCACCCTTCCTGCGTTCATGAGGGAGATGCGGTCGCAGCGCATCCCCTCGTTCATGAAGTGTGTCGTCACGAAGATGGTGACGCCCTGCTTCCGCGACAGGTCGCTCAGCAGCTCCCAGAAGCTGTCCCGGGCGACCGGATCGACTCCCGACGTGGGCTCGTCCAGGATGAGGATCTGCGGCCCGTGCAGCACCGCGACGGCCAGCGAGAGCCGCTGGCGCAGGCCCATCGGCAGGGACTCGGCCAATGCCTCCAGGTGCGCGCGCAGGCCGAAGCGCTCGACCAGCTCCTCGATGCGCGCCTTCGCCTTGTCTGGTGGCAGATGGTAGAGCCGGGCATGCAGGACGAGGTTCTGATGGACGCTCAGCTCGCCGTAGAGCGAGAACGCCTGCGTCATGTAGCCCAGGTTCTTGCGCACCTCCATGCTGCCGGCATCGACGGAGCTGCCGAAGAGCTTCGCCGTCCCTTCCGTGGGGGGCAGCAGGCCGGTCAGCATCTTCATGGTCGTGGACTTGCCGCAGCCGTTGGAGCCCAGGAAGCCGAAGATCTCACCGCGCTCAATCGACAAGGTGACGTGGTCGACGGCGGTGAAGGTCCCGAAGCGGCGGGTCAGTCCGTGGGCCTCGATGGCCAGCTCCGCGTTGCCCGGGGCACGGGGCGGGATGATGACTTCCTTGTGGCCCCTTCGCTTCTCCTCGGGCAGGAGCGCGATGAAGCAATGCTCCAGGTCCTTCGTCCCCGAGCGCTCCATCAGCTCCGTGGGAGTCCCTGTCGCCAGCACGCGCCCCGCGTCCATGGCCACGATCCAGTCCCACTGCTGGGCTTCGTCCATGTAGGCGGTGGAGATGACGACGCTCATGCCGGGGCGCCCGGCGCGGATGTCGTCGATCAGGGTCCAGAACTGCCGCCGGGAGAGCGGGTCGACGCCGGTGGTGGGCTCGTCGAGGATGAGCAGATCCGGGTCATGCACCAGCGCGCCGCACAGCCCCACCTTCTGCTTCATTCCGCCTGAGAGCTTGCCGGCGGGGCGCTCCGCGAACTTGCCCAGGCCCGTGGCCTCGAGCAGCTCCCGGACGCGCACCTTGCGCTCCTCGGCAGACAGCCCGAAGAGCCGCGCCATGAAGTCGACGTTGTCGTAGACGCTGAGCTCCAGATAGAGGTTCTTCCCCAGCCCCTGGGGCATGTATGCGATCCGCGGCCCCACCGCGCGCCGGTGCCGGGCGTCCGCGATGTCCCCGTCCAGGACGGTCACCCGTCCTTGCTGCATCTTCTTGGAGCCGGCGACCAGGGCCATCAGCGTCGACTTGCCGACGCCATCCGGCCCCACGATGCCCACCATGATGCCGGTGGGAATGTCGAGCGAGATGCCGTCGAGCGCGACGACGCTGCCATAGCGGTGGGTCACGTTCTGGATGGAGACCACGAGGCTGCTGGAGACGCCGCCCGGCGCTCCTGGAGACGCGGATGAGACCATGGCTGAGCCCTCCCGGGTCACCGGCGCGATTGGGGTTCGGCTTCAGCCGTGATGACGTTCTGCAATTGGGCAGGCCAGGTGGCGGAGGGGTCCACCTTGACGTAGCCGACGCCGCGGATGCCCGTCTTGATGCGCTCGACGTAGCGGCTGGCCAGCTCCCTGGGGACCTGGAGCTTCACCCGGAACATCAGCTTCTCCCGCTCGCTCTTCGTCTCGACCTGCTTGGGAGTGAACTGCGCTTCCGGGGACACGAAGGAGACATACCCGGGGATCGAGCGGTCGGGCTCGAAGTCGACGGTGAGGCGCGCTTCGGAGCCCAGCTTCATGCGGGCGGCCTCGCTGGCCGGGAGGAAGATCTCCATGTAGACGTCCTCCAGGTTCACGAGCGTCAGCGCCGGCCCGCCGGGCGCCAGCACCTCGCCGGGCTCGGCGAGGCGATAGAGGACTCTTCCCGTCGCGGGAGACTTGAGCGTCGCGTCGGCGATGCGCGTCTTGATCGTCGCCGCACTGGCTCGCGCGACCTCGATCTGCTGCCTGGAGGTCTTCACCGTGGCTTCCGCTTCCGCCAGGCTGGCCTGGGTGGTCGCCAGCTGGCTCGTTCGAACGTCCAGCTCCCGCTGCGATCCGGCGCCCTGCGCCACCAGCTTCCGGGCGCGATCGGCCTCGATGGTGGCAAGCTCAATCTCACTCTTCTGCCTGGCGATCGACGCCTGGGCCACCGCCAGGCTTTCCTGCATGGCCGCGAGGTTCGCGTTGGCCTCCGCCAGGCTGGACTCCAGCGTGGTGGTGTCCAACTGCACCAGCACCTGACCCGGCTTGACGAGGTCGCCTTCGTTGACAACGATTTCCTTCACCCGCAGGGGTTCCTTGGCGGCGACATCCACCAACTTCGCCTCGATGCGGCCGTTGCCCGAGACAATCCCCTCCGGCAGCCTGGATTGCCTCCCCTTCACGTACCGGAAGCCAATGAACACGGCGATCGCGATGGCGATCAACCCAATGACCCACTTCATCTTCCCTTTCGGGTTCTTGGGCATGGCGGACTCTCTAGTGCTTTCCCGGTTGCGAGCTGTGATTGACTTCCTGCTTCCGAGGCTTGGACACCATGTCGCCCCAGTTGGTCCGCTTCTCCATCTCGTCTTGCATCGGCTCCGGCACGACGGGCTGGTCCTTGCGCACCTCCCAGCCCCCGCCCAGCGCCTTGTAGAGGGCGACCAGGTTCGTGGCGATGGAGGAGTTCGTCTGGACCAGGTTGTTCTGCTGTTGCAAGAGCGAGCGTTGCGCGTCCAGCACGCGCTGGTAATCCACGGCGCCTTCCCGGTACTGCACCACGGCGAGCTCCACCGACCTCTGCGCGGCCTTCACCGCGGCCTGGTGGAATGCCAGGGCCTTCTGCGCATTGACGAAGCCCGCCAGGGCGTCCGACACCTCCTGGGCCGCCCTGAGCACCGTGTTGCGGTAGTTGACGAGCAATTGCTGGAACCGCGCGTCTTCGACACGCACACCATTCTTCAGGCGGCCGTAGTTCAGGAAGGGAAAGACAATCCGCGGGCCAATGGAATAGACCAGACTGCCGAGCGAGAAGAGATTGCCGGAGGAGGCGCCGCTGGTGGTCGCCTGGAGCCCGAGCGTCCCGAAGATCGAGAAGCTCGGATAGAGTTCTGCCTCGGCGATGCCGATTCGCGCACACTGCGCGGCGGCGAAGAGCTCTGCGCTGCGGACATCCGGACGCCGCCGCAGGATCTCGGCCGGCATGCCGACGGCCACCGTCGCGGGCGCCATCGGAATCTGCTTGGGGCCCGCCAGCAGGGCCTCCACGGCTCCCGTGGGCTGGCCCAGGAGCGTGCTCAGGGCGTTGTGAGACTGCTCCAACCCGCCTTCGAGCTGGGGGATGGTGGCCCGGGTGCTCTCCAGCAGGGTCGCGGCCTGTGTCACGTCGAGCTCCGAGGTGGCACCGTTGCTGAAGCGCGCTTCGGCGATCCGGAAGCCCTCCTCCTGGATCCGGACGTTCTGCCGAGCCTGCTCGAGGAGCACCTCGTACGTCCGGACCACGACATAGGTTCGCGCGACCTCCGCGGTGATTGAGACGAGCGAGGATTGGTACTCCGCCACCGACGCGAGCAGGCCGGCGGTCCCCGACTCCACGCCCCGCCGGTACTTGCCCCAGAAATCCAATTCCCAGATCGCGTCGAAGCCCAGCTGGTATTCCAGATAGTGGCGGTCGAAGGCGCCGATACCGGCCACATTGGCTGCGTTCTCACTGACTCCCACCGCGGCCGCGCTGCCGGTGGCCACCTGGACCTGCGGATACTGCTGGCCGGTGAGGATGCCCAACTGGGCGCGTGCCTCCACGATCCTCAAGCCGGCAATCTGCAGCGGTAGATTCTGCCGGTAGGCGAGCTCGACGAGGTGATCCAGCGTCGGATCGCCAAACGACTTCCACCACTGCGTGTCGACCTCCGCCTGCGTCGAGAATCGCGGGTCGTCCTGGGTGCGCCACTCCTTGGCGACCGCGGCCTCGGGCTTCGTGAAGTTGGGCCCTACCGCGCACCCGGAGAGCGCGGACAGGACACCGAGCAGCGGCAACGCGCCAATGAAGGGTGCAAGCCCCGGGTTCATCCCCTGCCTTGTGCTGTCCGTCCCCCGCATGCAAGACACCTCGATCGATGTGGACGATGGGCACCTCGTGGAGCGCGCGGAAGTACGAGCTGACCGAATGCCCGGCAGGGCAGTCCTCAATGTCCGTTCACCAATGCCTGACTCCGACCCGGGGGCGACGTGGCTGCTTCAGGATGGGGTCAAGTCAGGGGGCTTCCTCCCGGGCGCCGTCCTGCTCGAGGAGGGCGGCTGGATCCGCCACCACGAGGTCCGCGCCGTGGCGGCGCAGCTCGGCGGACCGACCCAGCCGGTCGACGCCGATGACATAGGCGAAGTGGGCCGCCCGTGCGGCCGCGACGCCGTCCGGCGTGTCCTCGAAGATGACCGCTTCCTCGGAGTCGACCCCGAGGGCCCGGGCGGCCGCGAGGTAGACCTCGGGGGGAGGCGTGGCGTCGAGCCGCGCGTCGAAGAGGTCCGAGATGCCGGCGGACTGGAGCATCTCCGCGCAGTGCCTGCTCCCGGAGACGACCGCGGTCCGGAGCCCCGCGGCGCGCGCCGCCTGGACGTAGCGGATTGTTCCTTCATACGTCTCCACCCGCTCCTGTCGGAGCAGTTCGACCAGGAGCCCTGTCTTGCGGTCGTTCAGCGCGTGAACCGTGCTCTGCTGCAGCACGATGCCGCGGGAGTCCAGGAACGCGTGGAGGCCCTCCAGGGGCGGCTTGCCGTCGAAGTAGCGGCTGTAGTCGCGCACCAGGTCGAAGGGGATGAAGGGCTGCCCCGAGGCTTGCGCACGCCGCCGCAGGTAGTGGTCGCACAGCTGCTTCCAGGCCCTGGCGTGGAGGCCGGAGGTCTGGGCGAGGACACCATCGAGACCGAAGAGGCAGGCGCGCGCGCGGGGCGGGAGCCCCAGCTTCGTCCGTGCGCGGGGTGGCTGGCCCAGGATGAAGGCGTCGACCGCGTAGGCGAACCCGTCCTCGTCGTTGGTGCGCGTGACGTGGCGTGCGAGCCGTTGGACCTCGGGGCTGGCGTTGCCCATGGCGATGCCAACGCCGGCGGTGGTCAGCATGGGCAGGTCGTTGGCCATGTCCCCGATGGCCGCGATCTGCTCAAGGGGAAGCGCGAGGAGGCGTGAGGCCTCACGCACGACCATCCCCTTGTTCGCTTCGGGGTGCGTGATGTCGACATAGTAGGGCGTCGAACGTGCCGCGGACGCCTCGGCGCCCAGTCTCAGGGAGAGCTCGGCCTCGCAGCGCGCGACCCTCGCTGTGTCCTCGCTCACCCCGACGATCTTGATGGGGGCGTCGAGCACGCCGTGCAGGTCCGCGATGACGACCGGGTCGAAGCCGACGTTGCTCCTCTCTCTGGCCACGCGGAATGCCTCGGGGCCGCGGAGGAACCACTCGGCTCCCTGGTATACCCAGACATCCAGGCCCGCCTGGAGCAGGAAGTCGACGGCCTGCCTGGCAATGGCGGGCGGCAGGGTCCGCTGCTCCAGCACCGTCGTGAGATCGGCTTTGACGTACACGCCGCCGTTGAAGGCGGCCACGGGGTCGGTGAGCTTCAGCGCGGCCACCAGCCCTGCCATCCCGCGCGGCGGTCGCCCGCTCGTGACGGTGAACATGACGCCGCTGGCGCGCAGCCGGGCGACGGCCTCGCAGGTTCGCGCGGTGAGGACCTTGTCCCGCGTCACCATCGTCCCGTCGATGTCCGCGATGAGCAACTTGATGGTCATGGCTGTCTCCAGCGCCCGCCCGCTCGCTGCCGCAACCGCACGCCGGGCATGGCCAGTGACGGCTGGTTTCAGGGTGAAGATGGCATCGCAACGGGGCAACACCATCCTTCCCGGCGATCCAAGGCAGACCCATTGCCGAGCGCCCCCCCGCCAGTTGTCGGCGCATCGGGGCACCCTCAGGTTCACTCCCGAAGGATGGGAGGAACACATGCCGAAGATGCCGGGGATCGACGAAACCGCACGAGCAATTGTCGCTGACGGAAAGGGCATCCTGGCGGCGGACGAGACGGTCTCCACGATCACGAAGCGCCTGACCGCGCGCGCCATCGAGTCGACCGCGGACAGCCGCCGCGCCTACCGTGAGATGCTCTTCAGTACGCCCGACCTCACCGCGTTCATCGGCGGTGTCATCCTGCAGGACGAGACGATCCGGCAGGACGGTTCGACAGGCATCCCGCTGATCGAACTGCTGGCGCGCCGGGGCATCATCCCCGGCATCAAGGTCGACGCGGGCGTCCACCCCCTGGCCGGCGCGCCGGGAGAGTTCGTCGCTGAAGGGCTCGACGGGCTCCGCGACCGGCTCGAGGAGTACCACGAGCTGGGTGCGCGCTTCGCCAAGTGGCGCGCGGTCTTCGTCATCCGCGACGGGCTGCCGACCGCGAAGTGCATCCACGCGAATGCGCACGCGCTCGCGCGTTACGCCGCCCTCTGCCAGGAGCAGGGCCTGGTGCCCATCGTGGAGCCTGAAGTCCTGATGGAGGGCGCGCACGCGCTCGAGCGATGTGAGGACGTGACGGGGCGCGTGCTGCATGCGGTCTTCAACGAACTCTTCGATGCGCAGGTGTCCCTGGAAGGGATGTTGCTCAAGCCGAACATGGTCACCGCGGGAAACGGCTTCGCGAGGCAGGCCTCGGTTGAGGAGGTGGCGGAGGCGACGTTGCGCGTCCTGACGCGCCATGTTCCGCCCGCGGTCCCCGGGGTCGTCTTCCTGTCCGGCGGACAGGACCACGTCCTGGCCACCGAACACCTCAACGCCATCAACATGCTGGACGGCCCGAAGCCCTGGAAGCTGAGCTTCTCCTACGGACGCGCGCTGCAGGACGAGGCACTCGAAGTCTGGCGGGGCCAGCGCGAGCGCGTGCCTGCCGCCCAGCAGGTGTTCCACCACCGCGCGTGGTGCGACAGCGCGGCGGCCCTGGGCAGGTACAGCGGCGACATGGAGGGCGAAGCGGGCTTCGCCCAACCCGACTCCACACCTCACGCTCCACACTGATGGGAGGAATGTCATGGCACATCCAATAGGGACGGAAGCATCCGAATCGGCGTCGCCGTTGTCCGCCAGGGAGCGCGGCCAGGGACCCTCCGCGCCGGGCAGGGATCGGCCCCAGGGGGAGGGACCGCTCACCGCCAGGGAAGTGGAGTTGATGAACGCGTACTGGCGCGCGTGCAACTACCTCGCGGTGGGGATGATCTACCTCCAGGACAACCCACTGCTGCACAGGCCCCTGGTGCCGGCGGACGTGAAGCACCGGCTGCTGGGCCACTGGGGCGCGAGCCCGGCGCTCTCGTTCACCTGGGTCCATCTGAACCGGCTCATCGTCGAACAGGGCCTCGACGTCATCTTCGTGGCCGGGCCGGGCCACGGCGCTCCGGGCGTGCTCGGGCCGGCGTATCTCGAGGGCACCTACTCGGAGGTCTATCCGGACAAGAGCCTGGACGCGGAGGGGATGCAGAAGTTCTTCAAGCAGTTCTCCTTCCCCGGTCACATCGGCAGCCACGTCACCCCGGAGACGCCGGGCTCCATCCATGAAGGTGGCGAGCTTGGCTACAGCCTCTCCCACGCGTACGGCATGGCCTTCGACAATCCCGACCTCATCGTCGCCTGCGTCGTGGGTGACGGCGAAGCCGAGACCGGGCCGCTCGCGACGGCCTGGCACTCGAACAAGTTCCTCAACCCCGCGCGGGACGGCGCCGTGCTGCCCATCCTGAACCTCAACGGGTACAAGATCGCCAACCCGACCATCCTCTCCCGCATCAGCCAGGAAGAGCTCGAGGCCCTGTTCGTCGGCTACGGCTACAAGCCCTACTTCGTCGAGGGCAGCGACCCGACGCAGATGCACCAGAAGATGGCGGAGACCCTGGAGCGCGCCGTCGAGGAGATCAAGGCCCTGCAAAAAACGGCACGGCAGACGGACACCCCGACGCGTCCGCGCTGGCCCATGATCGTCCTGCGCTCGCCCAAGGGCTGGACCGGCCCGAAGGAGCTGGATGGGCACAAGCTGGAGGGCTCCTGGCGCTCACACCAGGTCCCCTTCGGCGACGTGCGGGACAACCCGTCGCACCTGAAGGCGCTCGAGGACTGGATGCGCAGCTACCGGCCCGAGGAGCTGTTCGACGCGCAGGGGAGGCTGAATCCGGAGGTCAGGGCGCTCGCACCCAAGGGGGCCCGGCGGATGAGCGCGAACCTCCACGCCAACGGCGGCCTGCTTCGCAAGGCGCTCAAGCTGCCGGACTTCCGCGACTATGCGGTCAAGGTCGGCCAGCGCGGCACCACGCTGCATGAGAACACGAAGCCGCTCGGCGAGTTCCTGCGCGACATCATGCGCGACAACCCGACGAACTTCCGCGTCTTCGGCCCGGACGAGACGGCCTCGAACCGGCTCCAGGACATCTACAAGGTGAGCAAGAAGACCTGGATGGCCACCCTGTTGCCGGAGGACGCCGACGGGGGCGAGCTCGCGCGGGACGGCCGCGTCATGGAGATGCTGTCGGAGCACACGCTGCTCGGCTGGCTCGAGGGGTATCTGCTCACGGGGCGCCACGGCTTGTTCCACACGTATGAGGCGTTTGCCCACGTCATCGACTCCATGTTCAACCAGCACGCCAAGTGGTTGGACATCAGCAAGAACCACGTGAGCTGGCGGGCGCCCGTCGCCTCGGAGAACATCCTGCTCTCCTCGACGGTGTGGCGTCAGGACCACAACGGGTTCTCACATCAGGACCCGGGGTTCATCGACCTGGTGACCAACAAGTCCGGCTCCGTCACCCGCATCTACCTGCCTCCAGATGCCAACACGCTGCTGGTGGTGGCGGACCAGTGCCTGCGCAGCACCGACTGCGTCAACGTCATCGTCGCGGACAAGCAGAAGCACCTGCAGTTCACCAGCATGGACGAGGCCATCGCCCACTGCGCCAAGGGGATGGGCATCTGGAAGAGGGCCAGCACGGACGTGGACGCGGAGCCGGATGTCATCATGGCCAGCTGCGGCGACGTCGCGACGCAGGAGGCCCTGGCCGCCGCCTCCATCCTTCGCGAGCGCGCACCGAACCTGAAGCTGCGCTTCGTCAACATCGTCGACCTGTTCAAGCTGCAGTCGTCGGCGGATCACCCGCACGGGTCCACCCAACGGGAAATCGAAAGCCTGTTCCCGCGGGGCAAGCCGATCATCTTCAGCTTCCACGGCTATGCCTCGCTCATCCACAAGCTTGCCTATCGTTTCATCGACCACGAAGACCTGCACGTGCATGGCTACAAGGAGAAGGGCAACATCAACACGCCCTTCGAGCTGGCGATCCTGAACGAGACGTCCCGCTTCCACCTGGTCATCGACGTCATCGATCGCGTGCAGGGGATGCAGGCGAAGGCAGGGCACCTGAAGGAAGAGATGAAGAACGCCCTCCTCGACAACCTGGCCTACGCGCACGCGCACGGCAGGGATCGTCCTGAAATCGCCGACTGGACCTGGCCGGACTGAGAGGGGCTCACGCATGGCTCGGCGGACGTTCGAAACGGGAGACGCGCTGCTCGTACTCAACGCCGGTTCTTCGAGCCTGAAGTTCTCCGTCTTCCTGGATGAGGAGCCCCTCCGCCTCTTGCTGCGGGGGGAGTTCGAGGAGCTGTCGACCCGTCCGCGGTTCGTCGCGCACGCGGACGGCGTCGTCATCGGCGAGAGGGACTGGCCCCCCGGAACGCAGCTCGGGTACACGGGCGCCACCGACTTCCTGTTCGCCTGGGGGAAAGAGGGCGTCCTCGGCGGGCACCGGATCGCCGCCACCGGCCACCGTGTGGTCCATGGCGGCATGCGTTTCTCCGGGCCCACCCTCGTCGACGCGGCGGCCCTGGCGGAGCTGGAAGCGCTCATTCCGCTGGCGCCGTTGCACCAGCCCCACTGCGTGGAGGCGATTCGAGCCGTCACGCGGACGGCGCCAGCGATGCCGCAGGTCGCATGCTTCGACACCGCGTTTCACCGCACCCAGCCGCCCGTGGCCCAGGCCTTCGCCCTGCCTCGTCGTTATGCCGAGGAGGGCATCCGCCGCTACGGATTCCATGGCCTCTCCTACGAGTACATCGCCTCCACGCTGCCGAGCAGGGTGCCCGGGGCCGCCGAGGGACGCACGGTGGTGGCGCACCTGGGGAACGGCGCGAGCATGTGCGCCCTGCTGCGGGGCCGCAGTGTGGCGACGACCATGGGGCTCACCGCCTTGGATGGGCTCATGATGGGCACCCGCTGCGGTGCCATCGATCCCGGGGTCCTGCTCTACCTGATGGACCGGCACGGCATGGACGCGCGCGCGCTGGAGCGGCTCCTCTACGAACAATCCGGCCTGCTGGGCGTCTCCGGCGAATCCAGCGACATGCGAGCGCTGCTCGGCGGCTCCAGTGCCGCCGCGGCCGAGGCGCTGGAGTTGTTCGTCTACCGCATCCATCGCGAGCTTGGCTCGCTCGCGGCGGCCCTGCAGGGCCTGGACGCCGTGGTGTTCACGGGCGGCATTGGCGAGCACGCCGCGCCCATCCGCGAGCGGGTCTGTCGTGCGGCGAGCTGGCTCGGGCTGGAGCTGGATGAGGAGGCCAATGCTGGCGGCGGTCCCCGCATCACCAGGCCCGACAGCCGCGTCTCCGCCTGGGTGATTCCCACGGATGAGGAGGCGATGATCGCCCTCCACACCCGGCGCGTGCTGCGCTCAACAGGTCCGCGGGTCCGGTGAGCGGGGCGTGACTCGCGCCAGGGCCGGGACGTGAGCGCACGCCTGTCCGCCCCCCACCGGAGGGAGGGTGTGCGGACAGGGGGCGCATCCCCACGCTCCCGGCACCACGCAGTCCGGAATCACAAGGCGCCCCTCATGCGACTCCTCACGTTGTTTCCCCTTGCCCTGCTGGCGCTCGCCGTACCTCGGGGCGCGCGTGCCCAGTCGACGTCTGGCACGGCCCCGGACCCGGTGGGCTTCGCCACGAAGATGAGCGAGGGGCCCGAGCGGCACTTCATGTTCAATGCGGGCGGCGGCGTCTCCTTCCCCATCTCCGACGCGGGGGACCGCTTCGAGACGGGCGGCGGCTTCCAGCTGGGCGCCGGCTATCAGTTCCTGAGGAACCTCGGCGTCATGGCGGAGTACTACTACAGCAGCTATTCCATCCAGGCCGACGTGCTCACCGGGAGTGGCGTTGATGGCAGTCACTACATGCAATACGGCAGCCTCAATGCTGTCTGGAATGTGATTCCCCGCAGCACCCTCGGCTTCTACTTCATCGCCGGGCCGGGCCTGTACCACCGCAAGGTGGAGCTGACCCGACTGGGGGGCGTCGCGACCATCCCGTACTGCGACCCGTGGCTGTACTACTGCGGCACGGACGTGGTGCCGGTGACGCAGATTCTCGGCTCGCGCAGCAGCACGGACTTCGGGGTCGGCGGCGGCGTCGGCTTCACCGTGAAGATCGATGGGGACCTGCGCCTCTACGTGGAGGGCCGCTACCACTACATCTTCGGTGACAGCTTCGACCTTCCGGACGGCAGCTCCAGCAAGGCCGACGGCCAGTACATCCCGGTCACCCTCGGCATTCGCTACTGAAGGTGCGCGAGCGAAGCCGGAGCCGGGGAGATGATCGCGGCGACCGTGCTGGGTTCAAGCGTCAGGACCTCGCCCCCGTGCGCGCGCACCACCTGGATGTCACGCCCGGCGTGGGACATCTCCCAGCTCCCCGTGCTCCTTGCTGGGCAAATCGTTGCCATCCGCCTTGAAAGGCGTGGGAACCCCTTACGTCCAGGCCTCGGGGTAGGAGCTGGGTTCACGGAATTGATACACCCTGCTCATGAAGCCGCCCCTTGAAGTCCCCGCGGACCTGCGTCGCCTGCTTCAATCGCGGTCGTCGGAGCTCGTTGCCAGGGTCGAGCGGTTCCTCGCCGAAGCGGCGCGAAGGTGCACGTACCTTCGCACCGAGCGGGTCGCCGGGTCGCCGCTGCGACCCTCGCTCCTCCACCGCCTGCTGGGGCACCGCCCAGCGGCCCCGCTGCTCCCCATCCTCGACAGCAAGTTCGGCGGCGTCCCCTACGTCGAGGAGGCGAACCTGCCGGCGCCACTTCTGGCCATCATGTTGGTAGGAGCCGTACTGGCTCGTGAAGCCAGGCATGCCCCTCGCGTCGATGCTCACCTTTTCGGGGGTGTGGGAGCTCGTCCCCTCGGGCGGGTGTGGGGGCAGGTCCACCTTGTGCCAGACGCCGCTGCGCGCGCGCCAGAGCATCTTCCAGCGGCTCGTGAAGCAGGGCGCACAGCCATCGTCGGTCGTCAGGTGGGCCATGTCCTTGCCGCTCCAGCCGAACTCCGAAGTGAGGCGTTGCCAGTGCTCCCCGTCGAAGCGGCGCAACTCGTGGGTGTACATCTCCCAGGAGAGGGCGGTGGGCTGATGCGGGTCGCCCAGCAGGCGGAGCCCGTTCGTGGACATCTCCATGGGGAACCGGTCGAGCTTCCCCAGCGGATGCGCGTCCGTCACGGTGAGCCGCGCGGTGTTTGTCTTGAACATCCACAGGGGCTCACCAGGCCCACCCCCGAACACCTGATCGAGCTCGTTCGCGAATCGCGTCCCCTTCAACGCGGAAGGTGTCTGTCGTTGCCCCCGGGTCTCGACGAGCAGCTTGCGGTCCTCCACGAAGAAGCGCCCCCCGGGTCGTGGCGAGCGCACCGACGGATCGGGCGGCTCTGGAGGCACCTCGCGCTCCGGGACGAGCGCCAGCGGCCCGATGCGCTCCGCGTCCACCTTCGCTTGGACACACCGCGCGCTGTCGCACGCGAAGAGCCGCAGCGCCCCTCCGCGCGCATCCGCCAGCGCGAGCCGCCGCAGCGGTCCCAGGCCCGTGTCCAGCGTGTCCCTCCATGCGCCCGCGCGCCAGAGGCCCACCACGCCGGAGTGCGCACCGTTGGAGACCACCGCGTCACCCCGCGCGGCGACGAGCCCCGGGTACAGCGGCGCGGGCAGGACGGTGCACCACCCCGAGCCGCTGCAGTGCTGCTCGGTCAGCTCCGGCAGCGACACCGGAGCCTGGGCCAGGAGCGTGGCGAAGAGGACGGAGAGCATGGGGCATTCCATCCCCCCGCCCGTGGGCCGTGCTTGGGGTTGGAGGGTGAGACGTGATGTAGATCCCCCTCCATGACCTCCGCCCGCCCTGCCTTGCTTCCAGGTCTGCTCTGCCTCCTGGTGCTGCTGCCCACCGTGGCCCCGGCCCAGGCTCCCCGGCCCCGTGCCCGCGCGAGTGACCTGGGCATCTCCTTCGGGGGCGCTCCGGGCGCGCTCAATGCCATCACCGACGTGAAGGGGGTGGAGGTAGGCCATACGACGCTCCACTCCGGTGGGGACGCACCCGGTGCGCCGAAGGTCCGGACCGGTGTCACCGCCGTGCTGCCCCGGGGCCGGGACGCGGTGGCGCAGCCCGTGTTCGCGGCGACCTACGCCCTCAACGGCAGCGGCGAGATGACCGGAACGCACTGGGTCAAGGAGTCGGGCCTGCTCTCCGGCCCCGTGATGATCAGCAACACGCACGCCGTGGGCGCCGTGCATGAAGGCGTGATTGCCTGGGCGCAGAAGCGGAACCTGACCTGGGAGCTGGGGCTGCCCGTGGTGGCGGAGACCTGGGACGGTCTATTGAACGACATTGGCGGCTTCCACGTGCGGCCCACCCACGCGATGCAAGCCATTGACGCCGCGCGCCCGGGCCCCGTGGCGGAGGGCTCCGTGGGCGGCGGGACGGGAATGGTCTGCCACGGATTCAAGGGTGGGATTGGCACGTCCTCGCGCAGGCTTCCGGCGGAGCAGGGGGGCTACACGCTCGGCGTCCTGGTGCAGTGCAACTACGGCAGCCGGCGGCTGCTCTCCGTCGCCGGGGTCCCCGTGGGCGAGGAGATTCCCGACCTGCGCTCCTGCTACACGGGCGCCCAGCCTCCGAAGGGACCCTTCTTCCTCCAGATGAAGCCCTGCTCAACGCCCGGCGTCATCAAACCCACGCATCCGGAAGGGATGGGCTCCATCATCGTGGTGGTGGCCACGGACGCGCCGCTCCTGCCGCACCAGCTGGACCGCGTCGCCCGGCGGGTGCCGCTCGCGATCGCGAAGATGGGAGGCCTGGGCGAGGACTTCTCCGGGGACATCTTCCTCGCGTTCTCCACCCAGCCCACGGAGGCGGTGAACGGAGCCCCCTCCGCCCAGGTCGCCATGCTGGAGAACGTACGGCTCAATCCGCTCTTCGAGGCCACGGTGCAGGCCACCCAGGAGGCCATCCTGAACGCGATGCTCGTCTCCGACACGATGACCGGGAACCAGGACGCGCGGGTGTATGGCCTGCCCCATGACCGACTGGTGAAGGCTTTGCGCAAGGCCGGAAGGCTGCCCCCGGTGTCGAAGCCGAAGCCCGTGAAATGAACGCCGTGTATCGTTCAGCACCCTGGACCTACAGGAGCAGCTCCCGTGTTCACCCTGGACCTCAAGAAGTTCTCCCTGAAGTTCGAGCTCGTGACGGTGGGCGATCTGGACGACGTGCTCCAGCCCTACCTGGACGTCACCCCGCGTGCCGATGATCTGTTCGCGTCGTTCCGGCTGGCCATCCAGGCCGCCGTGGCCATCGACCAGAACAAGCACGGCGGGGCGGACAGGGGCCTGATCCAGGCGGCCTGGAACCGGATCAACACCTGGGCGGGCGTGGACGCCCCCAAGGATACCGCCGACCATCCGTTGCCGGGCTTCGGGGTGAAGACGCTGAAGGCGCCCAAGAAGGCCGTGCCCACCACGGCCCCGAAGAAGACCTATGACGTCCGGCTGAAGCAGGCCGTGGAGGAGTGGATCACCACCATGAAGAAGGTGTGCCTGGCCAGTGGGGCCGATGTGACGTCCATCGACTGGACCACGGCTGGGGAGAACCTCCTGGCCCTCACGGACTGGCGCGATGAGGACGGCTTCGTCACCCACGCTCTTGAAGAGGTGGGCCGCGTCGACAGCTCAAGGGTCTCCAAGGCCCTCACGCAGTTGAGGCAGGGGCCGGGACTGTCGAACCTGCTCAAGAAGATCGCGATGGAAGTAGAGCCCGGCAAGGAGCAGATCGCGTCCGGAAACGTCTACGGTGCGTTCAGCGAGGTGGTGGACCTGTTCTTCTCGCTGGTGCGGTCCGTGGACCTGCCCTCTTCACGCATCTCGGCTCCCAGCAAGAACAAGGTCTTCACCTTGGACAAGGTCCCGCTGGGCGGGCGGATTGACGTGGGGGCGCTCAAGGAACAGGACGTCGACCGGACGGAGATCCTCGAAGGCATCAAGTACTACGTCGAGGTCAAAGCCGACGTGCATACCGCCGTGCAGAAGCACAGTCCCGGGCAGCAGAAGGACTCCGGCGAGACGGTCCAGTTCAGGCGGGTGACCGACACCGAGGTCTCGGACGACGAGAAGTTCGGGACCGCGCAGCAGCTCCTGCGCATCCTGGCAGTGGTCAAGCACCGGGAGGGAAAGGTCTCCACCAAGCCGTCTGCCCTCGACATCATGGAGCGGCGGCCCGCGGTCTCCATCCTGAAGTCAGCGGCCTGGCTGGAGCTGTTCACCTCGGGGACCGCGCGGGTCTACGTGAGGCTCGGCTTCCACCTGTTCATGGGCGACGTGCGCTTCACCCCCCAGGAAATGGACAAGGTCGCCACCCTCGTGAACCAGGGCATGATTCCCTGGTGTGAGAAGGAGGCCTCCAGGAGCTGGAGTGCCCTGGCCTACAGGGAGATCAGCCACTACCGGAAGCTCTTCTTCAAGACGTTCGAGACGAAGTTCCCACCGCCCGGGGATTGGAAGCAGAAGCTGGTGCTCCCCGAGGAGGGCCTCGTCCAGGAAGGGCTTGAGGAGCTGTGGGGCCTGGTCATCTCCTGACCTTGCAACGCACGCTCACCCCTTCAGGAACGTGCCGTGAAAGCCCAGCGGCAGCGCGCGGGGCAGGGTGGCCATCGCCACGGGCCCGTCGTCGAGGTGCTCCGCGTCAAAGGCCGCCAGGCGCGTCTGGCCCCGCGTGCAGTCCAGCGACGTGCCCAGCAGCCAGCCCTGGCCCTCCCGCGGCCCCGAGGGCACGAAGAGGTGCTCCTCGGCGATGATGCCCGCGCCGTAGTCGAAGCGCTGCACCTTGCCGTGCTCCACGTCGATGCGCGCGATGACGCCGCCGTGCGGGAGGGGGGTGTCCTCCTCCTCGAGCGTGACGAAGTGCGTGCTCCCGCGCCGGCCCGGGACGCGCGGGTCCACGACCGGGAACTCCGCGCTGTAGGGGCTGCGGATGATGCGACCCTCTCCCGTGCCCAGGGGAATCTCCAGCTGTGCCAGCCGTGCCGGTGGATGGCCATTCCCCCGGCCCTGGCTGTCCTGCTCCAGCGTCTGGTGCATGAAGTGCGAGTCCTCGTACCAGCAGGCATACGCGCGCAGCCGGTCTCCGTCCTCCCACGCGTGGCCGAAGTGGAAGACGAAGCCCGCCGGCAGCTCCCGTCGAACCACGCGCGTCAGGTCCGCCTTGTCCACCACGAACACCGTCGTGCCCAGCTCCGGCTGCCAGGCCTCCTTGTCGAACCACGTCACGCCGCGCTTGCCGTCCCACAGCAGCGGCGCGAGCACCACGATGAGGTGGCGCTCCGTCTGCACGAAGGCGTGGGCATAGCCGGGGATGGGCATGGGATGGGAGGCGAACTGGAGCATCCGTCCGTCAGCGCTGAAGTGGTACAGCAGCATCAGGCCCTGATCGCCCGCGTACGGCGCGATGCCGAAGTTCCAGTAGCTGCCGTCGCGTTCGGGCAGCGGGTGCGCGGAGAAGGGGACGCCGGTCAGCTCCGGGGACCAGTCCTTCGTGCCGAGCGTCTCCAGCGTCGCGGGGTCCAGCCGGTACGCGGAGCCCGCCTCCCAGAGCGCGAGCAGCTCGCCGCCCACCATGAGCACCGACGTGTTGGACGTGTTGTAGGCGTCGTTGCCGCGCGCGGGCAGCTCCGGGGTGCCCAGCGCGTAGTGGCCCAGGCGCTCCTCGTGCTGGAACTTGAAGGTCGACACGAAGCGCCCGTGGTGCGTGACACCGCGCGGTGAGACGCGGAGCGCCTGCACCATGCCGTCGCCGTCGAACCAGTGACGCACGCGCTGGCCCGCGCGCTCCAGGCGGGCGGGGCCATTGCGGTACAGCGTGCCGTGCAGCGCGTCCGGGAACCTGCCGCGCACGCGCGCCTCCACGGGCGCCAGCGTGTCCGCCGTCACGGACCGCCAGCCCAGGGCCCAGTCGGGGGCGGCGGTCGGCGCGGCGGCGGGACGCGGCCCCGAGGCGCAGCCAGCGAGCAGCGCGGCGCCCATTCCCTGCAACAGTGTGCGGCGGTCCATGGCGTGAATCCTCAGAACACCGTGAGGGTGAGCGTCGTGCCGTCGGCGGCCAGCGTGAACCTCGCGTCGGCGAAGCTGGGCCTTCCGCGCGCGCCCACGTTGTTGCTGAAGCCGTAACCCTCCTTGGGGATGCCGATGAAGTTGGTGTCGAGCTTGTGGTTGTCATTGGCGTCGTGGAACAGGCTCACCGCGTAGACTCCGGGCGCGAGGTCCGGGATGGTGACGGTCAGCGTCGAGTCCTTCACCTCCACGTTGCGCACGGCCACGGGCTTGCCCTTGTCGCCGAACGACGCCGCGTCGGCATGGACGGCGATGAGGACGTGGCCGGTCTTCTTCGTCAGGCCCTGGATGTCCAGGGTGAGCGTGGCGGCGTGGGCGTTGGCGGCCAGCAGCAGGGCGGCGGCGATCAGGCGCTTCATGGGAATGCCTCGGGGTACGGCGGGTGGATGCGAGGCAATATGAAGGGCCCCGCCAGGGCACACATGTGCCTGAAGTCACATGTGGACGCTTTTCGCTCCGGCGTGGGATCCTCCCCGTGTGATCGAGATCGAGACCATCGAGGCCTTCGAGCAGCACCTGCGCGCGGGAGCGCACCTCGCCAACGTCGTCATCCAGGGGTTGGACCTGCGCCGGCACACCGCCGCGCTGGCCACCGCCGAGCTGGCGGGCACCGTCTTCCTGGGGTGTGAGCTGGAGATGGAGGCCCTGAGCACGGCGCTCGCGCATGGGGCGCTGGTGTTCCCGCCCATCTCCGGGCTGCCGTATCATCCCTATCGCGGCAGCCTCTACTCACCGGAGGAGCTGTACGCCGGCTTCGACCCGGCGCGGCCGGAGACGTACGCCGACACGCTGGACGCGCGCGTCTACGCGCACTGGGCCCTCCATGGGCGGGGCAGCCCACCCACGCTGCTGGAGATGCTGTCGCAGCGGCTGCATGACCATGCCGTCACGGACGCGATGGAGGAGCTGCTCCACGCGGGCGGCGGGACGCGCAAGGTGGTGGCCATCATGGGCGGGCACTCCATGAAGCGCGGCCAGCCGGACTACCGCGCGGTGGCGGCGCTCGCGCGCGAGCTGACGCAGCGGGGCTTCTTCATGGTCAGCGGCGGGGGGCCGGGCGCCATGGAGGCCACCCACGTGGGCGCCTGGTTCGCCCGGCGCACCGAGGCGGAGCTGGACGCGGGGCTCGCGCTCCTCGCGACGGCCCCCAGCTACACGGACCGCGAGTGGCTCGCGCGGGCCTTCGACGTGCGGGGCGCGTTCCCGCTCCGGGACGGAGACCGGCCGTACTGCGACAGCCTGGGCATCCCCACGTGGCACTACGGGCACGAGCCGCCCAACCCGTTCGCGACCCACATCGCCAAGTACTTCGCCAACAGCGTGCGCGAGGACGGCCTGCTCACCATCGCGCGCGGCGGCATCGTCTATGCGCCGGGCAGCGCGGGCACCATCCAGGAGGTCTTCCAGGACGCGTGCCAGAACCACTACAGCTCCGTGGGCGTCATCAGCCCGATGATCTTCCTGGGCACGGAGTTCTGGACGCGCACGCGCCCCGTGTACCCGCTGCTGGCGCAGCTCGCCCAGGGCCAGGAGTACGCCCGCTACCTGCGGCTGACGGACTCGCAAGAGGAGGTCATCCAGGCGCTGGTGGACTACGACGCCTCGCGACCCCTGAACCGGTGAAAGCGTGACTTCTGCGGGAACCCAACGGAGCAACGCGGGGAAGTCCGGCAACTGAAACATGGAAGTGCACCGGACCGGTGGTTGCACGGTGGCTTGGTGGGGCATGCGGGGAGGGGATTCGTTACGGTCAGCCGTCCCGGAGACTGCCTTCTCCGGGCGGCCTGGAGCCTTCGATCCCGTATGGCAGCCCAAGACCTTGCTGGTGATGGCGACGCGGTGTGGGCCTTCGTGAAGCGAGAGGTGTGGCGGTTCCTTCAGTGGAACTCGCTGCCCGCGTTCATCGCCGCGTATCTGGTGTCGGTGGCCATGGGGCTGGGCGGGACGCAGGCGACGCAGCGGGTGTTCGCTGTATTGCCGCCCATCATCCTCGTGTTCGGCGCGGGCCTCCCCGTGCTGTCGCTGTGGTGGGTGGGCCGGCACGCCCTGGCGCGCAATCCCGGGGACGCCCCCGGTCAGCGCCTGGAGCGGCTCCTGCGCCTGCCGTGGCGCGCGGGCGCCGCCACCGCGGCCGGGGCCTGGGTGCTGGGAGGCTTCACCTTCAGCTTCATCGTCGCCTCGCTGCACGACAAGGATGCCTTCCAGGTGGCGATGGGCTGCACCGTGGCGGCGTGCTTCGGGCTGCTGCTGGCCCTGCCGTTCGCGCTCACCCTGGAGCAGCGCCTGTTGCCCCAGGTGTTGGAGGAGCAGCAGCGCTTCCCCGACGTGGTCGCCCAGGGCAGCGGCCCCTTCTGGCCCCGGCAGCGCTGGTTCCTGCCGTTGACGTCGGTGACGGCGATGGTGCTGACGCTGCTGCTGAGCGGCGGGATGCTGGTGGTGAAGGTGCGCGTGGCCCGGGCGATGCTGGAGGAGCACCTGCGGTCGCTGGGCGCGCTGGACGCGGTGGGCCATCTGGACGCGCTGGGCCACGAGCTGCTGCGCGAGTTCGCCTTCGCGCTGGCGTGGATCTGCGCGGTGATGCTGATCATCCCCGCCCTCACGCTGTGGATGATGGCGAAGCGGCAGGCGAAGGGGGCCGGCGCGGTGCGCGAGGCCATCGAGTCACTGGCCGCCGGGCGCGCCATGGCGCCCGCGTGGGTGTCCACGGACGAGCTGGGGGACCTGGCGTCGGGCATGCGCTCCGTGCTGCTCAAGCTGTCGGAGCTGCCGCGGACGCTGCACACCGCCGCCAGCCGGCTGGGCGAGGCGGGCCTCCAGCTGGGCCGCGTGCAGGAGGAGCAGCAGGGGAGTCTGTCGAAGCAGGCCCTGGCGCTCCAGGAGGCCCGCTCCACGTCCGATGAGATCCAGCAGACGTCCCGGCTCGCCGCGGACCGCGCGGAGGCCGTCCTCCAGGTGGCGCAGCGCGCGGAGTCGCTGGGCCTCCAGGGCGAGCGCTCCGTGGAAGGAAGCCTGGAGGGACTGGTGGCCATCCAGAAGGCCATGGACGGCATCCAGGCGCGCCTGTCCGCCCTGACGCAGAGCGCGTCGCGCATCGGGGACATCACCGCGTCGGTGAAGGACCTGGCGGATCAATCCAACGTGCTCGCGCTCAACGCGGCCATCGAGGCGGCGCGCGCCGGTGACGTGGGCCGAGGCTTCTCCGTGGTGGCGCGGGAGATGCGGGGGCTGGCCAACCAGTCCGTCCAGGCGACCGACCGCATCCGCACCGTGCTGGAGGACCTGCGCCAGGGCATCCGGGACGCGTCCCGGATGGGTGAACAGGGCGGACAGCAGGTCGCCAGCGGCCTGGAGGGGATGCGCACGTCGGGGGCGTCCCTGCGCGACCTGCTGGCCATGTCGCGCGAGAGCGCCGGAGCGGCCCGGGAGATCGCCGCCGCCGTCACGCAGCAGAACGCGGGCTTCACCCAGGTCTTCACCGCCGTCACCGACCTGTCGCGCATCATGCAGGAGACGCTGAAGCGCGCGGAGACCACCCGGGGCGCCACCGAGACGCTGCAGGGCGTGTCGCGCGAGGTGGACGCGCTGGCGCGGCAGTTCCAGGCCGGCTGAGTCGGGGGGCTTGAGCCCCCTTCACGGGTCGAAGCGGAAGGGGGTCTCGCTGACGGAGGCCCGCGCCGCGAACGCGCGACAGAAGCGGGTCAGCTCGGAGTAGGGGGCCGTGGGCAGGACCTCCCGGAACTCCAGATGCGCCACGAGGCAGAAGAGCGAGACCTCCAGGAAGCTCAGGTCGCGCTGCGGCGGGAGTGCGGCGAGGAAGGCCCCCGCGTTCTCTTCCAGCCACGCCATCATGTTGACCAGCGCGGTGCGCATCTTCGCCTGGTGCGCGGTGACTTCGCCGCCGCCCACCTTGGCCATGACCAGCGACACCTCCGTCGCCATGGCCTGGAGGACGAGTTCCTGTGCATTGGCCAGCACCGGGACGGCCAGGTCCTCCGGCCAGACCACGCGGGGCTTGAGGGGCGACTGACGCCACAGCTCACGACAGACATTGAGCGCGCCGAACCAGACACCTCCGGGCGTCCGCATGCTGGGGATCCGGAGCGCGGGGTTGCCGCCGTAGTCCTCCGCGTTGGAGGACATCAAGTCTCTCACCACCTGGAAGGTGGTGTCGACGCGCAGCTCCGCGGCGAAGATCCGCGTGATGCGGGTGAAGTGCGAGCTGGAGCGGCCGATGATGACAGGCGGGGTGGGTCCTTCGAGCGCGGCGGTCATCCGTATTCCTCCAAGGCGAGGACGCATCATCGCCGATGTCACCAGTCCTCCCCAGTTCGTGAACTACGCGGGAGGGGACTTCCACCTGGCGTCCGGCTCGCCGGCGATCAACGCGGGCTCCCCGACCTTCGCGCCCCCCATCGACCTGGATGGCAATGCGCGCCCTTCCGGCGCCGCGGATGACATCGGCGCGTACGAATACGGCGCTTCTGCTTCGGGCCAGACGCTCACGTTCTGGGAGAAGGACAGCGAGGCCGGCACCACCTCCGGCTATTGGTACAAGCAGGCGCTCGTGGACGGCGTGGTCGTGTGGGAGAGCGACGTCACGGCGGACGGTACCGCCTGGCAGTCGCATTCGGTGGCGATCAACCCCGCGGGTTCGAGCTTCGATCTGCAGTTCCGGTTGATCAGCAAGGCGGGCGTGTCGAACTACCCGATCTCCTTCAACGTGGACGATGTCGCGATCAACGGCGCGGTCATCGCGAACGCAGGCTTCGAGTCCACGACGGGATGGACCTATGCCGAGAACAAGGCGGCCTTCACGGGCGCCTATGACACCGCGTTCCATGGGGGCGCGAAGTCGTACAAGCTGTCCTATCCGGGCGCGACGACGTCGGCTGCGGGGGATGCCAGCACGGTGACCCAGACGCTGGCGAACTAACCGGAGCCGCCACGCTCAGAACTTGAAGTTCCAGCCGGCAAGATGCGCCAGGTCGCGGGCGCCGCTGAAGGCGACGCGGTCCGGCGTGGGCTGGGCGTGCGCGGGGGCGGGCACCTCAATCGCGATCCGTTTGACCCCGGGAGTCTTGTCGAGGCCGGTACACCAGCCTTGCCAGCGCTCGCCGTTCAGACGATCGCGGAAGGGGGTGCCCGCCAGCTGGTCGGCCGTGGGCGGGGTGGGGGACAGCAGGTCGAGGTACTCCACCCGGCCCCGCACGATGCCCCGTTCATCGGTCCGCACCTCGTGGCAGTAGGCGGCGCCCCAGAGGTCTTCGCGGTAGCGGATGGCATACACGCTGCCCGGAGTCGGCGGGCCGGCGATGGACTGGGGCCGGGGGCTGGCCGGGCTGGCGGTCTTGCGGCGCCCCACGGGCTTTGTCGGCGGCGGCACGGGCTCCTCCTCGGGTCGCGCCAGATGGCCGAAGAGCGCGTCCACGTGCGCTTCGTGAAGGCCATGTCCCGCCGTCCACCACGCCAGCGGTGCCGGCACTTCGACCCGCGTCGTCGGACGGCGGTCGCGTTCAATCGCCGGAGTGAACCGGGTCCGCATGCCCGGGTGCTCCGGCGTCTCCAGGATGCCGATGAACGCGAGCGCTTCCAGCACCGTCTCGGGGCGCGAGGGGTGGTCGGCGCGCAGCAGCCCGGCCTTCTGGAGCGCGGTTCGCGCCTGGCTGTAGCGCGCCTTGGGGGGAAGGGCGCGCAGCAGGTCGAGCACGCGGTGGAACACCCAGACATCCCGCGGCGTGGGTCGGGGCCAGGTCGCGGTCGGGCTGGCGGAAGCGGCGGCCAGGGCGAGTGCACCCACGGCGGGGTGGGTGTCCCCCCAGCCGGAGCCGCTCAGCTGGCGGAAGTACGCGACCTGCGTGGTGTCGATGGCGTCCGCCTTGAAGAAGCAGACCCGGCAGCTGCCGCCGCCCATGGGCTCTTCGGCGTGGGCCGGCATGGCGCGCCCGAGCGCGGCGGCGGGCAGCACGGTCAACCAGGCGGGATCGGCTGACACCATCGAGGCCACGAACGCATCCGCCGCCCGGCGCAGATCGACCGCCGCGGCGGCCTGACGCAGCCGGTCAATGGTCTCGTCATGCCCCCATTGGGCGAAGACATTGGGCTGCAACCCGGCGGCGCTCAGCTGCTGATGCTCCGCCTCGGTGAAGGTGGAGGGGATCCGGTGGCAGTAGCGGCCCTCCGCATCGAAGTGGCTGTTGCGGGCGTCGTAGATACGGGCCAGCAGGGGCATCACGGCGGGGTCGGGGTGGGTCATCGCGAGGGCTCTTCTCCCGGTCTTCGCGCCCTTGGCCCGGGGCACGCAACAAAGAACGCCCCCCGTCCGACAATGTAGGCAAGTCCCCCTCTGCCTCACTCGGTCCCCCCCCGAGGTCCCTTCATGGTTCAGGTTCAGCGCCCTTCCAGCCTCACGTCGCCCACCCCGACGCGGGTCGCTCCGGAAGCCTCCAGCAGGCCCCAGCAGTCGAAGGGCTCCAACGCCCTGAGGGCGCGCGACAGCTTCACCCCGGCCGCTCCGGCGGGCACCCAGCGGGGCCAGACGCCCTCGCAGGTGAACAGCCTGCGCCTGCCCATCCCCTGGTTGGGCAAGGGAGAGGCGGACAAGATCGGCTGGATGCAGAAGGCGTATCCGCCGGCCCGGGACGCCACGGCGGAGTTCCAGAAGCTCAACGGGGCGGTGCGCACGGGCAAGAACGTGCTGCCTGCCGAGGCCAAGGACTGCGTGTTCCTGGCGGTGGGCGGGCTCTTCACGGAGGCGGCGCCCAAGCAGCTGTACATGGACAAGAACCTGGACGCGCTGGAGGCCCAGGGGCTCCAGGTGGGCCGGGTGCCCGTGGACTCGGACATGGGCGTGGAGCACAACGCGGCCATCGTCCGTCAGGCGGTGCTCGAGGCCTCCAAGAACGGCAAGCAGGTGGTGCTCATCGGCCACAGCAAGGGCGGCCTGGACTCCGCGGCGGCCCTGGCGATGTACCCGGAGCTGAAGGACCACGTGCGCGCCCTGGTGACACTCCAGTCGCCGTACGGCGGCTCGCCCATGGCGCAGGACCTGCTGGACAACCCGCTGGTGCGCTACGGCGTGGGCAGCGCCATCGAGGCGCTGGGCGGCAGCCTGCAGGGCGGTGAGGCCCTGACCTACGACTCGCGCAAGAAGTTCCTGGCCGAGCACCCGATGCCCACGGGCATCCCCACCGTGTGCATGGCCTCCACCACCGCCAACCCCACCTCGCCGCTGTTCGCGACCGAGGAGTACATGTATCAGCGCTACGGCGTGAAGTCAGACGGCCTGGTGCTCCCGCAGGACGCGTTCATCCCCGGCTCCAAGTCCGTCACCCTGCAGGGGCTGGATCACATGGATGCGACCGGGCACTCGCTGAACCTGTTCAAGCCCTACCAGCCCGAGGACCTGACCCTCTCGCTGGTGGCGATGGCCTTGAACATGCCCAAGGGCCACTGAGCCGGGGCTCGGGGCCGCCCCTCCCGCGACGGGGAGGAGCGCTCATCCCCGACTGTCAATTGCGCGGCGCGCCGCCGGTGTTGAGGTTCGGGTCGACATATCCATCGGCGAGCGCGACGCCCCCATTGACGAGTTCGTACAGGGGCGTGAGGTCCGCGGGGGATGCACCCTGCAGGGCGTCGTTCCCGAAGAAGGGCCTCCACGACGCGTGGATCAGGACGTTGGCGAGTGTCTGGATGCCTTCCTTGCTCGCATCCGTGGCGCCTTCCGTGGTGACTCCGAAGTGTTCACCCAGCCAGTTGAACACCTTGTCCACACTGACCTCGCCCGCGCTGCCGTCCTTGATCTTCGAATACATGCCAGACACGGCGGGGTTGGCCTCGATGGCGGTCTCCACGAGGCTGCCCAGCACGGTCACGATGGCCTTCTTGCGCGCCTCCTCGCTGTCGAGGCTCGCCATCGCGCTCTGCGACCCCACGCCAAGCGCGCCGAGCACGAACCCCAGGTCGCGTGCCAGGAGGTTGCCACGGGCCTTCATGAACTCCACATCGCCCTTGCCCTCGACGAGGGTGTCCACGATGCCGACCCTGTCCCCGGTCCCCAGGTACTGCTTCACGGCCTCCATCACGATGTCCCGGCCGGCCTCGCCGCGGAAGGCCACATGGTCGAAGAACTTCGCCAGCGCCTTGCCCTCGATGTCCATGAGGGGTTCCTTGCTGTCGGCGGACGCGTTGATGATGCCCGCGGTATCCTTCTCGAACATGTGGGCCAGTGCGAGATGGGTCTCCGCGCTGTCGCCAAAGAACGGGCTGTCCACGGCCAGGGAGACCTTCTGGAACGTTTCGATGCGCAGCTCCCTGGCGGCCTGCTGCTGCCCGGTGGGGAAGCGGCTGGGGTCGAGGTTTGCCACGTCCTCCAGGAACCCGTTCACCCCCGCCTGCACGTCCTGTTGGAAGAAGACGCCGGTGTTCTTCAACTCCGGCGCGGCCCCGGCCCCCTCCGGCGCGGTGCCGAGCGCGGTCAGGAAGCCGGAGCGCTCCGCCTGCGGGAGGGCGAGCAGGGTGTCCAACCCGTTCGTCGCGCTCGGGGTCATCGACCCCAGGGTCCACGCCACGGCGCGGGCCTCTTCGGGGGAGAGCGACGTTGCGTCGGCCTTGTACGCTTCGAGGTAGCCGTTGGCGAAGCTGCTCTTGAGCGCGTCGTTGCCGGAGTTCGCCACGAGCCACGCCGCGGTGGTGACGCCGGGGCCCTTGCAGAACTGTTCGTTGTTCTTCAGGCGATCCAGCGCCCCCGCGACCTCGGCCTGACCGGGAGCGCCGGCGGGCAGCGCGGAGAGGTCGCCCACCATCTTCGCGAGGCCCTGCATCTGGGCCAGGGCCGCGTCCCGGCCCACGGTGTCCGGGCTGCCAGCGGCTTCAACGCCGGTGGCCAGGGCCGCGCCGAGCATCTCCGGCCCCAGGGCCTTCACGAGCTTGCCCTGGTCCGCGACCGGGAAGGCCTCGGTGGCGGCCGTCAGGACGGTCCGGGCGATGTCCGGGCCGTCGCTCGGCATGGCGCTCACGTGGCCCATCAGCTCCGCGACGCGGTCCGGCCCCAGCGCGGTCATCAGCTCGCGGCGGAAGGCGACGTCCTCGGGGCTGTTGCTGCCGTGCTCCTTGAGCGCGCTGGCCAGGCCGATGGGCTGGGAGGCCGGCTGGTACGCGTTGATGTCATCGAGGGCCGCCTGGACCTGCGGTGAGACCGTGGTAGCGGCCTGGCCGGGAGGGGCCGTGGTCACCACCGGCACGGTCGGGTTCGGGGTGAGGACGGGACCACCCCCGCCCGGGGCGCTGGTGCCGCCGGCCGGGGTCCCCGTCGGAAGGGGCTGGTAGGGGGTGGGGGTACCACCGAACAGGCTCTGGGCCTGGCGCGACCGAGTGTCGGGCGTGAAGCCGTCCTGGGTCAGCCGCCGTTGGGCGAGGTTCGGTCCCGCCTGGGGCGGGGGAGCCGCCTGGGAAACGGCGGGCTTGTTCTCTTGAACCGGACGGGACTGCACGGGACCGCGGAACTGGATTCTCATGAAACACTCCCCCTCTGCATGCGCCAATCACGTTGGAGACCTGGGTCTACCAACGTGTCCGGGGGGCCTGGGGTTAAGCGCGATTAAATGCGGTTAACCTCCGAGCGGGCCGCTATGGCGAGGGGGGCACGTCCAGGGCCGCCGCGACGATGCGCGAGGTGATGGAGGGCGGCTCCTTCCCCATGGCGAGCGTGTTGACGGAATAGACGATGCGTCGGCGCAGGTCCCGCGTGGCGCCGATCCCGTTGTTGTAGCCGTGCCGGTCGCCGCTCTTGCCCCACACCGTGAACCCGTTGAACTGGATGCGGTTGAGCCCCGCGCTGTAGGTGGCGCGGCCGCCATCCACGGAGGGCAGGTCCGGGACGGTGAACATCTCCTCCAGCTGCGCGCGCGGCACCAGTCGGCCCTGGAAGAGCGCGACGAGGAAGCGATCCAGGTCGGCAGTGGTGGAGATCATCTCTCCCGCGGCCCAGGGGACGGACTGGCTGGCGTCGGTGACGTCCACCAGGCACAGCGCGCCGTAGGTGGTGGCGGTGGACGGGCAGCCCGTGCGCTCCGGTTCGACGGACTCATAGCCCCGGGTATGCGGTCCCGGAATCGTTACCTCGTGGCCGGGCACGAAGGTGTCGCGCAGGTGCAGCGGGCGGAGGATGCGCTCCCGCACCGCGTCCCCGTAGGGACGGCCCGTCACCTGTTCGATGAGCAGCCCGGCGACGATGTAGCCGACGTTTCCGTAGTCCTGCGCGTCGCCGGGCTTGAACTGCGGGCCGGACGGAAGCGCCAGCGAGAGCAGCTCCCGGGGGCTGTAGCGCCGGAACCGGTTCTCGAAGAACCACTCGGGGTCCTTCTGCGGCACCGGGATGCCGGGCAGGCCGTGTGTGTGATTGAGCAGCTGCCGCACGGTGATGGGCGCGTAGACACCTGCGGGGAGGAGGCGCGGCAGGTAGTCCTGGACGGGCCGGTCCAGGTCCACCCGGCGCTCGGCGGCGAGCTGGAGCACGACCGTTGCCGTGAAGGTCTTGGTGATGCTGCCGATGCGGAAGCGTGCGTCCGTGCGCACCGGGGCTCCGGTCTGGATGTCGGCGACTCCGGAGGTGCCCAGCCACCGCCCGTCCGCGCCGCTGATCCGCACCTGGGCGCCCGTCACCTTCGCATCCGGGATGCCCGCGATGGCCTGGCGCAGGGCCTCGCGATTGAGCGGAGGCAGACGGGGACCCGCCTCCAGTCCCAGCGCGCCCGCCTCCAGTTCGCTGATCTCCAGGGTGGTGTCGCCAGGGGACTCGGGGCCACACGCGGGGGCCATGACGCTCGTGAGCAGCGCCATGCCCAGCCGCAGTCCGCGGTTCAGGACAGCCATGTTCCATCTCCAGGGTGATGAGGGCCGGTGGTGCCGGACGGCAGGTGGAACACCGACGGCTTCCGGCAGTGTCACCCGGAGATTGAGAGAGGGCTTGAGGCCGCTACCTTCCCTTCACGGCCTGTCCACCTTCGCCTCGAATGAGGCCAGGTCCGCGCCGCGACTTGAGTCCAGACGAAGCCCGCGCCGGAGCGGAGCACGCCTCCGGCTTCCTGGGGTCGGCCCGAAATGTTTTTGATCAACGGGCGGGGGCCCGGCGTCATACCCGGACCTTCACCTCTCGGAACGATGACGCGCTCCAGTCCCTTCTTCCTCGCCCTCGCGCTTGGTGCCGCCCCCGTCCAGGCGGCTGGCCTCCCACAGCCCACC
>NZ_RAWG01000081.1 GCF_003611735.1 Corallococcus sicarius | reverse complement strand
GGCCCACCCGGGACGGGCCCTCTTCGCCGTGGGGCTCCTGGGGGCGGCGGTGGCCGCGTGGCGGTGGCGTTCCCGGCGCTGGAGCGTGGCGGTGGTGCTGGTGGGATGCGCGGCCGTGTATGGCTGGGTGCGCACGGTGCAGCCCTCCAATGGGCGGGACTGGGCGCCGGACCTGGCGCGGGCGCCGTGGGCGGAGGTCGCCGGCTCCCAGGTGACGCTCCACGAGGTGCGCGACTTCCGCTACCGGAGCACCACGGACTGGGATGAGGCCTGGTACACGGCCACCTACGACACGGAGGCGCTCACGGGCGCGTCGTTCATCGTGGAGCCCTTCTCCGGGGTCTACGGCGCGGCGCACACGATGGTGTCCTTCAGCTTCCAGGACGGCCGCCACGTGGTGTTCTCCGTGGAGGTGCGGCGGGAGAAGGGCGAGACGTTCTCCGCGGTGGGCGGCCTGTTCCGCCGCTTCGAGCTGGCGTACGTCGTGGGCGACGAGCGCGACCTCGTGCAACTGCGCTCCAACTTCCGCCACGACGCCGTGTACCTGTACCCCGTGAAGGCATCCAAGGAGCGCGTCACCGCGTTCTTCCTGGACATGGTGCAGCGGATGAACGGTCTGCACGCGGCGCCGGAGTTCTACAACACGCTCACCAGCAACTGCACCACCAACCTGGTGCGCCACTTCGAGAAGGTGGCCACCCAGGACGTGCCCTACGATCACCGCACGCTGATGCCCGCGTTCGCGGACGCGCTCGCGTACGAGCTGGGCATCATCGACACGGACGCCCCGCTGGAGCAGGTCCGCGCGCGCTATCACATCAACGCGCGCGCGCTGGCCGCGCAGGGGCAGGACGACTTCTCCCAGCGCATCCGCGCCCCCGAAACCACCGCCACCGCTCCGGCCCCGTGACTCAGGTGCCCGTCTTCCCGCCTGTCTTCTCGCCTGTCTTCTGGGGGTCGCCCTGGAGGTGCCGGACGTAGTGCCCCTCCAGCGCGGTGAAGTAGCCGCGCTCCTCCCACAGCTCCTTGAGGAGCCGGTCGGTGAGGGACTGCACCTCCGCGCTGTCGCCCTCGCGGTCCGGCACGCGGGGGCCGCGCTTCGGATCGAACAGGGCGCGGGTGGCCTCGGCCATCAACAGCCGGCTGCTGCGGAAGATGCGGCGCAGGGCCTGGTTGATGGGGCGGGGGTCCACCTCCTTGCAGGCGGCGATGATGGCGTCCTGCACCTTCCGGGGCGCGTCACCCTGGAGGGACGCGTCGTCCAGGTCGCCGCGCTCCAGGGCGTGGTGCAGCAGGTAGCCGTGGTGCAGCGTCGCGGACGTCAGGTCCACGCAGTCCTTCACCCAGAGGACGAAGAAGACCTTGCGGAACACCTTGCGCACCGGGAAGAGGGCCACGGCCTTCAGGTAGGACACGAGCCGTCCGCCCAGGCTGCGCGCCTCATGGGAGCCGGCCAGCACCGCCACGGCCGTGTCCGGGGCCTTGAGGCCCTTCTCCTTGAGCTGGTCGCGCACGGCCTGCTCGCGCACCTGCCGGAGGGCGTAGTCGTCCAGGAAGGGCACGGGGATGAGCGGGGTGAGCCCGGCCGCCACGGCGTGGAAGGCCACGCGCTTGAGCGAGGGAGGCACGGCATTCGATGGACGGGAGTTGGGGTCGGCCATGGCGTGCGTCATAACCGCTTCCGCCCCGGCCGCCTTCCGTCGGTAGACTGCCGGTGGGACTTTTGTCGGCGGGAGTGTCCTGAACTCCTCCGAGAGGTGGGACTGGATGAAGGCGAAGCAGGAGCTCCCCGTCGTGCCGTTCGCGTCGGAGCAGGCGTGGGAGAAGTGGCTGGACACGCACCACGTGGACGCGCCGGGCGTCTGGTTGAAGCTGGCCAAGCTGGATTCGGGCATCCCGTCGGTGACGTATGCCCAGGCGCTGGACGTGGCGCTCTGCTACGGCTGGATTGACGGGCAGAAGGACGCGTTCGACGACGCGTATTGGCTCCAGCGCTTCACGCCCCGGGGCGCCCGGAGCAAGTGGTCGAAGATCAACTGCGGCAAGGTGGATGCCCTCATCGCCGCGGGGCGGATGAAGCCCACGGGCCTGCTCCAGGTGGAGGCGGCCCGGGCGGACGGACGCTGGGAGGCGGCGTACGCGGGGGCGAAGGACATCGTCGTCCCGGAGGACCTGCTGCGCGCGTTGGACGCGAACCCGAAGGCGAAGGCGTTCTTCGCCACGCTCAAGAGCGCCAACCGGTACGCCATCCTGTACCGGCTCCACGAAGCGAAGAAGCCGGAGACGCGCGCGCGGCGGCTGGAGAAGTTCGTCGCCATGCTCGAGGCAGGCGAGACGCTCCACGGGTAGGCGCGGGCGGCCGGGGGCTACTTCGGCTCGCCCATGACTTCCAGCGTGTGCTTGAGCCGCTCCAGGCCCAGGCGCACCAGGGCGCCCCGCAGGTCGGGCTGGCCCAGGAACGCCTTCCTGAACACCTCGCGCTCCAGCTTGAGCAGCGTGCACGGCGTCACGGTGCGCACGGTGGCGGTGGCGAGGCGGCTTCTCAGCAGGGAGATCTCCCCGAACAGGGCGCCTTCCTCCAGCAGGGGGAAGGACGTCTGGCGTCCGTCGCTGTGCGTGTGGAAGACCTCGCACTGGCCGCGCAGCAGGACGTAGAGCGCGTCGCCGGGCTGGCCCCGGGTGAGGAGCGTTTCGCCCGCGGGGACGGTGCAGGGGACGAAGGCGTCGCCCAACTCGTGCTGCACTTCCGGGGGCAGCGCGGCGATGAGCGGGTTGCTGCGCAGCGTGTCCGCGAGCAGGCGCTCCTTCGCGGCCAGCTGCATCTGGTCCCCCTTCACGCCGTAGTCCTTGCCCAGCTCCCGGACGCCGGCCTGGGTGAGCTCCAGCAGCACCACGTCCTCCACCGTCACCACCGTGGCCGTGCGCTTCGTGCCGGTGAGCAGCGCCAGCTCTCCGAAGAACTCCCCGGAGCCCAGGCGGCCCACCTCCATGTTCGCGGCGCCGTCGTTGCCACGCAGCACGGCGACGCGTCCCTCCAGCACGACGAACATGGAGTTGCCGGGGTCGCCTTCGCGCACCACCACCTGGCCCGCCTGGAGGTAGCGCGTGCAGACGGGAGGGGCCGGGGCCACCTCCGGCTCCGTCACGTTCGCCGGGGCGGAAGGTGTCGCGGACGCCGGTCCGGCGGAAGCTTCCGGGGCGGACGGGTGGGCGGACAGCAAGGCCTGCAGGCGCGCGAACAGGGACATGGGGCACGGACGCTACCGAGGGGGCGGGCCTGTGACTGTGAAATGCTTCACAGCCATCGGGAGATCCGCAGGAATGCCTTCCGACCAGGCAGGCGGACTCAGGGTAAACCCTTACGGTGTAAGCGTTTGGCGGACAGGTTGGTGGAAGATGCAAGGGATTGGAGGCGCGATGCCGCAGGAGCAGAGGATGTTGCTGGGTGGGGCTCCGGCGCTGGTGGTGGGCGACGGGCCGACCCTGGCCCCGGGACCCAGGGGCACTGTCGTGCTCATCCCTGGACTGGGAGGGTCGAAGGAGGTCCAGCTTCCCGAGGCGCGGCTGCTGGCCCGGCATGGCTACCTCGCGGTGATCCTCGACGCCGTGGGGCATGGCGAGCGGCGGTATCCCGACTTCGAGCGCCGCTTCAGCCCCGACCATTGGGATGAGTCCTTCCGCGAAGTCGTCTCACGCACCGCGGAGGAGCTTCCCCGTGTGCTCGGTGCGCTGGCGGAGCGGGGCGGGTCGCGGCCGGGAGCGGTGGGCGTCTGCGGCATCTCGATGGGCGGTGCGATCCTCTACGAGGCCATGGGGTCGAAGTTGGCGCTCGACGCGGCAGTGGCGATCATCGCTCCGCCGCCCCGAGGGCCCCAGGTCCACGAACGGCTGGAGCGCTTCTTCCCGACGCCCCTGCTGATGCAGACGGCGGGGGCGGACTCCCTCGTCCCGGCGCACGAGGCGCGCGAGCTCCATCACGCGCTCCTGCCGCGTTACGCGAGCGCTCCCGAACGCCTCCGCTACTTCGAGCATCCCGGCGAAGAGCACATGTTCACCGAAGCGGGCTGGGGCCGCGTCTGGGAAGAGGTGCTGGGCTGGTTCAACCGGTTCATGCCGGTCGCGGGAGGCTGACGACGGGGCTACACTTCGCGGCCATGGGTGACACGCTGGACGTTGTCGTGGACGTGGGGGACGTGGGGGACGTGGCCGCGGACGGCGTGCTGCTCAAGTACGCCCAGGGCTTCCACGGCGCGGACGGCGCGGTGATGCGCCGGCTGGAGCTGGCGGGCCACGCGGCGGAGGGCCTCTCGCTGCTGCCGGGCGACCATCGCATCATCGAGACGAAGGGAAGCCTGGGGGCTCCCTGGGTGCTGTTCCTGGGCACGGTGCGCCTGCGCCAGTTCGGCTACCACGAGATCCGCCAGTTCGCGGTCCGGGCGCTCCAGCTCCTGGAGCCCCGACCCGGCCTCCGTCACCTCGCGTGCACGGTGCACGGCCCCAACTACGGGCTCGATGAGGACGAGGCGGTGCTGGCCCTGGTGGGCGGCTTCGTGGATGCGTTCCAGCGCGGCATCGGCCCGCGCGACCTGGAGCGCATCACCGTGGTGGAGCTCAATCCCAAGCGCATGGAGCGGCTGCGCAAGGCCCTGGCGCTGGGCCTGGGGGCCACCCTGGGCGTGGAGCCGCTGCTGGGCGGGATGGGGTTCCGCGTCCGGCGCAACGCCCGGTTCGTCGCGGCGGCGCCCATGGCGTCCGCGGGCGCGAACTCCAACGAGAAGCCGCATGCCTTCGTCGCGATGCCGTTCGCGCCGGAGCTGGAGGACACCTACCACTACGGCATCCTGGGGCCGGTGAAGGCCGCGGGCCTGCTGTGTGAGCGCGTGGACCAGGCCACGTTCGACGGCCCCATCATCCAGCGCATCCGGGACCGCATCGACACCGCGAAGGTCGTCATCGCGGACCTGTCACTGGCGAACCCCAATGTGTACCTGGAGGTCGGGTACGCCTGGGGCAGGGGAAAGCCCACGCTGCTGCTGGTGCGGGACGTGAAGGAACTGCGCTTTGACGTGTCCAGCTACCGCTGCCTCGTCTACCGCAGCATCCGGCACCTGGAAGAGGTGCTCACCCAGGAGCTGCAGCGGCTCCTCTGACGCTTCACCAGCCGCGCGCGGCGACCTCCCACGTCGCCACGCCCGTGTCGCCCCGCACGACGTGCAGTCGGGCATGCAGGGGGACGGAAACACAGACATGGTTGGGCACCACGCGCACTCGCTCCCCGATTCGGGGGCGCCACGTCGTGGCGGATACGTCCAGCAGCCCGTGCTCCTCCGACAGGTTCTTCACCACGACCTCCGGTCGCTCGAGCAGCACGCCATACCCCGGCGCCAGCCCTTCCTCCTTCGCGAGCGCCTTGGCCCCCGCGTCGATGACCACCTGTCCTGGGACGGCGGTGCTCACCACGGTGGCGAGGACGGAGTAGGCCACTTCCGTCCAATCACACGCACCAATCGTGACGCTGTTGCGGTCGTTCAAGACATTGAGGCCGGGGCGGATCTCCGTGAGTCCGCGCACGGCATGGGATTGCCAGAGGGTCGGGGTGGAGCCGCCGCTCACGACCTCGGGAGGAAGCCCCGAGGCGCGCAGGGCGTCCACGAACGACGCCAGTGTCTGGGATTGGGCCCGCATCGCGGCCGGTAGCTCCGCCTGCGGCATCCGGAGGTGGCCCGCGTAGAACGTCACGCCGCGAAACGCCACGCCCGGTGTGGAAGCCGCCACACGCGCCAGGGCCACGGCGTCCTCGGGCGTGCGCAGTCCGACCCGACGCATGCCCAGGTCCAATTCCACGAGCACGTCCACGGTGCGCCCGGCGTCCCGGGCCGCGAGTGCCAGGCCCTCCAGCGCTTCGCGTGAGTCCAGCGCCACGGTGAGCCGCACGCGAGAGGGCAGGGCCATCAAGCGCGCGAGTCGGCGTGCTCCCACGGGCGGGTACGCGAACAGCACGTCGTCGGACACCCGGGCCATGACCTCGGCCTCCAGGGCTGTCGCCACGGTGACGCCCGAGGCTCCCGCCGCGACCTGGAGCGCGCCCAGCTCCGCCGTCTTGTGGGTCTTCGTGTGGGGCCGCCAGCGCAGGCCGTGCTCCCGCGCATAGGTCGCGACGCGCTGGAGGTTCCGTTCGACACGGTCCAGGTCGACGAGGGCGGCGGGCGTATCCAGGGCATCCAGGGAGGGCGGGGGCATGCGGCGCATGCTGGCACCCGGCGCGGGGCCCCTCCAGCGCTCCGTTACCTGCTCCCGGTAGGACGTGTCGCCCTGCGTTCACTTCCCAGGGGGCGGCATGTCGCAGCGCTTTTCAACGGCGACCTTGCCGAACAGCCATTCACGCCGAAGGCGTCGATGCCGCCGGCTCGAAGCCGATGCGCGGGCGCTGCCAGGCCCAGCCGCCGGCCTTCAGGGCTTCCAGCGCCTGTGCCTCCAGCGCCTGCAGCGCGGCCAGCACCTGCGCGGGAGGGCGGGGCGCTCCCGGCGCGCTCTCCACCTCGAAGCGCGCGGGAATGGCGCTGGCGTCCTGGCCGCCCATCACCACGCGGACCCAACAGTTCTGCGGCGACAGCTCCGTCTCTCCGGACCAGGACACGTCCTGCACGAAGAGGTCCACCGCGCCGGGCGCCTTCTGCCCTCGCAGCCGCGCCACCACTGCGTCCAGGGAGCCCTTCGCGCGCTGGTTCCGCCTCTTGCCAAGGCGCGTGAGCGTCCACCAGGCGAGGCCGCCCGCGAGGATGGGCGAAAGGATGAAGAAGGGGATGAGCTGGCTCATGGGGCGCCAGGGTGCCACGAAATACAGGGGAAGGGAGGCCCGTCCCTCAAGCTGTGAAGGACGGGCCTTGAAGCACGGCTACTGCGGCGCGGGCGCGGTGGGCTTCTTCGTCGCGTTGGGCTTGTACGTCATGCCCAGCTCGTTGAAGACGAAGGAGTAGACGTCCACCTCCTCCTCGATGCGCGCGGCCAGCGGCGTGCCGGCGCCGTGCCCCGTCTCCGCGTCGGCGCGCAGGAGGATGGGCTTGGGGGAGCTGCTGGCCGCCTGCATCCGGGCCACCATCTTGCGCGAGTGGAACGGATCCACGCGCGGGTCGTTCGCCCCGGAGGTGAAGAGGATGGACGGATACTTCGTCCCGTCCTTCACCTGGTGCACCGGCGAATAGGCATACAGCGCCTTGAACTGCTCGGGGTCCTTCACGGTGCCGTACTCGGTGACGTTGAACTGGCCGTTGGGCGTCAGCTCCGTGCGCAGCATGTCGTAGATGCCCACGCGCGCCACCACCGCGCCGTACTGCTCCGGGTGCTGCGTCACGGCCGCGCCCATCAGCAGGCCGCCGTTGCTGCCACCCTGGATGGCCAGCTTCTTCGGCTGCGTGTACTTCTGGTCCACCAGCAGCTTCGCGCACGCGTAGAAGTCGTCGAACACGTTCTGCTTCTTCGTGAGCGAGCCGTCCTGGTGCCAGGACTCACCGAACTCCGAGCCGCCGCGCAGGTTGGCCACCGCGAACACGCCGCCCTGCTCCAGCCACAGGCCCGTCATCGCGCTGTAGCCGGGCGTGATGGAGACGTTGAAGCCGCCGTAGCCCGTGAGCCACGCCGGGTTCTTGCCGTTCAGCTTCGTGCCCTTCTTCTTCAGGATGGTGAGCGGCACCTTCGTGCCGTCCTTCGACGTGGCCTCCGTGCGCACCACCTCCACGTCGCTCATGTCGATGGCCGCCGTGCGCGCCAGCGCCGTCTTCGTCACCTTGCCGTCCTTCGCCGAGTAGCGGAACCACGCGGCCGGCTGCGTGAAGCTGCCGTTGATGAACAGCAGATCATCCGCGCCCTGCCGCACCGCCCCGCCCACCGAGGACACCGGCAGCGTGGGCACCATGCCCAGCGCCTTGCCCTTCAGGTCCACGATGCGCAGCTGCGACGGTCCGCCCAGCTGCTCCACCAGGTACAGCCGGCTCTGCGTGGCCAGGATGGACTGCACCGTGGCCTCGCCCTCGGGCACCAGCACCGTCGCCTTGTCCAGGGTCGGCGTCGCCAGCGGCAGGCGCAGCACCTTGCCGCGCGACGCGTCCTTGCGGCTGAGCAGGTACGCGGCGCCGTCGCTGCCGAAGCGCGCCGACACCACCTTGTCCGTGAACTTCGCCACCTGCGTCCACTTGCCGGAGGGGCCGTGCAGGTACAGCTCGAACTCGCCGCCGTCCCCGTTGGCGACGCGCGCGAACGTGTACTGGCCGTCGTCGCTGGCCTCCAGGTCCGTCATCGCGATGCGCGGGAAGTCCTTGCCCAGCGCGTACGTGTCCTTCTCCGTGGGCGTGCCCAGCGTGTGGAAGTACACCTGCTGATACACCTCACGGTCGATGGCCGGACGCTCCTCGCCGCGCGGATAGCGCGTGTAGAAGTAGCCCGTGCCCTGCGCGTTCCACGCGAGGCTGCCGCCCGCGGTGCCGCCGTTGACGCGCGGGACGACCTCGTTGGGCAGCGCCTTCGCGCCCGCCACGTCGTACACCGTCACGTCACCGCTCTCCGTGCCGCCCTTCGACATGGAGACGGCCACCTTCTTGCCGTCGTGCGTGAGCTGGAACCAGTCCAGGGTCGTCTTGCCGGACGGGTCCACCTGCGTGGGGTCCACCAGCGTGCGCTCCTTCGACGTGTCGTCCAGCGAGCCCACGACGACGAGCGTCGGCTGCTGCTTGGGCGGCTGGAACTTCACCGCCAGGATGACGCCGCCCTTCTCGTCCAGCGCCGCGTACGCGGGCGACTTCCACGACAAGAGCTCGGTGATGCGCTGGCGCAGGCCCTCGCGGCCGGGCAGCTTGTCCAGCACCGCGCGGGTGTAGCTGTTCTGCGCGTCCGTCCACGACTTCACCTTCGGGTCGGTGGCGGACTCCATCCACTGGTAGGGATCCGCCACCGGGGTGCCGTGGTAGGTGCTCTCCACGGGCTGCTTCTCCGCGGCGGCGGGCTTCGCGGGCGCCTTGCCCGCGGCCGTGGCCACGAGCGGGAGGAGCAGCGCGGCGGTGGTCACTGCGGTTCTGAGCTTCACGGTTCACCTCGCATCGATGTGCACTGTGACGTGCCCTGGCTTCATCAGCGCAGGGGCAGCTCCACCAGGGCGGTGGAGAAGAGATCGAAGGCTTCGTTGGCGTTGGGCTTCGTGCCCTCGTCCATGTTGCCGAGCATCAACGCGAACACGACGCGTGGGTGCTCCGGATCGTTGGGGCGCTCGGCCACGCCCACGAAACACTTCTGGCCGGTCAGCGTCCCCGTCTTCGCGCGGACGCGGCCCGCGGTGGCCTGCGTCGTGCGCCGTCCCGCCAGCGTCCCGTCCACGCCCAGCACCGGCAGGCTGTCCACCAGCGCCTGTCCATAGGGCTCCTGGAGGCTGGTGAGAATCACGCGCGCCATGCCCCGGGGCGTGGCCAGGTTGTAGCGGGACAGGCCGCTGCCATCCACCGGGCGCAGGTCCTTGGGCGGCACCCCGCGCCGCTGCAGCTCCGCGACCAGCGCCGTCCTCAGCGCGGCGTAGCCCTCCTGGCCGGTGCGCTCGCGCGCGAAGCGCATGCCCAGCCGCTCCGCGTACAGGTTGAGGCTCTCCTTGTTCGTCACGCGCACCAGCTCCGACAGGGGCGGGCTCATCAGCTCCACCAGCGGCACCGGCACCGGGGGCAGGGGCGGCGTGGGCGCCTCCAGCGTGAGCGGCAGCCGCGTCACCCCGTGGCGCGCCAGCGCGTCGTCCACGCACGCGGCGAACAGGTCCTGCGGCGCCTCCACGGCCAGCTTCACGGCGGCGGCCTGGGGGCAGGGGCCTCCGGGGGGAGAGCGCCACGTGCAGCTCACGCCCGGGCCCGCTCGCATGCAGGAGAGGTTGGTGCGGTCCGCGTTGACGTCCACGCGCACCACGGCGGACAGCGTGGCGAAGGTGGGGGTCCACTGGACGGCGGGCGCGTCCGCGCAGGTGGAGCCGGGCGCGCGGGCCAGGGCCAGGTCCACCACGTTCTCGCGGAAGACGAACGGGGTGGGCGCCGCGCTGTAGGCGTAGGCGGCGTCATCCCAGGCCCAGCCCGGCCCCATGAGGCCGTCCACGCCGTCCGTGCCGGCGATGCGCACGCTGCCGCGCCACTGGTGGATGCCGCGCGCCTGGAGCGCCTCCGCGATGCGCTCACACGCCAGGGCCGTCTCCGGGAAGCGCCATGAGCCCAGGGACGGATCGCCCGAGGCCTGCGCCACGATGTCGCCCAGGAACAGGCCCCCCACCTGCGAGCCCTCCAGCGACACCGGCGTCACGAAGCGGAAGTCCGCCCCCAGCGCGGACAGCGCCGCGGAGGTGGACACCACCTTCATCGTGGACGCGGGCAGGAGCCGCACGTTCTCCCGGTGCTTGAAGAGGGGCTCGCCGGTGCGCGCGTCCACCACGTACGCGCCCGCGAGCGCGCCGTCGGCCTCCAGCGTCTCCAGCAGGGAGCGGGTGACGTCGGGCAGGGTGCGCCCGGGAGCCGCCTCCGACCCGGGAGGCGCGTGGGCGCAGGCGGACAGCAGGACACAGACGGTGGAGACGCTGACGAGGACGGGGGCGCGGCGCATGGCGGCGGCCACCGTATGTCGCGTGCCTGGGAGTGTCATGGTTTCCGGCCGGCGGGGACGGGCGGGCGTACACGGGTGGACGGCCCGGGGGCGACCGGGCAGGGACGACGGGCGCGCAACGGCCGGGTTCGCTGGCTATTCCCACGGCCTTGGCGTCCAGCCACCCCGAGTGCCTTGACGCCACGGCACTGGCCCCCCATCCTCCCGCGCCCCATGCCTGTCCTACGTGGTGCCGTCACCTTTTCGCGCTTCCGGACCGAGCCGGCCAAGGATGCGCCGTCCGACGTGAAGCGTTGGCTGACCAAGGGACTCAAGTCCCATGCGTTCGAGCCCATCGACCGCCGCTCCGAAGATGAGCGCGCGGCTGGTTTCGTGGAGCTGGAGAACGCGGAGGCCTCCGATTTCTCCACCACCCACCTCTTCTATGGCGAGTACGCCCTGTTCGCCTTCCGCATCGACACCCTGAAGGTCCCCGCCTCCATGATGAAGGCGGAGCTGGACAAGTGGTCCGCCGCCTTCGCCCGGGAGAACAGCCGTCCTCCCGCGCGAGCGGAGAAGAACAAGCAGAAGGCGGAGCTGAAGCAGCTGCTCCGTCAGCGGGCCGTGCCGCGCACCGCCGTGCTGGACGTGGCGTGGAACCTGAAGACGCAGCAGGTGCAGATCTGGGCCGCGTCCCGCAAGACGGTGGATGAGATCTCCGTCGCGCTGGAGGGCGCCCTGGCGGTGAAGGTGATTGGCATCACGCCCGCGTCGATGGCGCAGCGTGCGGGCATCGACGACAAGGCCCTGGGCCCCACGGCGGAGCTCATCGGAATGGACCTGCCGGCGACGGCTTCGGTGGAGGACAGCCATGGCGAAGGGTGAGCAGGCACGGATCGAGGCGGCGTTCGCCCGGGGCGACGTGGGCGTGGATGGCGGCTCCACCGAAGAGGTCAAGGACGAGGCCGAGGTCGAACAGGGCAAGGCGCGCGAACAGCTCCTGCGCGGCCGGGCCTACCTGGGGCGCGAGTTCCTGACGTGGCTGCTGTGGCGCTCGGAGTCCGGCGATGCGCTGGTGGACCACGACGGCGCGTCCGTCACCGCCCTCTACCTGGGCAAGGTCGTGCTGCGCGGCGTGGCGGGCGACGTCACGGAGCTGAGCGCGCGCGGCACGCTGGCGCCGTACTCGGAGAACGTGCGGCACTCGCTGGACCGGGGGCTGCTCGTGTCCCAAGCGCGGCTGCGCATCACCCACGGCGAGCGCGAGTTCGAGCTCACCCTGGATGCCGAGTTCCTGGACATCCGCGCCGCGAAGCTGCCCGCCCTGATGACCGAGGAGGAGGATGATCAGCTCACCGAGCGCCTGGAGCTGACCGAACAGCTCTCCGCCCTCGTGGATGCGCTGGTGACGGACTTCCTCGCCGTGCGCGGCGGACGCGCGTGGAGCAAGCAGGTGGTGCCCGCGATGAAGGCGTGGATGAAGGGCGAGGAGAAGGGCTCCGACCTGCTCTCCAAGGCCGCCCGCGCCAAGGGCCGCGACGCCCGCGCCGCCCGGGGCTGATACGGGCTGAGCCAGCTGAAACATCCAGAATAAAACAAGGAAGTGTAGAAACTCGTGGAAAAGCTCCGAAGCGGGTGACACAGTGCGCCAAGCGTCTGTGTCCCCCCTTTGGAGTCCCCCCACATGAAGCATCCCTTCCTGTTGCTTTCGGCCGCCCTGGCCATCCTCCTTCCGTTCCACGCGAGCGCCCAGAGCAGCATCGTCGCGTTTGGCGACAGCCTGAGTGACAACGGCAAGTACAGCACCGCCACCAGCGGTCCGACGACGTATCCCTCCAGCCAGATCTCCGGCCCCTGGGTGAAGCAGCTCGCGGACCAGCTGGACCTTCCGCTCGTGGCCTCCGACGAAGGGGGCACGAACTACGCGCAGGGCGGCTCGGTCACCGCGGACATGACGAACCAGGTGAACGCCTACATCAGCAGCAACCCGACGGCGTCCCCCACGGCGCTGTATGTCTTCTGGGGCGGCGGCAACGACATCCACCACAAGGCGCGTGAAAACCCGTTCGACACGGCCGGCGTCAAGGCCGCTGCGACGACGGCCGTCTCCAACATCGAAGGGCAGATCCGCAAGCTCGTCGCCCGGGGCGCGAAGCGCTTCCTGTGGGTGAACATGCCGCCGCTCAACAAGACGCCCGCGGCGCGGTCCATCCCGTTCGGTCTGGGCGACGCCCTGCTCGGACCGCCCAGCACGCACTTCAACACGCTCTGGGTCCAGTCCATCACCCGGATGCGCACCGAGTTCCCGACCGTGAAGTTCATCGGGCTGAACGCCTACAACAAGTTCAACGCCATCATCGCGTCGCCGTCCTCGTATGGACTGACGAACGTCACGGACACGTGCAAGAGCAAGAACGTCAACCCGGACCGGTACCTGTTCTGGGATGAGATCCACCCGACGAGCTTCGCCCACCGCATCTTCGCGAATCAGGCGTACGACCAGGTCTCCGCCGCCTTCGGCTTCAGCCCCGGCCTCATGGCCGAGGAGTGGACCGCGGAGGAGTGGGGCGCGCAGTAGGTGGAGCGAACAAAAAACCCTGTCTCAACCCGGAGCCCACCATGAAGCATCCCTTCCTGTTGCTTTCGGCCCTCCTGGCCGTCCTCCTCCCGTTCCACGCTGGCGCGCAGAGCAGCATCGTCGTCTTTGGCGACAGCCTGAGTGACAACGGCAACAACGGCATCGCCACCAGCGGTCCGACGACGAATCCCTCCAGCCAGATCTCCGGCACCTGGGTGAAGCAGCTCGCGACGCAGCTGGGCCTGCCCCTGACCGCGTCCGACAACGGCGGCACGAACTACGCCCGGGGCGGCGCCGTCACCAGCGGGATGACCAGCCAGGTGAACAACTACCTGGCGGCCCAACCGACGGCGTCCTCCACGGCGCTGTACGTCCTCTGGGGCGGAGGCAATGACATCAATTACAAGGCCCAGGCCAACCCGTTCGACTCGGCCGGCATCAAGGCCGCGGCGACGACGGCCGTCTCCAACATCAATGGGCAGATCCGCAAGCTGGTCGCGGCGGGCGCGAAGCGCATCCTCTGGGTCAACTTGCCGCCCTTGAACAAGACGCCCGCGGCCCTGTCAGTCCCGGGCGGCCTGGGCACCACCGTGCTGGCGCCTCCCACCAGCCAGTTCAACACCCTGTGGGCGCAATCGCTGACGAAGCTGCGCCAGGACTTCCCGTCCGTCACCTTCATCGGGATGAACGCCTTCAACCAGTTCAACGCCATCATCGCGTCGCCGTCCTCGTATGGGCTGACGAACGTCACCGGCACCTGCAAGGGCAAGGCGGTCAACCCCGACACGTACCTGTTCTGGGATGGGCTCCACCCCACGAGCTACAGCCACCGCATCTTCGCGGACTACGGCCATGACCTCGTGTCCGCCGCCTTCGGCTTCAGCGCCGGCCTCTCCGCCGACGAGTGGACAGTGGAGGAGCTGAGCGCGCGGTAGTCACCCCGGTGCGCCAGTCTGGAACAGCCGCCCGCGCCGGAATGGAGCGGGCGGCTGGTCCAGGACGGGGCATGCCGGAGCTGGCTGCCGGAGCTGTTCTTGCTGATGCTGCGGCTGGGGCCGGACTTCGCCACGGACCTCTTCGAGGTCGCCACACGCGACCTCGCGCGGCTGCGCATCAAGCTCTCCTACAAGTGGCAGTTCGACGTGCAGGGCGACGCGGAGAAGGACAAGGCCATCTTCCGGGTGAACGACTTCATCGGGTACGTGTGTGAGAACCTCGCGTCGCGGATCCGCCAGGTGGCCGCGGAGAACGAATTCGAGACCTTCCACAAGAACGCCAGCGTGCTCATCCGCCGCGCCATCTTCGGCATGGACGACGCGGGCCGCGCTCGCAAGGACCGGCTCTTCTCCGAGAACCAGCTGCGCATCATCGACATCGACATCAAGGACATCGCGCCCGTCGACGAGAAGACGGCCCTGAAGCTGCGCGAGGTCATCGACACCAACATCCAGATCCAGTTGGACGCCTCACGCCAGGAAGCGCAGGCCGCCGCCGAACTCAAGCGCATCCGCAGCGAGGAGGAGAAGCAGCTCGCGGACATCGCCAGCCACCGCAAGTCGGAGGCGGAGCGCCAGTCCCTCATCGAGCTGCAGAACCGCAACCACCAGCTCGAAACGCTCAGCCGCGCCAAGGTGGAGGCGGAGGCGGAGGCGCAGCTGGAGAAGGCGCGCGTGGAGAGCGAGGAGGCCCTGGCCCGCGCCGAGTCCGACGCGCGGGCCTCCCGCATCCGCTCCGAGGCGGAGCTGGAGCGCGAGCGCCTCACCACCCAGATGGCCCTGGAGCGGCAGCAGCGCCTCAAACGACCTGGAGGTGGAGCGCCAGTCCCGACTCGCCGAGGTGGAGGCCTCGCAGTTCCGCCAGCGCGTGGAGGCGCTGGGGGGAGGGGAGAACTTCGTGAAGGCCGTCGCGGCCCAGGCCCAGGCCGCCGTCGTGGGCGGCCTGGACAAGGTCGTCTTCCTCCCCAGCGGCGCCAACCTCAACCTCTTCGACGCCATGCAGGGGCTGCTGGGCCCGGGAGGCGCGCCCCGCCTGTCGGCCGGCAACGCCTCCAAGCCGGACGGCACCCCCGCCTGAGTCGCTACTGCTCGTACTCGTCGCAGCCGGTCTCCTGCTTCACCGGGAACGCGGACTGCTTCTCCTGGCGCACGTAGTCATGGCTCTGGGAGAAGAGGTCCGGGCTCGTCACCGACACGGTGCCCTTCGCCGCGTCGGCCGTCTTCCACTGGAGCGCCTCCGGCTTGCCCGCCGCGGACGTGAGCCCCAGCACCCAGGCCCCGGCGCCCTTGCCGGGCTCCAGTGACGTCACCTTCAGCGTCGTCGCCTCCTGCCCCAACTGCACCACCACCTCGCCCGTCGCGGGCTTGACGGTGAAGCTGCGGTTCTGGGCCGAGCAGGGCTTGAGGATGACGAAGCCCTTGCCCTTGCGCGTCAACTCCACCCAGGTGCCCGCGAAGGGCTGGAGCTTGTCGGCCGCGATGGGCGCCTGCGCCGTCTGGGGCGCCTTGGAGGGGGCGGTATCCGCCGCGCAGTCCAGGTCCGCGCGCTTGATCAGCCCGGCAGTGGCCTTCTGGGGCCCCTGGAAGCGCGCGGGGATGAGGTCCGGCTCCACCGGATCCAGGTAGACCTCCACCGCGTCGCCCGACACCACGAACGTCTTGCGGGGCGTGTTGGCCGCGTCCGACGCGAAGAAGCCCGCCTTGGACGCCTTCACCTTGCAGATGGTCAGCGGCTGGGGCGTGCCCCGCGTGAAGGAGTCCTTGCCCGGGTAGCCCGCGCCACAGCAGGTGGGCGCCTTCGTCTCCAGCACCAGCCGCTGGGGTTCGACGCGCAGCGTCCAGGGCTCCTTCTCTCCGGCCACGTTCAGCGTCCAGCGCGTGGGCGTCTTGCGTTGCACGACGAGCGCGCAGTCACACGTGCCCACACTGTCGCCCTGCGGAAAACCGGCCGAGTAGTGGATCAGCGTCTCGTTGCTTCCCTCGACGATGGCCAGTGCGCCGCCGTCCTTGGAATAAAGACCCGTGAGTCCGTCAGACCCCTGCGCTGAGGCATTCGAGACCGCAGCTGCAAGGCCCAGGGCGAGCAGCATTGACACATTTTTGAATTTGGGTTGGATTTTGCGCATCCGGGTAGGTCTCCTGGTCGGTTTCTTCAGTATCGGTGGATTTATCCGCTGAAACTGAAGTTGCTGGAATCACTGGTTTGACATGATTGTGACTGAGAATGGGAAACTGCCTGCACTGCCCGACGATAATCACCGCAAATATCCAATCACGTCCGCGACCCCTGTGTTCGCGGCCTGACATGAAGGTTCCTCCATGACCGTCTCCAGCCTCCGCGTCCGTTCGGGCGACACCCTCTCCGCGATCGCCAAGCGCAACGACACGACGGTGAAGGCGCTGGTGAAGGCCAACAACATCAAGGACCCGGACCGCATCCGCGCGGGCCAGACGCTGCGCATCCCGGACGGCTTCGACACGAAGCCCGCGCGCGGCACGAGCACGAAGCCGGCCACCAGCACCACCTCCAAGCCGGCGACGTCCAACACGGGCGGGACGAAGGCGACGGACACCACGAAGCAGACGACGGCGCCCGCGGGCGGCGGTGAGCTGGGCGGGCTGAGCCGCAAGTACGAGGCGCGCGGTCCCGGCACGGTGTCCACGGGCAAGGGCGACCACGGTGGCGTGTCCTACGGCTCCTACCAGTTCGCGTCCGCGAACGGGTCCGCGCAGTCGTTCGTGAACTCGCTGAAGAAGAGCCACCCCGAGTACCACTCGGCGCTGTCGGGCAGCAAGCCGGGCTCGGAGGCGTTCTCCAACGCGTGGAAGCAGCTCGCGGCGAAGGACCCCAAGGGCTTCGACAAGGCGCAGCACGACTACATCCAGGCCACGCACTACGAGCCGGGCGCCGCGAACATCAAGAAGGCGACGGGCATCGACCTGAACACGCGCTCCGCGGCGCTGCGCGATGTGGCCTGGTCCACGTCCGTGCAGCACGGGCCGGGCAAGGCGGATGACATCTTCAAGAAGGCGCTGGCCGGCCGCGATCCCGCCAAGGTGAGCGACGAGCAGCTCATCAAGGACATCTACGCCGAGCGCGGCCGCACGAACTCGAGCGGCAACCTGGTGCACTTCTCCAGCAGCTCCAAGAGCATGCAGGAGGGCGTGGCCAACCGCTTCAAGAACGAGTCGAAGGACGCGCTCGCGCTGCTCAAGAACGAGAAGGCGGGCGGCACCACGACCCCGAGCACCACGACGGGTGGCACGAAGCCGGCCACGAGCAACACGACGGGTGGCACGAAGCCGTCCACGAGCAACTCCGGCTCCACGTCGGGCGCCAACTCGCAGAAGCCCACCACGGAAGTGGACCTCAATGACACGCAGAACGTGGCGCCCTCCAAGTCGGGCCCCGCGGTCCACGTGAAGGTGCCGTACTACAGCCAGTTCGAGGGGGGCCACGGCTTCACCCCGAGCAAGACCGCGTGCTTCGACGCCGCGAAGGCGATGGCGGGCAAGGTCGGCGCGAACGTCACGGGCCCGGACAAGCGCATCCAGGTGGGCACGAGCGAGAACAGCACGGGCCAGCTGTCGGTGAACTCCAAGAAGGCCGCCGAGGGCCGCAACTACATCGACCAGCAGCTCAACGCCGGCAAGCCGGTGGTGGTGGGCGTCAGCCACAAGGACGCGTCGTACAACGCGGACGGGCTCACGGATCACTTCGTGACCATCACGGGCCGTGGCGTGGACGACAAGGGCCGCACCTACTACACGTTCCACGACCCGGGGACGACCAACGCCAGCAAGGGCAAGGACACCAACCCCAACAACCGCTTCTACGTGGACGAGAAGACGGGCGGGATGACCCGCCCCGGCAAGTCCGCCGAGGGCTACGTGACGGACCGCCGCTTCGACGTCGCGATGGTGCGCCGCAACGGGTAGTCGCCTCAGCCTCCCACACGTGAAGAACCGGCCCGGCGGCCCTCCTTCTCAGGGGGCCGACCGGGCTTTCTTCATGGGCCCCCGGGGCCCCCGGGGCCCCCCGGGCCCAGAGAACGCCGAGCCGGTCACGGTCGCCAAAGGCTGCTGGTGACCGCGGTCAGCGGGCGATGACTCGAGTCATCAGGGAAGGGAGCCCGGTTTGCGCCGCCGCGCCGCGTGCTTCGAGGCCAGGCGGAGGTTCACCTCAGGGATATCAGGCACTTGGGTTGCGACGGGCGCCCGCCGCAGGGTTGGCATGTCTCCTGCTGTAGGTGTTGGTCATGCAGTCCCCTTCACTCTCCCGAGGAAATCCCATGGCCCTCTCGCCCCTGTCCAACCACTCCGCCACCATCCGCCGCCCCACGCAGGACATTGCTTCGCGGCCTGAAGGCCTGTCCGCCCCGAGCATCCGGGCCGGTGGCTGCAAGCCCCAGTCGAACGTGGCGGCTCAGCTCCAGCAGGATGGCTTCAGCGCGGGCCCCCAGCAGGGGGCGCAGTTCAAGAAGTTCATGGAGGGCCTCAACGAGATGGTGAAGGAGCTGGAGCAGCTCACCGAGATGCTCCAGGCCAACGGCATCGGTGAAGCGCCCTCCCTGGGCGGCGAGGAGGGCGTCGAGGCTTCGTCGGGCGCGGAAGGTGCTCCGAGCGCGGAAGGCGCGGCGAGCGCGGGCGGCCCGTCGAGCGCGGGTGATTCGTACCAGGCCGGGGCCGCCGATGCGGCCGGCTCTACGGGTCCGGCTCCTCAGGGCCAGGTGGGTGACTGGATCAAGCAGGCGCAGAAGCTGCTCGCCGCCGCGGGCATCCCGGCCGACAAGATGAACGCGCAGGACATCGCCCGCATCATCGAGCACGAGTCCAGCGGCAACCCCAGCGCCATCAACCTCACGGACGACAACGCGAAGAAGGGCACCCCGTCCATCGGCCTGATGCAGACCATCCAGCCGACGTTCGACGCGCACAAGCTCCCCGGCCACGACGACATCCGCAACCCGGTGGACAACATCGCCGCGGCCGTGCGCTACGCGGTGGACCGCTACGGCTCGGTGTCCAACGTCCCGGGCATCAAGAACCTCAACAGCGGCACCGGCTACGTCGGCTACTAGCAGCGGCTGTCGGTTCAGAGGGGGCGCGGGGGCGCTTCTTCCCGGAAGATCAGCAGCCCATCCATGACCGTTGCCCAGGGGCCCTCGATCCACACGTAGTCGAAGGGACGGGCCTTCTTGGGCCCGAACGCACGAAGCTGGCTCGCATCCAGATACCGGGTGTCCCCGGTGTGGCCTGAGAACGCCAGGCCCTCCAGGGAGTCTGCCAGCGCGGGCGGGATGACCCTGGCGCGACCGTCCATGCCCGTGAAATAGCTTCCGGAGAGCGCGGAAAAGCCAAGCACGAAGGCCTGCGCCCCGAACTTCTCCTGGACATAGGAACCGAAGGTCGTCGGGTGTTGCCTGTTCGTACCCAGGCCCTTGAGGTCTTTGGCTGCATGGAGGGTGGCAAGCCAGACAATGGCCTTCCGGGGCCTGGGTGATTGGGACAGGAGCCACTCCAGATTCATGAACATGGAGCGCTCCCGCGCGTTGTCGTCATCCAGGGTCCAGGTTGCTCCGGACGGCGTCGGAGGCCGGGACATCATGGCGACCTTCCGGGTGAAGCTCCGTTCCAGGTTGCGGACCATCTGCAACTGCTCCGGAGTTCCCAGTGGCGAAGCCGCCAGCTCCTTCCAACAGCCCAGGATGCGCTTCGCGGTCTCCACCGTGAACGGGTGGGCTTCGTCGTACTGCCATGTCATGTTCCGCTCGATCTCCGGTCCGCACTCGGCCTGCCTCGGGCCGTCCAGGTAGGGGATGAGCTCACGCGGCATCTGCGTCTGTGCGTAGGTGCTCCTGTTGAGCTGATCATCGATCGCACCGGCGACGAGGGTTCCCGCGTTGAGCCGCTCGGTCAGGAATGGAATCAGGGGCGCCATCTCCTGATTCGCCCACATCCCGCCAATCCCAGCCGTGACCTGGGCCTCGCTGACGGGCTGGCCCGCCTTCAGCTGCGCTTGGAGGTGGAGGAAGTCATAGGCGCCTGTCTCGATGAAGAAGGCATCGTAGTGGCACTCCTCCACGAGCCTGCGGATCAGTGCTGCCTTGAAGGCGATGGTCCTGGCATTGCCGTGGTGGCCTTCCTCGCCCAGCAGCGCAAGCCTCTTGTCGCAGAGGTCACGAACAATCCGGTCTTCATCGGAGACCGCCACGGGCTCCTGTACCACCGCGCCTTTGGAGGGCGAGGCACAGCTCGAAAGCAGGGGGATCAGGAGCAGCAGGAGGTATCTCATTCGCGGTCCCTCCAGTGGGTGGCGCCAAGTTGCCCGCGCGCCGCGTCGATGGTCTCGAGCAAGGCGATGCTGTGCTCGAGCGGATGCAACGGCGACTCCGTCTGGCCCTCGCCGATGTGTCGTGCGACCGCGGCGGCCTGGTAGGCGAGGCCCTCGCTGCCGTGGATGCCGGACGGGTCGGCCCAACGCAGCCGCTGCTCCGACCTCGCGGCCTTCAACGTGAAGCCGCCGGGCGTGAAGAAGCGCGAGTCGAGCTGGAGGCGCGCGTGCGTGCCCGCGATGACCGCCTCCTGGGGCGTCTCGGCGAAGAGGGTGGTGTGCAGCAGCGCCTGGGCGCCCGTGGCGTAGGTGAGGATGAGCGCCGCCTGGCCGTCCACGCCCGTCTCGGCGAGCGAGCCCGTGGCGTGCACCCGCGGAGGCGGGCCGAGCGCGAAGTGCGCAAGCCAGATGGGATAGATGCCGAGGTCCAGCAGGGCTCCGCCGCCGAGCGCGGGGTTGAAGATGCGGCCTTCGGGATCGAACTCGAAGCGGCCACCGAAGTCCGCCGTGACGAGCCGGAGGTCTCCGAGCACGCCGTCGCGCAGCAGCCGTTCGATGATCAGCGTCTGCGGGAGGAAGCGCGACCACAGGGCCTCCATCGCGAAGACGCCCGCGGCGCGAGCGGCCCGGGCAATCTCCCGGGCCTCGCCAGCGTCGAGCGCCAGGGGCTTCTCCACGAGGACGTGCTTGCCGGCCGCGATGGCGAGCAGGGCCTGTCGCTTGTGCTCGCTGTGCGGAGACGCCACGTAGACGATGTCGACGTGCGGGTCGGCGACGAGCTGCTCGTAGGACCCGTGGACGTGTGGGATGCCGTAGGTGGCGGCGAAGCGCTGCGCGCGCTCGGGATCCCGCGAGGCGACCGCGTGGACGCGCTGGTCGGTGTGCTGATGCAGGGCCCAGACGAAGCCTCCCGCGATCCGTCCGGGCGCGAGCACGCCCCAACGCAGCACCGGGCCTCCGCGCAGGGCAATGGCTTCAACGGAGGGGAGGGCGGTCGGGAAGTGGCTCACGGCCTCAAGTCTATCCGCCGGGCTTCGTCCCCCGGCGTCACACCGCGAAATGTGAACCCGGAGGCCCATGCGGGCTTCCCCATGAAAGCCGGGTTGACCGCGCTAGCAAGAAAAGCTAATTCCACGGGCTGTGCGAGGGCTTCCGACCCGGTGCCCGCACGTTCCCTGAGAGGCCGAATGAAACTGAAACTGACCCAGGCGGTGAGTGCCATCTCCCTGCTGGCCGCGGCATGCGGCCCGATGCCGGAGGCGCAGGAGTCCGACGGCGAGCAGTTCGGTCACACGGCGCAGATGATCCGCCGTGAGCGGGCCGTCCCCGGCGAGTACATCGTCGTCCTGCGTGACTCCACGCAGGAGGTCCGGCAGCAGGGGGCGGCGAACATCGCCCAGGAGCTGGTGTCCCTCAACGGGGGCAGGGTGCTGCGGACCTATCAGCACACCATCCACGGCTTCCACGCGTCCATGAGCGAGGCCGAGGCCCAGCGCCTCCTGTCCGACCCCCGCGTGGCGTATGTGCAGGAGAACGGCGTGATCCGCCTGTCTGCGACGCAGACCAGCGCCACCTGGGGCATCGACCGCATCGACCAGCGTGACCTGCCGCGCAACAGCTCCTACACCTACAACGTCGACGGCACCGGCGTGCATGCGTACGTCATCGACACGGGTATCCGGCTGACCCACACCGAGTTCACCGGTCGCATCGGCAACGGCTCCGACCTCATCGACAACGACAGCGACCCCACGGACTGCCATGGCCACGGCACGCATGTGGCGGGCACGGTGGGCGGCACGACCTGGGGCGTGGCGAAGAAGGTCACCCTCCACGGCGTTCGCGTGCTCGACTGCACGGGCTACGGAAACGACGCGCAGGTCATCGGCGGTATGGACTGGGTGGCGGCAAACCACATCAAGCCCGCGGTCGCCAACATGAGCCTGGGCGATGTCGCCATCCCGGCCATCGATGATGCGACGCAGCGGATGATCGCCGCGGGCGTCACGACGGTCGTCGCCGCTGGCAACGACAGCGCCAACGCCTGCAACTACTCGCCGGCCCGTGCGCCCAATGCCATCACGGTGGGCTCCACCACCAGCAGCGATGCCCGCTCGTCGTTCTCCAACTACGGGACGTGCGTGGACATCTTCGCGCCGGGCTCGAGCATCACCTCGGCCTCGAACTCCGGCAACACGTCGAGCACCTCGATGAGCGGCACGTCCATGGCCTCGCCGCACGTGGCTGGCGCCGCGGCGCTCTACCTGGGCGCCAACCCCTCCGCGACGCCCGCGGAGGTGCGGGACGCGCTGGTGAACAACTCCACGCCGAACAAGGTCACCAGCCCGGGGACCGGTTCGCCCAACAAGCTGCTGTACACGCTCTTCATCACCGGTGGCGGCGGCACGGACACCACCCCGCCCACGACGTCCATCACCGCGCCCGTGGGCGGCTCCACGCTGAGCGGCACCGCGAGCGTGAGCGCCAACGCCTCCGACAACGTGGGCGTCGCGCGCGTGGAGTTCTACGCGGGCACCTCGCTGCTGGGCACGGCGACGGCCGCGCCGTACAGCATCGCCTGGAACACCACGTCGGTGGCCAACGGCACCTACGCGCTGACCACGAAGGCGTATGACGCGGCGAACAACATCGGCACGTCGGGCACGGTGTCGGTGACGGTGAACAACGGCACGGGCAGCTGCGCCATCTCCGAGCAGCTCCTGGTCAACGAGGGCTTCGAGAGCGGCAACACGGGTTGGACGACCTCGTCGGGCGTCATCGACGGCACCACGACGGGCAGCGCGCCGCGCACGGGCACGTACAAGGCCTTCCTGAACGGCGCCGGCAGCACGCTCACCGAGTTCGCCTACCAGGACATCACCATCCCCTCCACGGCGTGCAGCGCCACGCTCAGCTTCTGGACGCTCATCACCACGTCGGAGACCACGAGCTCGACGGCCTACGACAAGCTGGCCATCCAGGTCCGCAACAGCGCGGGCACGGTGCTGGCGACGCTGGCCACCTACAGCAACCTGAACAAGGGCACGGCCTACGTGCAGCGGACCTTCGACCTGGCCGCGTACAAGGGCCAGACCGTCCGCATCTACTTCAACGGCACGGAGGACTCGTCGCTGAAGACCAGCTTCTTCGTTGATGACACCGCGCTGAACATCACCCGGTAGTCCTCGCCGACACCGCGACGTCAGACTGGAAGTCCAAGTCCAGGGGCCCAGCAACCTCACAAGGTTGCTGGGCTTGTTCTTTGCTAAGTGTTCCCACGTATTCCAACAATGCAGACTTTCGGCGATATGTCTGGCGTTTTGGAAGTGCCAAACCAGCTCAATCGTGGGGGTACCGTGTCGAATCGCAGGTTTGCAGGCGCAGTGCTGTTCAGTGCGGCGTTGGCAATGGCTGTCGCGGGTTGCGGTGCCGGCCCTGGCGACGAAGGTGAGGACTCCAGGCTTGCCAATCAGGAGCAGGCGGCGGCAGGGGACACGGTCAACGTCTGTTCGAGCACCATGACGCCTTCTGGCTGGGTGGACGTCCAGTGGTGGAACAGCGGCGCTTGTGGCAGCACCTTCTCCCCGAACAGCAAGCAGATGAAGCAGCTCACCGGCTACCCCATCGGGACGCGAGTCAACGCCTGCTCATCGTGGTCCCCGCCTTCCGGATGGTCGATCGTCAGTTCGTACTACAGCAGCAGCTGCCGGTATTCAGCGGTGCCCAGCTTCGACAACAACAGCTGGACGCTGGTTCGTTCGTTCTGAGGGTCCCACCGCGCGCCCAGGGCTCCGGGCGCGCGGTGTCCTCACACTCCCCGTCACGCCCCCTACACGGGGGAGGTGTGGTACGAGCGGACATTTCCTGAAAATGGAGGCCCGCTGTGACGTTGTTTCGAGTGTGTCTGGCTTCGCTGCTGCTCTTGGTGACCGCCTGCGGTGGTTCGGAACCAGAGGTGCCCCCTGATGCCGGCCAGTCCGTGCCGGATTCAGGTGCCGAGACGCCGGACGCAGGTGCCGGAACGCCCGACGCAGGCCAGGAGACGCCCGACGCAGGCCAGGAGACGCCGGATTCAGGTACCGAGACGCCGGACGCAGGCCAGGAGACGCCGGACGCAGGCTCCGGGACGCCCGATGCAGGTTCGGGGACGCCGGACGCGGGCGAGGTTCCCGCGGGGAACGTCATCGACAACTGGGGCTTTGAAGAATGGCCCGGTGCGGTTCCGACGAAGTGGTACGGCAGCACGTCGGACATCACCACCGACGGGGTGGGGCGGGAGACGACGAATGCCTTTGAAGGCGTGAACGCGGCCCGGCTGACCAACCCTTCGACCTCGCACCTGCGCTTCAGCACCCTGGCGAAGTCGATGCGCGCGGGCCGCTACTCCTGCACCTACCAGGCGCGGGGCACCGGTGAAGTGCGAAACGCCTTCTTCGACGACGACTACTCCACCTACTCGGCCTACACCCGGGTCGACAGCAAGGAGTGGAAGAAGCTGGCGTACAACTTCAACCTCGCCGCTGATGTCTTCGACACCTTCGAGCTCATCTTCAGCGTCCGGAGCACCAGCGGGGAGCATCTGTCCATCGACGATGTTCGCTGCGTGCGGGCCGTCGAGCCGTGTGATGCGATCAGCTGCGAGTCGTGGGCGCGCTGCGTGAATGCCACCGCGACCTGCGAGCCGCTCTCCGGTCGCTGCCAGGACGCCACGGATTGCAGCGAGTGGCAGACCTGTGATGCCACCCACACCTGCGTGGTCGCCGAGGATCGCTGCACCCGTCACGCGGATTGCGCGGGGACCCCGCAGACGCCGGTCTGCGATTACGCCACGCACCTCTGCATCGCGGGCGACCCCTGCGCTGGCGTCACCTGCAGCAACCCGGCGACGAGCTGCAATCCCACGACCGGCGTGTGCGAGCTGGCGGAAGGGGCCTGCTTCACCACCTACGACTGTCGCGGTGCGCTGCCTGCCTGCGACGCGGCAACCCGGCGCTGCGTCTCCGCCGCCCACCCCTCGAACATCATCCGCAATGGTGGGTTTGAAAGCTGGAACACCTATTCCATCCCGTACTACGGGAACCACTACCTCCCCGACTTCTGGTACGGCATCGACAACGGCGTCTCCGACCCGGGCACTGAAATCAAACCCACGCGCCTCCTGCCCTACACGACCGCGGTGCACGGTGGTTCGAGGGCGCTGCAGTTCGTGGTCCCGATCCAGGTGGCCGAACGCTTCTCCAGCGAGAAGTTCAACGTCCCGAGCGGAAACTACTCCTGCTCGTATCGGGTGCGAGGCCACGGCACCATCCGCCATCGCACCTATTCGAGCGGCGGCTGGAGCCCGCAGACCGACTTCATCGCCGTGGACAGTGACGCGTGGCAGCCGGTGTTCTTCCGCTTCACCGGCAACGTGCGCGACTGGCGCCTGCTCCTCTATCCGAGCCGCAGCGCGGCCGACCGCGACCACCTCCAGGTCGATGACGTCGTCTGCACGAAGGACTGAGCGGCGCCTCCTGGGGCGTCCGGCTTCTGAGAGGCCTTGAAGGAACGGGCCGCTTCCCACTGGGGAAGCGGCCCGTTTTTCATTCACCGGCCGAGGATGAGGATGGCCATCCCCGCGATGAGCACGAGGATCATGAGCGTCTTCTGCCAGAGGTTCGCCTCGCGGAAGAGCAGGGCGGACAGGAGGAAGGCGACGATGAGGCTCGTGCGGCGCAGGACGGACAGCAGGGACACCATCGCCTGCGGGTCCATGAGCGCGTGGAAGTAGATGAGCTCCGCCAGCACCCACGAGACGCCCACCAGCGGCACGGCCCAGCTCCAGGTGAGCCCCAGCCCCAGGCCGCCGCCCCTGCGCAGCATGTACGGCACGAAGAGGAGGGCGGACAGGGCGCACCGCTGGAAGGCGGAGTGCGCCTGGATCTCCAGCACCGGGAGCTGGAGCTGGACGACGAGGTACTTGTCATAGACGGTCGTCACCGCCGACAGCACCGTGGCTGACAGCATGAGCAGCACGGCGGTGTTGCGGAAGACGACGATGCCCTCCTTCCTGCCGACGACGGAGAGCACGTAGTAGGACAGCACGGTGATCATCAGGCCGAGGAACTGCATCGGCGTCAGCAGCTCCCGGAACATCACGAACCCGCCCGCCAGCGTCCACAGCGGGCCCGAGGCCCGCACGGCGCCGGCGATGGAGATGGGCAGCTCCCGCACCGCGTAGTAGGCGAGGACCCACGAGGCCGTCATCGCGATGCCCTTGGGGAGCAGCAGTGCGTGCTCGCGCAGGGACAGCCCGAACGGGTCGATGTGGATGGGCAGCGCCCCGGAGAACAGGGTGGGAACCCAGACCAGCGCCCCGAAGAGCGAGGACCACATGACGACGGGGATGACCGCGTTCCCCTTCATCGCCTTCTTCGTCCAGACATCGTAGAGGCCGAGCATCACCCCGGCGCCCAGGCCATAGGCAATCCACATCGTCAGCCTCCCCGGGAGCGGAAGGCCGCGAGCGTCTGGCGCAGGTGGTCCACGGACTTCGTTCCCGTCAGCACGTAGCCCGTGAAGGATTGGCGCAGGATCTGCTCGAGTGACTCGCGCAGGGCGACCTCGCGCGCCCTTGGCGTGTCATGGAGCAGCTGCCCCATGGCGAAGGGCCGGTTGACCAGGACCTGGAGGCCATGGCGTGAGGCCAGCGCGAAGACGGGCTCCAGCGTCCGGTTCAGCGTGTTGTAGGGGAACTGGAGATGGGAATAGAGGCCCACCGCGCAGGCCGCCTCCGCCGCCGCCACGTCACTGATGCTCGCGCCCAGATGGGAGATGCCCAGGGAGCGGGCGTACTCGAGCGCGCGGACCACGTCGGGCGCGCCCACGGTGGCCACGGTGGCCTTGTGCACCTGCAGCAGGTCGATCCGCCCCAGAAGGCGGAGGCTCTGGTCGAGGCTGCGGCGGAGCGCGTCGTACGAATGGTCGGTGAAGGAGGACCCCGCTGCCGCGTCCCAGTGCTCGCCGAACTTGGTGGCGACGAGGAGCCCCTCGCGCCGCGAGCCCAGCGTGGCGAGGAAGGCCCCGAAGCGCTCCTCGCTGGAGCCATACGCGGGAGCCGTGTCGAAGCAGCGGACTCCGGCCTCGACGGCGCACTCGAGCAGGCGCCGCGCGTCCGCTTCGGGAGGGGGAGGCTCAGAGCGATAGCCCCAGGTGCGGCCAATGGACAGCAAGCCCAGCCCGAGCCCGACAGGTGCGTCACCCGGGGCGCTCATGGTGCCGCCTTCGGGTGGAAGAAGGACTGGGGCTTCGCGTCCTCCAGGCGGAAGGCGCCGCTGCCCAGGATGACCTGGCCCACGCCGAGCACCAGCCGGCGGGCCGTGCCGGAGCCCTTGAGGACGGCGGCGCGCCGGTCCGGATCCGGGTCGCTGAACGCGGCGCCCCCGGCCAGGCTGCACCCGTCCACGGTGATGGCCCCCAGCACCTGGGTCCCCGACCCGAGCTCCGTCTGGCCAAACACAGACGCGCCTCCCAGGTACCGCCCTCCATCGCCGACGACGATGCGCGCGCCGGGGCTGTTCGCCTTCGCGGTGAAGCCGCCCTCGCCAAACTGGTTGCCATTCCCAATGGTGAGGGGACCGGTCTCCGCCGCCAGCAGGCTGCCGGTGTGGAAGACATTGCGGTCGCCCACCCGCAGCTCCGCCGTGGGCGCGCAGGTGAGGGTGACGCAGGGGTGAAAGACATTGCCCTCGCCGATGCGGGCGTGGCGGGAGATGAGCACGGAGAACGGATCGAAGATGACGTTGCCGCGGCTTGCGAGCGCGAGGACTTCTTCGATGGTCAGCAGGCCCGCCGCGAGGCGGGGGGCATCGAGGGCGCAGAGCAGGTCAGGCCGCATGGGAGGGTTCACGACGGTGAAGGGTGAGGTTGGCGTGCAGGACGTCACAGGGGCGCTGCGCGATGAGACCGTCCTCCAGGCGCTCGTAGAGCCGCGCCGTCAGGACGTCCGTGAGGAAGGGCGTCTCGGTCATCTTTCCCGGCAGGATGCAGATGTGCCCGGGGACGGGCTCGTGGATGGCGATGTTGAGCGAGCGCGCGGCGGTCGCGTCGGGGGCGAAGTCCACCTTCGTGCACGCGACGTCGGTGAAGGTCGCCCCGCGCTTCCAGCCGGGCACCAGCCGCTCCAGCGCGCGGTGGAGGTTGCCCGCCTTCTCCTCGATGACGTGGTAGTCCGGCTCGGGGCAGAGGAGCGCGTCCTCGTTCATGCCGACGATGCTGTAGCCGCCGTGGTGCATCATCGCCGCCTCGTGCGCGTCCACGTAGAACAGCCCGTGGGCGCCCAGGCGGGGCACGACGACCAGGTGGCTCTTCCAGTAGCGGATGGGCAGCGTCAGTTGGAAATGGTCGCGGAAGAGATCCCTGGCGCCGAAGCCGGCGGAATAGACAAACAGTCCGGCCTCGACGTGGAGCGTCTCTCCGCTGGCGGTGACGACGCTGGCCTCCAGGCCGTTGATGCGCTCCAGGCGCGCGCCGGTGAGGACCTCGGTGCCGCCCTGCTGCGCGGAGGTGTAGAGCTTCCGGTACAGCATCCGGGTGTTGAGGCTGACGTCCGCGACCTCGAAGATGGCGGCGGCGCGGGAGAGGTCGGCGGCCGGGAAGCTCGCGGCGGCGGCGGCCCGCGTCCTGGGCCGGTACCAGACGCCCGCCTCGTCCCACCGGGAGACCAGCTCCTGCACCCGGTCCGCGTCACGAACCAGGACCAGCGGGGTGCGGTCCGCGTCCTCGACCGCCTCCGGTGCGAAGGCGCGGATCTGCTCGTGCCCGTAGATGCAGCGCCGCGCCACCTGGACCGCGTTCTCCCGGTCGCGGATGGAGCCCGCATGGTAGCTGCCCCGGTGCAGCCAGCCCTCGTTGCGCGTCGAGGGACCACTGGCGAGCGTCGGCTGCTTCTCCAACAGCAACAATCGCAGCCCGAGCCGGGAGAGCTTGTGGCTCACCATCAGCCCGGTGATTCCTCCTCCTACCAACACCGCGTCGTAGCGGCGGACGTTTCGCGTCACGGCACGCCTCCTTGTCTTTGCATGACAAATCCAACCCTTGTTGAATTTGTTGCTTTCTCGTGACTTACCGGAAAAGCAATTTGTGCGAAGATGGCTGGTTTCGGCCGTGTGGCGGAAGGATGTGAGGCATCTGTCCGCCTCCGCGCGGTTGCAACGCCATGACAGGGCGTGGAGGCAGGAGGGGGGAAGGCGACGTGCTGGCTCGGGGCGCCGCGCGGCCGTCCCTCGGACGCGCGCCTCGGTGCCGGAGTCCCAGCGGGCACGCTTCAGGTGACGTGAGGCGGCGGGGCGCGGCTCCTACGGCTCCAGGATCAGAGCCCCTTCTTCTCCCGCAGCGCCCGCTCCACTTCGGGAAGGAAGGGGCTGCCGCCGTGCCGCGCATGTGCCAGCGCCCTGGCATGGTCGAGCACGCCTGCCCTGAGCACCTCGGGCACGTAGGTCTGCTCGTGCCGTTCGATGTCGTCGCATTCGAGGTCCGGCGTGAACTCCTGCCAGCCCCGCCCCCCGACGATGAGGGTGCGGAAGGCCTCCGGGACGGAGCGCGGCCCGCCCGCATTCGCCCAGAGGGGCGTGTGGGAATCCAAGAGCACCGCTCGCGCCGTCAGCGTTCCACCGACACCCAACACCGCTCCGTCCGTCCCCCAGGTGCCGACGATGACGCCGGACGCGGTGAGGTCGCGGTCCACCACCACGCGCGCACTCGTCGCGTACTTGAGGCTCCGAGCCCGCAGGTGGCCTGTCACGAGGAGGGTGCTGGAGGCGTAATCCCCCGTGGAGAGGAGGACGTCTCCCGTCGTCACGAGGTCGCCCTCGACGATGAGCGCCCACGGGCCGTCCCCGGTCTCCACGTCCTCGGAGGTGTCCAGGCCTCCTTCGATGAGGCGCGGACGCACCTCCGTGTCGACGAGGGTTCGCGTCTCGAGGAACCAGGCCCACAGCTCATGGCCGCGATAGCGCTCCGACAGCTCCTCGAAGGACACCTCGCGGCCCTGCTCGTCCAGTCTCATCCTACGCGTGGGCCACGCGCTGCAGCGGGGGCACCTCGCCGCGCAGCTCCGCGACCTCGGCGCGCAGCAGCCAGTCCGACGGGAAGTCGCTGGACGCGCGGGCAATCTGCTCCAGTCGCTCAGCGGAGAGCTGCCCCGTCTCGCGGATGCGGCGCACCTCCGTGTACAGCTCCGCCAGGGATGGGTGCAGGGCCTGCGCCTTGCGCTCGCGGGCCAGGGCCTCGCCGTCGCCGACGGTGAAGGCATCCAGCTCCCCGAACCACCGGTCCCACGCGCCCGGATCCGCCGGCCCGCCCGCCACCGACGGCAGCCGCTCCGTCAGGTACAGGCGCGCCATCGACGGCAACACCAGCTCACGCCCCGCGAGCGTTCCGCGCAGGCCAATCACCTCGCCGCCGCCCACCGCGAAGCCCTCCAGCACCAGCCCGCTGTCCAGCGCGAGCCGGAAGTTCCCGCGCTCCGGCAGGGTGCCCTCGCCAAAGGCCACCAGGGCCGCGCCCGTGAACGGCTTGCCGTCCGCATGGCCATTCCGGGAGATGAGGATGGGACCGTCCAGCCGCGCCAGGGAGGTGGACAGGCCCGGGGCCACGTCCTTCACGGCCGGCAGCAGCTTCACCACCTTGCCCGTCACCTCACGGCCGTCCGCGAGCACCAGGTGGTTGACGGTGCGGGCGCGCAGCGCCTCTTGCAGCCCCAGGTCCCCGCCGCGCTTCCATGCGAGCGTGGACTCGAACCCGGCCAGCACCTCGAACAGGTGTTCAAAATCACGCGCCACGAAGAGCTGCGGCTGCATGCAGGTGATGTCGTAGTCCGTGTCCGCGCACACCGTGCTCAGGGGCAGCTTCTTCACCTTGGACGTCAGGCAGTGCTTCGCCTCGCCGATGCTGGACAGCAGGCCCGCGCCATAGATGCGCGGCTTCTCCAGGTCGCCCACGAGCCCGTACTCGGCCGTCCACCAGTACAGGCGGCTCGCGCGGGTGCTCTCGCTGATGTAGCGGTGGCTGGCATTGGCGACCTCCAGGCGGGCCTGGGCGTGGGCGATCTCCGCGTCGCTCGCCGTCGGGTCCTCCTTCACCACGGACAGGTTGCGGATGGCCTCGAAGACGGCCTGATCCTCCACGCTGGCAATGGCCTTGAACCCCACCATCCCCACGGCCTTGAGGTACTCCGCGTAGCGGCGGTTCGCGATGATGGGCGCATGCCCCGCGCTCTCATGGACGATGTCCGGCGCGGGCGTGTACTGGATGTGCTCGTGCGTGCGGATGTCCGCCGCGATCGCGAGCACGCCCAGCGCCTGCAGCTCCGTGAACACCGCCGGAGGGATGAAGCCGCGCACCGCCACGCAGGACCAGCCCAGCTTCGACAGCTTCTCGTTCATCTCATCCAGGCTGGGGATGGCCTCCGCGCCGATGCCGGTGGCCTCCAGGCCCTCCAGATAGACAGGGTGCGCCTTGTCCCCCAGGTGCCCGCGCAGCTGCCCCAGGATGTGCCGCCACACCGCCTGGTCGCGAGGCGTGTAGGCCGCGTAGTCCTGGGCCACGACGTAGCGGCGCAGGTGGGCGGGCAGGCGGGCAATCGTCCGTTCCGTGGGGGTCGTCACAGGGGGCTCCTTCGAGAGAAACAGGACACCTGGAAGATACCCATGTCAGCGGCGGACGGAAATCCGACAGAAATCGACGTCTTCGTCGGATTATCGCCGTTTCTGGAGCCGACGTCGCAGGCCGTCCAGCACGGTGTGGGCGCCGGGGCTGAGGCCGCCGGAGGGCCACAGGGCGACGACCTCCACCACCTGCGGCTCCTGTTCGCGCAGGGGCCAGACGTGGAGGTCCGCGGGGAAGGGCTGGGTC
>NZ_RAWG01000802.1 GCF_003611735.1 Corallococcus sicarius | reverse complement strand
CCCATCGCGGGCCGCACCCGCGCGGAGACGGAAGGACTCATCGGCTTCTTCGTCAACACGCTCGTGCTTCGGGCGAAGGTGGAGGACGGTCAGTCGTTCCGCGCCCTGCTTCGCCAGGTGCGCGGCACGGTGCTCGAAGCGTACGAGCATCAGGATGTGCCGTTCGAGAAGCTCGTGGAGGTGCTGCATCCCACGCGCAGCCTCAGCCACACGCCCCTCTTCCAGACGTTGCTGACGCT
>NZ_RAWG01000801.1 GCF_003611735.1 Corallococcus sicarius | reverse complement strand
GGCGTTCATGAAGGAGTCCATACCTACTTCATGAGTAGGGCGCCGCGACGACAACGCAATGGCGGCCAGAGCGCACAGCCCTCAACGGCTCGCTCCCCTTCGCTGCCCCCTGACACAGTAGTGCTAACTCGCCTAGCTTCTCGATCGGTTGACCAGCCGCCACAACAAGCCTTAGACGTGGCCACTGGGGGAAAGCCTGCTCTACGAATTCAAGCACCGCATGATCCTCCAGACACCTAACGATGCTGGT
>NZ_RAWG01000800.1 GCF_003611735.1 Corallococcus sicarius | reverse complement strand
CCGCTGAGCGTGCGGCGCTGCCACGCGGCGTAGTCGGCGTACTGCACCGGCAGTTCCGGGAGGGGCGACGGCCGCCCTTCGGCGAACGCGGCGTAGAGCGCGCTCACCTCCCGCACCAGCACTCCGAGCGACCAGCCGTCGGAGACGATGTGGTGCATGTTGACGACGAGGATGTGCTCCCGCTCCGTGAGCTTGAAGAGCACTGCGCGGACGAGAGGGCCCCTGCGCAGGTCGAAGGGCCTGCGCATCTCCTGCGC
>NZ_RAWG01000799.1 GCF_003611735.1 Corallococcus sicarius | reverse complement strand
GCAGGTGGGTGGCCATCCGCTCCACGGTGCTCCGCTCAAACAGGGCCGTGCTGTACTCCAACACGCCCTGCAAGCCGTCCGGCGTCTCCGAGAAGAAGGCGCTCAGGTCGAACTTCGAGGTCGTGTGCTCGGAGGTCAGGCCCTGGAGGCGCAAGCCCGGCAGACGCACGTCCTCGGTGGGCACGTTCTGAAGCGTCAGCAACGTCTGGAAGAGCGGTGTGTGGCTGAGACTGCGCGTGGGCTGCAGCACCTCCACGAGCTTCTCGAACGGTACGTCCTGGTGCTCATACGCTTCGAGCACCGTGCCGCGCACCTGGC
>NZ_RAWG01000798.1 GCF_003611735.1 Corallococcus sicarius | reverse complement strand
TCAGTGCCACGATGCAGCCGCCAAAGCCGCCACCGGTCATGCGCACACCGCCACGCGGACCGATTTCTGCTTTAACAATCTCAACCAGCTGGTCGATAGGCGGTACGGTGATTTCGAAATCATCACGCATTGAGGCGTGTGATTCTGCCATCAGTTCACCCATGCGCTTCAGGTCGCCGTTACTCAGGGCATCAGCGGCTTCCAGCGTACGGGCATTCTCGGTGATCACGTGGCGGACACGTTTTGCCACCAGCGCATCCAGCTGAGATTCCGACGCGGAAAACTCTTCCAGTGTCACATCGCGCAGTGCCGGTTTGTTAAAGAAGCGCGCACCGGTTTCACACTGCTCACGGCGGGTGTTGTACTCACTGCCCACCAG
>NZ_RAWG01000797.1 GCF_003611735.1 Corallococcus sicarius | reverse complement strand
CACCCATGGCAGACAACCTGGCGGACACCGCCGTCAACACCGCAAGCAAGTACCAGGCAATCGTGGCGCAATACGCCACCGACGTCGGCATGAAGATCCTCGGCGCGATCGTTTTCTGGGTGGTCGGCCGCTGGCTGATCAATCTGGCGGTGCGCATGGTGGAAGGCTCGTTGAGCCGACAGAAGGTCGATCCGACCGTGCTGCGGTATGTCGGCTCCATCATCACCGTCACGCTGAATGTGCTGCTGGTGATCGGCATCCTCGGCTATTTCGGCATCCAGACGACGACGTTCGCAGCGCTGATTGCCGCAGCCGGTGTGGCGATCGGCATGGCGTGGTCGGGCCTACTGTCGAACTTTGCGGCGGGCGCGTTCCTGAT
>NZ_RAWG01000796.1 GCF_003611735.1 Corallococcus sicarius | reverse complement strand
GCCTCCACCCTCTGGCCCTTGCGCCCGCGCCGCAGCACCACCGCGGTGGCGTCCAGGTGCGCCAGCGTCAGGGGCTTCGAGGTGCCTCCCACCCGCCCCCCGTCATGCACCGCCGACAGCGCCAGCGTGTAGCGTCCCGGGACAGGGGGCCGGCCCAAGAGGACGTGCTGCACGTCCAGGGCCACTTCCGCTCCCATCAGGCGCGCGCTCAGCACGTCCGAAGCGAAGGCCTCCGCGTACACCGGCCCCAGCGTCCCCGTCGCGATGACGCCGGCGGGGTGGGCGTCGGGGTTGACGCGGTTGCCGTAGCGCCGCACCAGGTGCCCGGACAGGAGGGAGTAGCCCTCCATCATCCCCAGCCACACCGAGTGGGGCGTGTCC
>NZ_RAWG01000795.1 GCF_003611735.1 Corallococcus sicarius | reverse complement strand
AGGCTGGATCGATAACCTCTGTCTGATGGAGCTTAAGGCTGATCCAACCGCTCGGCTACACCTACACAGATGGCCATGATCAATTTCAGTTCCTTCTGCACCGTGCTCAAGGACACTTGCAACTGATCGGCAATCTCCTGGTAGCTGCAACCGTGCAGGCGGCTGAGGATGAAGATCCGTTGCTGGCGCGCGCTCAACTGGCCCAGGCTGACGCTCAGGTGCTCAAGCAATTGCTCGGCCTGGGTGGCGTCTTCGGGCGTGCTGATGGGGGCGGCGACGCTTTGCAGGATATCCAGCGGGACATCTTCCTGCAGGGTGCGGGCCTGGATCCTGCGCGAACGCAAATGGTCCAGCGCCAGGTTGCGCGCGGTCTGGTAGACGAA
>NZ_RAWG01000080.1 GCF_003611735.1 Corallococcus sicarius | reverse complement strand
ACCGCCCGCCCCTCCCAGCGCGGGTGTGGGCGGATTCCCTCTTCTCGACAAGTCGCCAGACATGGTTATGGGGAAGGGCATTGGCGCGTTTCGTACGGCGCCCGGAGGCCTTCATGTCCGCAGAGACCCACCCCCAGCGGGAAACCCATTCATTCCAGGCGGAGATCCAGCAGCTGCTGAGCCTGGTCATCAACTCGCTCTACAGCCACCAGGAGATCTTCCTGCGCGAGCTGGTGTCCAACGCGTCCGACGCGCTGGACAAGCTGCGCTTCCGCGCCATCACGGAGCCGGAGCTGCTCAAGGACGAGCCCGCGCTGGAATTGCGCATCGTCCCGGACGCCGACAAGGGCACCCTCACCATCGAGGACACCGGCATCGGCATGACGCACGACGAGCTGGTGAAGAACCTGGGCACCATCGCCCACTCCGGCTCGCGCGAGTTCCTCCAGGCGCTGGCGCAGAAGGGCCAGAAGGACATGCAGCTCATCGGCCAGTTCGGCGTGGGCTTCTACAGCGCGTACCTCGTGGCGGACCGCGTGGAGGTGGTGAGCCGCGCCGCCGGTGAGGGCAGCGCGTGGAAGTGGGCGTCGGAGGCGCACGGCACGTTCACCGTGGAGCCCGCGGAGAAGGCCACGCGCGGCACCGCCATCACGCTGCACCTGAAGGCGGACCAGAAGGAGTTCCTGGACGAGTGGAAGCTGCGCCAGCTCATCACCCAGTACTCGGACTACGTCGGCCACCCCATCAAGCTCCAGGTGACGAAGCAGGTGGGCAGCGGGGAGACCCAGGCCACGGAGAGCGCGCTGGAGGTGGTGAACAAGGCGAGCGCGCTCTGGCAGCGCGCGAAGTCGGAGGTGACGGACGAGCAGTACCAGGAGTTCTACAAGCACCTGACGCACGACTACGACAACCCGCTCGCGTGGACGCACTTCAAGGCGGACGGCACGCAGCAGTTCACCGGCCTGCTCTTCGTCCCCAAGCACCCGCCGTTCGACTTGAACTCGCAGCAGCAGCGCGGCGTGCGGCTGTTCGTCAAGCGCGTGTTCATCATGGACCGCTGCGAGGACCTGGTGCCGCAGTGGCTGCGCTTCGTGCGCGGCGTCATCGACTCGGACGACCTGCCGCTCAACGTGTCGCGTGAGATGCTGCAGGACTCCGCGGTGGTGCGCGCCATCCGCAAGCACGTGGTGAAGAAGTCCCTGGACCTGTTGGAGAAGATGGCCAAGGACAAGCCGGACGACTACCGCACGTTCTGGGAGTCCTTCGGCACGGTGGTGAAGGAAGGCCTCACGCTGGAGACGGAGCACCGCGAGAAGCTGGGCGCGCTGGTGCGCTACGAGTCCTCCCGTGAGGAGGGGCTCACGTCGCTGGCGGACTACGTCACGCGCATGAAGGAGGGCCAGGAGGCCATCTACTACGTCTACGGCGAGAGCCGGAAGGCGGTGGCGGACAGCCCGCACCTGGAGGCGCTGAAGCAGCGCGGCTACGAGGTGCTCTTCATGACGGACCCGGTGGACGAGTGGGCCGCGCAGGGCCTGCGCGAGTTCCAGGGCAAGCCGCTGGTCTCCGCGCTCAACGCGGACCTGAAGCTCCAGTCCACAGACGAGCAGAAGAAGGAGAAGGAGCAGCAGTCCGAGGGGCTCAAGGGGCTGACGGACAAGATGAAGGACGTGCTGCGCGAGGACGTGCGCGAGGTGCGCGTGTCAGACCGCCTCACGGACTCGCCCGTGTGCCTGGTGGTGTCCGAGGGCGGCACGCCGGCCTACCTGGAGCGACTGCTCAAGGAGCGCGGCAAGGGGATGCCGCGCGTCAAGCGCATCCTGGAGGTCAACCCCAAGCACCCCGTCATCGAGCACCTGCGCGGCCTCCTCGCCCGCGACCCCGCCGCACCGCAGGTGGGTGAGTGGATCGAGCTCCTGCACGACCAGGCGCTGCTCACCGAGGGCAGCCCGCTGAGCGACCCGAACCGCTTCGCCCGGCGGATGACGGCGCTGCTCACGCAGCTGGCCACGAACAGCCCGTCCGCGACGGGCAACGGCATCCCGGCGGAGCAGGTGCCGACGCCCGCTGTCGCCCCGGCGCCCGCGCAGTCCACCCCCTGAGCCTGTCGCTCGACGCACCACCGGGCGGGGCGACGCTGCTGTCGCCCCGCCGAGCCCGCTCAGTCCAACTGAGCCTCTCGCGTGACGCACCAGCGGGCGGGGCGCCTACACCTTCCCGCCCGGGCGCGTGCGCGCGGTGACTCAGGCGCGGGCCTGGGCCGCCTGGGTCAGGTCCGCGAGCAGGGCCTCGCCCGTCCAGTCGCGGCGGGGGCCGGCCTCCGCCTCGCGGATGAGCGCGACGAGCCGCGCATTGACGGGGGTGGGCACGCGGACCTTCTGGCCGAGCCGGACGATCTCCCCGTTGAGGTAGTCCACCTCCGTCGTACGGCCCGCATGGAGGTCGTCCCACATCGACGAGCGCGCCCGCGCGTCGATGGCGAGCATCTTCTGCGCGAGCACCGCGAACACCCCGTCCGGCAGCTCCAGCAGCCCGGGGATCCAGTGCGGCGGCAGGGGCGTCAGCTTCGCCGGCTTCACCCCGGCGGCGGCCAGCACCGCCAGCCCCTCGCGCTGCGCGAGCGACACGCACCGCCGCCACGCGCGCTGCGACAGCTCCTGCTTCAGCGGCAGGTTGGCGAGCGCATTGACGGCGTTGTTGAGGTTCAACAGCAGCTTGGCCCACTGCACGGCGACCATGTCCGCGTGCTGCTTCACGGCGAGCCCCGCGCGGGCGAAGGCGTCCAGGAAGGGCGCGAGCCCCGCGTGCTGCTCGGCCTCCAGCGTGCCCTCGGAGCCCGCGAAGAAGGTGCCCTGCCCCTGCGCGGCGACGTTGAAGGGCACCATGCCGGTGAGCACCGTGCGGCCGGGCAACACGTCCCGTAGCACCTGCGCGTTGTGCAGCCCGTTCTGGAAGCTGATGACCACCGCGCCGGGCTTGAGCCGCGACGCGAGCGTGCGCCCCGCATCCTCCGTGGCCGAGGACTTCACCGTGACGAGCACGAGGTCCGCCGTGGAGAGCGCATCTGGCGCCGTGTCGATGTGCACCTGCGCGGCGGGCACCCTCAGGTCGGCGCCACGCCAGTCCATGAGTCGCAGCCCGTTCGCGCGGACCTCCTGGACCACGCGCTCACGGCCGATGAAGCGCACCGTGGCACCGCTCGCGGCGAGCCGGCCGCCCACGTAGCAGCCGATGCTCCCGGCGCCGAAGACACAGAACTCCTGGGAAGAGGCCATGGCGCGGATTGTGGCCCGGCCCTGGCCCCCTTGCACGGGATTGCCGCGCCTTCACGCCGGGCTTCAGGTCGCGGGCAGCAGCACGACGATGAGCACGTCCCACAGCGCGTGGCTCAACCACGACGCCCAGGGCGTGCCACGCCATTCGGCGAGGGCGCCCCACGCGAGCGACGTGGGCAGCGCGGCCAGGGCCAGCAGCGGCTCCCCGAAGGCGAGCAGCAGCAGGCTGGACAGCACCGCCGACCCGGCCACCGCGCCCCACCGTCCCAGGCGCGCGCGCAGCGCCCCCTGCACCAGCCCGCGCCAGAACCACTCCTCCGCGGGGACGAGCAGCAGCACCAGGGCCAGGGCCGTGCCCACGGAGCCCGTTCCGAACGTCGCGTAGACGGCGTGCAGGGGTTCGCAGAGCGCGTCGGTGAAGCCGCCGCAGAAGGCCCACAGGAAGGCGCGCGCGCCCGCGTACAGCACCAGCGCCTGGGCCACGCTCCACGCGGCGTCGGGAAGTGACAGACGCGGCAGGGGCCTGCGCCAGCGCCCCATCGCCCGCCACGTCACCGCGAGCCAGCCCGCGCAGAAGACAGAGGCGAGGGCGAAGAAGAACGGCGGGTGCGCGTGCACCAGCGCCGTCCAGGCCACCACGCCCACGGTGGCGGCGGCCCGCCAGCGGGGCAGGACCGCGTCACCGGGCGACAGCGGAACAACGGGAGGAGCGGTCATCGCGCGCGGCAGCGTACCCCGGCGCGACGGCCCCCGGTCCCTTCACGGCCTCCCGCCGGCGGGCACGGACCGCGTGCACCGCCGACTCAGGGCCAGGGCCTCACTCCGGAGGGAGGCACGCCCCGCCGCCCGAGCCATCCTCGGAGCACTCGTAGCCGGAGCGGCACGAGCCCTGACCGCCAGACACCGGCGGTGTGCAGGACAGGAAGCAGTAGGCGTTGGCGCCGCTCGTGGTGCTGTAGCAGGCCGTGCCGGACGGGCAGCTCGACGACAGGCAGTCCGCGGTGCAGTAGCCGCCCGGGAAGGTGCTGGACGTGATGCACAGGCCGCCAGGGCCGCAGTCGCTGCCGGTGGTGCAGGCCTGCCCGATGGTCGTGTCGGGCGCCGAGTCCTCGTCGGCCTCGTAGGGCACCAGGGTGAAGCTGATGTCGCTCGTCGTCTTGCCGTTGGTGACCTCCACGGTCTCCACCTCGGTGGTGTCGCGCCAGAAGCCCACGCGGTCGCCGCTGTCGAAGTAGTCGCCCTCGCCGGTGTCGTCGATGGACGCCAGCACCAGGTACTCGCGGCCGGGGAGCTTCGTGCTGTAGGTGAACCCGTCGGCCGCGGACACCGTGCCGATGCCGTCGTCGTCGATCTGCACCTCGTCCGCGGCGTCCAGGTAGGCGAACGCGATGACGGCGTCCTTGTCGTCGGCGGCGCCCACGCGGAACTTCACCAGCACCTGGGCCGTGCCCGCGCCCGACGCGCCCGTCAGGTCCAGCTGCGCCACGTAGCTGCCCACGGCCAGCGAGCCCGGGTTGACGCTCACGTTCAGCGACGCGGACTTGTACGCGGGGATGGACAGCGTGTTGCTGGAGACGGTCACCGCGGAGGCGTTCGCGCCAGAGACGGCGACGCTGACCGACAGCGTGCCACCGCCGTTGTTGCGCACCGACAGCACCTGCGGCTTCGTGCCCGAGAGCGCGAGCTGGGTGGTGCTGATGGAGAGCTTCGGCGGGGCGCTCGGATCTCCACCGCCCTTGGCGCGCAGCACGGCGGCGTAGGCGTCCACCAGGCCCGCGCCGCAGCCCTCGGAGCACTTGCTCGTCGTGTCCGCCGTGTCCTTGAGGATGTCCTCCACCTCCTGGGACGTGAGGGCGGAGTTCTGCGACAGCATCAGCGCGACGATGCCCGCGACGTGCGGGGTGGCCATGCTGGTGCCCTGGTACCCTTCATAGGACGGCACGTTGCTGCTGTTGGGCAGGGTGGACAGCACGCCGTCCGGGTAGCGGTCGCCGTTGCCGTCCTCGCTCGTCTGGCCGCCGGTGCCCATGACGTCCACGTTGGCGCCGTAGTTGGAGTAGCTGGCGCGCTTGCCGTTGAAGCGCACCGCGCCCACGCAGATGACGTTCTGCATGTTGCAGGGGAAGGTGCTGGACGCGTTCGTGTTCTCGTTGCCGGCGGCGACCACGAAGATGGAGCCGCGCGACACGGCGAGGTTCACCGTGTCCTGGATCGACTTCGTCGGGGTGCCGTTGCCGCCCAGGCTCATGTTGATGACCCGCGCCTTGTTGGCGTTGGGTGCCACGCCCGGGACGCTGCCGCCGCTCGCCCAGGTCATGCCCGCGAGGATGTCCGCCAGCGTGCCGCCCTTCGTGCCCAGCACGCGCACCGGGAGGATGTTCCTGCCCCTCCAGGTGACGCCGGCCACGCCCACGCCGTTGTCGGACGACGCGCCAATGGTGCCTGCCACGTGCGTGCCGTGGAACGACGAGCCGCCGTTGGGCAGGTCCTTGCCCTCGTCCGTCGGGTTGGCGTCCACGCCGTTGCCGTCGCCCGACGCGTTGGGGTCGGAGATGAGGTCGATGCCCGTCAGCATCCGCGAGTCCAGGTCCGGGTGCTTCGTGATGCCGGTGTCCAGCACCGCGGTGATGATGGACTCGCTGCCCGTGCCCAGGTCCCAGGCGGCGGGCAGGTTCATGTTCGTGTAGTGCCACTGCCGCGAGTAGAGCGGATCATTGGGCACGGCCAACGGCCGCACCCGCACGTTGCTCTCCGCGTACTGCACGCCCGTCACCGCCTGGACCCGCTGGAGCACGCGCACGTGCTCCGCCTGGGTGAGGGCGCGCACGTTGGAGCCGCCGCTGGCCATGGCCTGGGGCTGGCTCACCTCGTAGCGCAGCAGGTGCAGCGTGTCGCTCAGGTAGGCCTGGTGCACGACGTGGTAGCCGTCGATGCGCGCCTGCGCGACGGCTTCCTCCGGGGACAGGTCCGGCGTGTCGAAGCGGACGATGATCTGTCCCGGCAGCAGGGACGCCTGCTCCGTCAGCGGCTTGGACGGGATGCCCGTGCGCCACACGCCCCGGGCCTCCAGCGCGCGGGAGACGGCCTTGCCCAGGTTCTTCGCGTTGGGCAGGGAGAAGAACGCGCTCAGCGACGACGGGGTACTCGCGGCGGCGGAGCCCGCCTGGAACGGCTGGAGCGTCCCTTCGACGGTCCCCCGGGTGGGCGTGGTGTCGTCATCATCTTCGCTGGGACATGCCGTGAGACTGAACATCATCCCCAGCAGGGCAAGACGGCGGAGCATGAAAGGTCCTTAGGACAAGGCGTGTGTGCGTCCGACCCTAGGTCCGCTGCGGGCAATGCGTCCAGCCGCCACTCGCTCGGCCGGGGGGCCCCTTCCCCCAACGGCTAACGTCCCAGGTCCAGCAGGACCGCCTCCGCCGCGCGGCGCCCGGACGTGAGCGCCCCGTCGATGGAGGCGTTCTCGCGGTGGTCCCCGCACACGTAGAGCCCGGCCGCCAGCCTCACCGTCCGGTGCGGCTCCACCAGCGCGGAGGGCGGCTGCGCGGGCAGCGCGTCCGGCAGCACGTACGTGCGCAGGTGCCGCCACGCGGCCACCGCCGTGCCGAACCACTCCGTCAGCTGCTCGCGCACGCGCGCCTCCAGCCCGCCTGGGTCGCTGGCTTCGCCCACCACCGACACGGACACCAGCGCCTGCCCCTTCGGGGCGTACGCGGGCGACACCTCGCTCATCACCGCCACGTTGTTGACCGGCCCCCGCCCCTCACCATTGAGCACCAGCCACGGCCCCTCCACCGGCGGCTCCGGCGCGGCGAAGTAGAGGCACGTCACCCGGTTCATCCGCGGCGCCGGCATGCCCACCAGCAGCGAGGCCGCCGTGCCGGGGTCGGTCGCCACCACCACCGCGTCCGCGTGGAGCATCTCGCCATCCGCGAGCCGTACCCGGTGGCCCCAGACCTCCGCCACGCGCACCTTCATCCGCAGCGCGCCTGACGGCAGCTTCAGCGCGAGCTGCTCCGGGATGGCGCCCATGCCCCGCTCCGGCACCACCGTGTGCCCCTGGGAGAACATCCGGAACACGAACTGCAACATCCGGCTGGACGTCGTCAGCTCGCGCTCCAGGAAGATGCCGCCGAAGAACGGGCGCAGGAACGCGTCAATCATCTCCTCGGAGAAGCCCAGGTCGCTGAGGAAGCGCTGCGACTCCTGCTGGGGCCGCTGCCAGAGGTCCGTCACCTCCCCGGACGTCGCGAGCTGCCGCAGCTCCAGCACGCGCAGCTTGTCCAGCAGGCTGCCCACGGGCTCGAACACGTGCGACACCGCCTCCAAGGGCCGTCGCAGCGGGTCGGCCAGCGTGTGCAGTCGCCCACCCCTCCACACCTTGGCACCTGGAATGAAACGCTGCGGTGACAACGCGTCCAGGTCCAACACCCGCCGTCCCTCCGGGTAGGCGGTGAGATACACCTGGAAGCCCCGGTCCAGCAGGAAGCCCTCGTGCACGTCGGTGCGCACCCGGCCACCTGGCGCATCCCCTGCTTCGAGCACGATGGCGCCCACGCGCGCCTCGGTGAGGGCCGTCGCGCACGCCAGTCCCGCGAGCCCTCCGCCCACGACGATGACCCCGGGTTTCGCCATGGCCTTCCTCCAGTCCAGCGAGCGGGCGGACCCTGGCTTGATAACGCCAGGACGTGCAAGCAAGACTCCCGGGCGGTTGCGGGCATCCGACAGTTATTGCAAACGTTCCATGCGTGCCCGTGAACCATGGCACAACCCACTCCGGCATCCGCCGGTGTGACCTTCGGAGAGAGAAAGAGCAGGAGTTCCCCATGTTGATCGTGATGCGCCCAGACGCGACGGCCCAGGACATCGAGCGTGTGAACGACGAGATCCGCCGCCGTGGCTGGCATCCGCACGCGATCGCCGGAGGCTCTCGCACCGCCATTGGCATCACGGGCAACCCGGGCGCGGTGGAGCCCGAACCGTTCCGCGTGCTGCCCGGCGTCGCGGATGCGGTCGCCATCTCCCAGCCGTTCAAGCTGGTCAGCCGCGAGGTGAAGCCCGACGACAGCATCGTGCGCGTGGGCGACCTCAGCATTGGCGGCGCGGCCATCCACGTCATCGCCGGCCCCTGCTCCGTGGAGTCGCGCGAGCAGATCATCTCCACCGCCCAGGCGGTGAAGAAGGCGGGCGCCACCATGCTGCGCGGCGGCGCGTTCAAGCCCCGCACCAGCCCCTATGAGTTCCAGGGCCTGAAGGGTGACGGGCTCGCGCTCCTCGCGGAGGCGCGCAAGGAGACGGGCCTGCTGGTGACCACGGAGGTGAAGGACACCGCCACCCTGGACGCCGTCGCGGAGCACACCGACATCCTCCAGGTGGGCGCGCGCAACATGCAGAACTTCAGCCTGCTGGAGGCCGTGGGCGAGACGCGCAAGCCGGTGCTCCTCAAGCGCGGCATCAGCGCCACCATCAAGGAACTCCTGATGGCGGCCGAGTACATCGTCGCGCGGGGCAACACCCAGGTCATCCTCTGCGAGCGCGGCATCCGCACGTTCGAGAACATGACGCGCAACACGCTGGACCTGAACGCCATCCCCATGCTGAAGGCGCTGACGCACCTGCCCGTGTTCGTGGATCCCTCCCACGGCATCGGCGTGCGCAAGGCCGTCCCCGCGATGATGCGGGCCGCGGTCGCGGCGGGCGCGGACGGCATCATCGTGGAGGTCCACCCGGATCCGCCGCGCGCGAAGTCGGACGGCTTCCAGTCGCTGGACTTCTCCGAGTTCGAGAAGGCCATGGGTGAAGTGCGTGCCATCGCCCAGGCGATGGGGCGCGAGCTGGTACGGCTGGGATAGGCCATGACGCTCAAGGAAGCGCTGGGCAAGGTGGTCGGCCGGCGCGACCTCTCCCGCGAGGAGATGGCCTCGGTCATGGGCCAGATGCTCGCGGGTGAGGCTTCGGCCGCGCAGGTCGGCGCGCTCGCCGCCGCATTGCGCATGAAGGGTGAGACCGAGGATGAGATCCTCGGTGCCGCGGAGGCCATGCGGGCCTGCGCGGCGCGCATCTCGCCGGTGGCGGAGGTGGTGCTCGACACCTGCGGCACGGGCGGTGATGGAGCGCACACGTTCAACATCTCCACCGCGGTGGCCTTCGTGGCCGCCGGGGCGGGGGTGACGGTGGCCAAGCATGGCAACCGCGCGGTCTCCAGCCGCTGTGGCAGCGCGGACGTGCTCGCGGCGCTGGGTGTGTCCATGGAGCGGGCGCACGCGCAGGTGGCGCGCGACATCGACGAGCACGGTGTGGGCTTCCTCTTCGCGCCCTCGCACCACAGTGCCCTCAAGCACGTGGCGCAGGCGCGAAGGGACCTGGGTTTCCACAGCGTGTTCAACCTGCTGGGGCCGCTGACGAACCCGGCGGGGGCGCGCTACCAACTGTTGGGCACGTTCGACCGCAAGCGCGTGGAGCAGACCGCGCGCGTGCTGGGGCGGCTGGGCAGCCAGCGCGCCTGGGTGGTGCACGGGCACGACGGGCTGGACGAGGTGTCCCCCTGCGCCCCCACGGAGGTCGCGGAGCTGCGAGCGGATGGCACGGTGCACTGCTTCACCGTGACGCCGGAGGATGCGGGCCTCACCACCATCTCGCGTGACAGCATCGCGGGAGGCGACGCAGAGGAGAACGCCCGCATGCTGCGAGCCCTGCTCGCGGGCGAGCGCAACGGCATCCGCACGGCGGTGCTGCTCAACGCGGCCGCCGCGCTGCTGGTCGTCGGGCAGGTGGACACCCTGAAGGAGGGCGTGAAGAAGGCCGAGCACGCCATCGACTCCGGGGCCGCCGAACGCAAGCTGGCCGCGCTCATCGAGAGGGTCGCGGCATGACGACCTCCTCGTTGGGCACGAAGCGGGCGGCATGCTTCGACGTGCAGGACCGCCTCGTGGCGCGCACGCTTCGGCAGGGGGCTTTGTCATGACGACCTCCTCTTCGTCCGCGAAGCCCGTGGACGCCCCTGGCACGCTGGACGTCATCATGGCGCGCAAGCGCCGGGAGCTGGGGACCCGCCCGGCCCCGACGCATGGCGCGCAGCCCCCGACGCGGGACTTCGCCCAGGCGCTGGTGCGCCGCATTCCCGGACATCCGGTGAACGTCATCGCGGAGGTGAAACGCAAGAGCCCGTCCGGCGGCGCCTTCCCGCATGCGGACGTCGTTGCAGTGGCCCGTGCATATGAAGCCGCGGGCGCGTGCGCGCTCAGCGTCCTCACCGATGGGCCCGACTTCGGCGGCGACCTGGAGGACCTCGTCGCGGTCCGCGCCGCCGTCTCCATCCCCGTGCTGCGCAAGGACTTCCTCGTCGCCGCGAGCGAAGTGGAGGAGAGCGCGGCCTGGGGCGCGGACGCGGTGCTGCTCATCGCGGATGCGCTCGAGGACTCCGTGCTCCGGGAGATGGTGGCCGCCGCGAAGCAGGTCCGCGTCGCCGCCCTCGTGGAGGCCCACACGGCGGAGCACGCCGAACGCGCGCTCGCGGCCGGTGCCCGCATCGTGGGCCTCAACAACCGCAACCTCGCCACGCTGAAGACGGACACCGGCACGGCGCTCCGGGTGATGCCCGCGCTGCGCTCCCGGTCCACCGCCCTGGTGGCGGAGAGCGGCCTGCGAAACCTCGCGGACCTCCTCGCCGCACGCGACGCGGGCGCGGACGCGGTGCTGGTGGGCGAATCGCTCCTGCGCGACGCCGACCCGGGCCTGGCCCTGCGCCGGCTGCTCGGGCTGGAAGGCAGGGGCGCATGAACGTCACGGTGAAGGTCTGTGGCGTGACGCGCCTCGAAGATGCCCGGGGTGTGTGGGCCGCGGGCGCGGACGCGTTGGGCCTCAACTTCCACCCGGGCTCCCCCCGGTACGTGGACGTGGCCACGGCGGCGGCGCTGTCCCGCACGCGGCCTCCGCTGGGCGCGGTGGTGGGCGTGTTCGTCAACGCGAAGCCGGACGACATCCGGCTGCGCGTGCGCGAGTGCGGCCTCACCGTGGTGCAGCTCCACGGCGACGAACCGCCCGAGGCCTGCTCCGGCTACGGCGTGCCCGTCATCAAGGCGCTGCGCGTGCGCGGGCCCGAGGACGTCGCGCGCGCCCGAGCCTACGTGGGCGTGGGCGACGTGTCGGGGTTGCTGCTGGATGGCGCGGCCCCGGGCTATGGCGGCGGGGGCGTCACCTTCGACTGGTCGCTGGTGGCGCAGCTCGCGGGCTGTGGCGCGCCGGTGCTGGTGGCGGGCGGCCTCAAGCCGTCGAACGTGGCCGAGGCCGTGAAGGCCACCCGGCCCTACGGTGTGGACGTGGCCAGCGGGGTGGAGTCGTCCCCTGGCATCAAGGACCTGGACGCGGTGCGCGCCTTCGTGCGCTCGGTCAGGTCCCTCAACCTCTGGGAGTAGTGCCATGACGACGGAGACTGCCGCGGGCCGGTTCGGCCGCTACGGCGGACGCTATGTGCCGGAGACCCTGGTCCCCGCGCTGATGGAGCTGGAAGAGGCCTACGCACAGGCGCAGCGGGACGCGTCCTTCGGCGCGGAGGTGGCGCGCGTGCTGCGCGAATACGTGGGCCGGCCCACGACGCTGACGCCCGCGCACCGCCTCACCGAGTCCTGGGGCGGCGCCCAGGTGTGGCTCAAGCGCGAGGACCTGGCACACACGGGCGCGCACAAAATCAACAACACCGTCGGCCAGGTGCTGCTCGCCCGGCGCATGGGCAAGAAGCGCATCATCGCGGAGACGGGCGCGGGGCAGCACGGCGTGGCCACGGCCACCGCGTGCGCCCTCTTCGGCCTGCCGTGCGAGGTGTTCATGGGCGCGCTGGACGTGGACCGCCAGGCGCTCAACGTCTTCCGCATGCGCGCGCTGGGCGCGGTGGTGCGGCCGGTGGAGTCGGGCTCGCGAACGTTGAAGGACGCGATGAACGAGGCCATGCGCGTCTGGGTGTCGCAGGTGCAGGACACCTACTACGTCATCGGCAGCGCGGCCGGGCCGCACCCCTACCCGTCCATCGTGCGCGACTTCCAATCCATCATCGGCCAGGAGATCCGCGCGCAGACGCAGGCCGTGCTGGGCCGGCTGCCGGACGCCATCATCGCGTGCGTGGGTGGCGGCTCGAACGCCATCGGCGCGCTGCACCCGTTCATCCCGGACGCGTCCGTGCGGCTCGTGGGCGTGGAGGCGGCGGGCCACGGGCTCCAGTCCGGCCAGCACGGCGCGTCGCTGACGCTGGGCACGGAGGGCGTGCTGCACGGGTCGCGCTCGCTGGTGCTCCAGGACGAGAATGGCCAGATCCAGGAGGCGCACAGCATCTCCGCGGGCCTGGACTACCCGGGCGTGGGGCCGGAGCTGGCGCACCTGGCGAAGACGGGACGCATGGAGGTGCGCACCGCCACGGACGACGAGGCGCTCACCGCCTTCTACGAAGTGGCGCGCACGGAGGGCATCCTCCCCGCGCTGGAGACGTCGCACGCGTTCGCGGCGGCGCGCTCGCTGGCCCGCGACATGGGCAAGGGGAAGCACCTGGTCATCAACTGCTCGGGCCGGGGCGACAAGGACATGGCGACCATCGCCGGGCGCGGCATGCCCGCGGCCACGGGGGTGAAGTCATGAGCGCGGAGCTGGGCAAGGCGTTCGCCCGAGCGAAGGCCCGGGGCGAGGGCGCGCTGGTGGCCTACGCGATGGCGGGCGACCCGGACCTCGCGCGGTCGGTGGACGTGTTCGCCGCGATGGTGGAGGGCGGCGCGGACGTGCTGGAGCTGGGCGTGGCGTTCAGCGACCCCATCGCGGACGGGCCCGTCATCCAGGCCGCGGCGGAGCGGGCGCTGAAGGCAGGCGCCACGCTGCGCCGCGTGCTGGACGAAGTGGTGCCGGAGGTGCGTCGCCGCTGCCCGGAGACGCCGCTGGTCATCATGACGTACGTGAACGTCATCATGGCCATGGGCGAGGAGCGCTACGCGAAGCTCGCGCGCGAGCGGGGCATCGTGGGCACCATCCTCCCGGACCTGCCGCCCGAGGAGAGCGCCGCCCTCCGCGCCGCGTTCGACAAGGAAGGCGTGGACCTCATCCCCCTGTGCGCGCCGACGACGCCGCCCGCGCGCGCGGAGGCCATCGCGAAGGACGCGCGGGGCTTCGTCTATTGCGTGTCCGTCGCGGGCGTCACCGGCATGCGCGCGGAGCTGCCCCCGAACCTGTCGGAGCGGCTGGACCTGGTGCGCAGGGCCGCGTCGGTGCCGGTGGTGGCGGGCTTCGGCATCTCCACGGGAGAACAGGCGAAGACGCTGGTGGCCCACGCGGACGGCGTCGTGGTGGGCAGCGCGCTCGTGCGTGCCGCGCACGCGGACGGACCGGCGGCGGCGAAGCAGCTCTGCGCGGACATCAAGCGCGGCCTCAAGCGCTGAATGCGTTACGGTCTCCGGGCTGTCGAAGCCTGACACCCGGAGATCGGACATGACCCCGCTGGGCCCCACCCTCGAAACCCCGCGACTCATCCTGCGCCCGCCCACGCTGCAGGACCTGGATGGCTTCTGCGCGATGATGGCGGATCCGGAAGCCGCGCGGTTCATCGGGGGCGTCCAGTCGCGCTCCTCCGTGTGGCGGGCGGTCTGCACCATGGCCGGCTCGTGGGTCCTCCAGGGCTACGCCATGTTCTCCGTGTTCGAGAAGTCCACGGGCAGGTGGGTGGGCCGGCTCGGGCCCTGGAAGCCGGCGGACTGGCCGGGCACCGAGGTCGGCTGGGGCCTGCTGCGCGAACACTGGGGCAAGGGCTACGCCTCCGAAGGCTCCATCGCCGCCATCGACTGGGCGTTCGACCATCTGGGCTGGACGGAGGTCATCCACTCCATCGCCCTGGAGAACACGCCATCGAAGCAGGTGGCCCAGCGGCTGGGCTCCCGCCTGCTGCGCATGGCTCACCTGCCGCCGCCCTACGAGAAGGACCCCGTGGAGATCTGGGGCCAGAGCCGTGAGGAGTGGCGGGCACGGAAGAAGTAGCGCCGGGCGTTTTCCCACCCATCCGGCCCCCTGCTGGCGCAGATTGGCCGCATGAAGACTCGCGCGCCCCAGGTGGTCCTCGTCCGTCACGGTGAGACGGAGTGGAGCCGCAGCAGCCAGCACACCGGCCGCACCGACCTGCCCCTGTTGGAGACGGGGCGGAAGATGGGGGAGCAACTCGGCGCGCCCCTGCGCTCCTGGAGCTTCGCCGCCGTGTGGACGAGCCCGCTGGCGCGCGCCCTGGAGACCTGTGTGCTCGCCGGCTACGGCGACGTGGCCCAGAAGCGCGATGACCTGATGGAGTTCGACTACGGCGACTACGAGGGGCGCACCGGCGCGGACATCCGCTCCACCCGCCCGGGTTGGACGCTCTGGCGCGACGGCGTCCCCAACGGTGAGACGCTGGAGCAGGTGTCTGCCCGCGTGGACGGCGTCATCGCAGACGCGCGCGCCCTCAATGACGACGTGCTCATCTTCGCCCACGGCCACGTGCTGCGCATCCTCGCCGCGCGCTGGCTGGACCTGCCTCCGGCCGGAGGCAGGCTGTTCCACCTGGACACCGCGTCGATCAGCGTCCTCAGCACCGAGGCCGGCGGCGCACAACCGGTCCTCGCGAGCTGGAACGACACCACGCACCTCAAGGGCTGAGCGCTACAACTTCCCTTCCAGGAAGTTGCGCACCAGCGCCGGACCTTCCGGCGTCAGCACGCTCTCCGGATGGAACTGGAAGCCCACCACGGGCCGCGTCCGGTGTTTGAGCGCCATCACCAGTCCGTCCTGGCTCCACGCTGTCGCTTCCAGTTCCTTGGGCAGCGACTCCGCCGCCACCACCAGCGAGTGGTAGCGCGCGGCCTGGAACCCCTGGCTCAACCCGGTGAACACGCCGGTGCCGCCGTGCTGGATGCGCGCCGCCTTGCCGTGCACGGGCTCCGGCGCGCGCACCACCTGCCCGCCGAACGCCGCACCAATGGACTGGTGCCCCAGGCACACGCCCAGCACCGGCACGCGCGACTGGGAGATGGCCGTCACACTCACCCCTGCTTCGTGCGGCGTGCACGGCCCCGGAGACACCACCAGGTGGGACGCGCCCGAAGAGGCAATGCCCGCGGCATCCAGCGCGTCGTTGCGGACGACCTTCACCTCCGCGCCCAGCGTGTAGAGCAGTTGCACGAGGTTGAAGGTGAACGAGTCGTAGTTGTCGATGACGAGGATCATCGCCCACCTCCCTCGCGAGCGAGGCGCAGCGCGGCGGCCATGGCGCCCGCCTTCGCTTCGGTTTCGTCCGCTTCCTTCATCGGATCCGAGTCCGCCACCAGCCCCGCGCCAGCGGTCCACATCGTGCGGTCGCCATCCACGAAGAAGGTCCGCAGCGCGATGGCCACGTCCAGCGTGCCGCAGAAGGACAGGTAGCCCACCGCGCCGGCATAGGGCCCGCGCCGCATGGGCTCCAGCTCGTCGATGATCTGCATCGCGCGAATCTTGGGAGCCCCCGACACGGTGCCCGCGGGGAAGGTGCTCGCCAGCGCATCCAGCGCGTCGAAGCGCGTGGTGTCCAGCTTGCCGCGCACCTGGGACACGATGTGCATCACGTGGCTGTAGCGCTCGATGACCATCAGGTCCTCGATGCGCACGGTGCCCGGCGCCGCCACGCGGCCCACGTCGTTGCGGCCCAGGTCCACCAGCATGATGTGCTCGGCGCGCTCCTTCTCGTCCGCGAGCAGCTCCTTCTCCAGCGCCACGTCCTCGGCCTCGGAGCCGCCCCGGCGCCGCGTGCCCGCAATGGGCCGCACCACCACGTCCCCATCGCGCACCTGCACGAGCAGCTCCGGCGAAGCGCCCACCAGCGCTCGCGCCTCGCCCAGGTCCACGAGGAACAGGTACGGCGACGGGTTCACCCGCCTGAGCGCCCGGTAGAGCGACAGCGGCGGGATGGCACCCTTCGCCTCGAAGCGCCGCGCGAGCACCGCCTGGAAGCAGTCCCCCGCGCGGACGTACTCCTTCACCTTGTCCACCGCGGCGGCGTAGCCCTCGCGGTCCCAGCACGCGACCGGCGCGGGCGCGTTCTTCTGCGCGGGGGCCGGCGCGTAGGCCTCTGGCGGCAGCGGCCGGCGCAGCTTCTCCGCCATGGCCTCGGCGCGTCCTTCCGCGTCCTTCAGCGCCGCCGCGACGCTGCCGTGCAGGGCGGGCCGCGCGATGGCGATGGCCTTGAGCGTCTGGGTGCGCGTGTCGTGGGTGACGAAGTCCTCTGCCACCAGCCATTCCGAGTCCGGAAAGCCGGTGTCGCGCGGGTGCCGGTCCGGCACGCGCGGCTCGAACCACGAGGTGGCGTTGTAGCCCAGGTAGCCCACGAGCCCGCCCAGGAAGGGCGCCTCGCCCGGAAGCGTGGCCACGGAGAGCTCGCGCCACAGGGTGCGCAGCACGTCCAGCGGGCGGCCCTCGCGACGCTCCTCGTGCGAGCCCCGCCACAACGTGAGCCCGTTGCCGTCCAGCCGCACGCGGCCGGCCGGGTTCGCGCCCACGTGGCTGTAGCGCCCGAAGCGCTCGCCGCCGTAGCACGACTCGAGGATGAAGCCGCGGCCTCCGCCGCCCAGCTTCAGGTACGCCGACAGCGGCGTGTCCAGGTCCGCCGGCAGCTCCACCGACACCGGGACCGCCAGACCTGCTTCCGCGTGCTTCCGGTAGGCTGCCTTCCGCTCCTGCGCATCCATGGTCGATTGCCCTGGCCCCTCATCCACCACCCGGAGGGGCGCCCGGGTGCCCGGCCTTCCGGGCCCTTCAGTTACGGCTTCACTTCCGCGAACACGCCGTCCTGCCATTGATACAACTCGCGCCGGGTGTTCTTCCGCTCGCGCCCCTTCTCGTCCTCTTCGACGCTCGTGCGCGTCACCTGGGCGCGCTTCGCCGCCGGCTGGAAGGCGACCTTGAACGTGGCGATGGTCGGCGGGTCGGACAGTCCGCCCAGCTCCAGCGCGAGCTTCGCCTTGCCGAGCACGCCCTTCTTCTTCTCCGGCACCGTGTAGCTGACGTACGAGGTGACGAAGTCGCCGCAGCGCTCCGGGCGGGAGTCCACCATCAACAGCGCCATCCCCGCCTTCTTCGCCGCGACGAGCTTCACCTCCGCCGGGCCGCCCTTGCCGCTGCCGTACGACTCGGACGCCACGGGCACGTCCACGCTCGTCACGCGGCGTGGCGGCTTCACGTTCGGCTCCAGCACGCGCACGCGGGCCTTGAAGTCGTTGCTCATCACCACCGTGGCGACCTCCAGCTCGCCGTCACCGTCCAGGTCGGCCTCGAAGCGGAACGGCGTCAGCGTGTTGCCGAAGACCCAGCCCGTGACGGGCGCCGAGCCCTTCGGCGCCTTCGCATCCACGACCGCCACCTGGTACCAGGCGTTGACGTACTCGCCGACCTTCGCGCGCGTGCCCGCGGCGACGACGCGCACGCGGGTGCCCAGCATCAACGTCTGGACCACGGCCCCGTCCGCCGCCGCGCTGGCGCGAAGGTTGGCCTCGTCCACGCCCAGGTAGAGCGTCTGGCCCGGCTCGAACGCGGTGACCTGGAAGTCCTCCGGCGGCACCGCCTCCGTGCTCTCCGACGACACGCTGTACTCGAGGTACGTCGGTGCAGCCTGGGCGAGCGCCAGGGTCAACAGCAGGGTGGGCGTCATCATGAGGATGGGGAGGACCGGTGAGGCGAACGGGGTGTCCCGGGTTTATCCCCCGTTCGCGCAAGCCATCCAAGGGGCCCTCCGGTCGCTGGCTTCGTCCTATGGGCTGCAACCAGCGCCTGGGAGCACGGCTGCCCCCTTGTCAGCGGAGCGGGAGGCCCGGTTCCTCCATGGGTAGCCCCCTCCCCTGGGCCTCGTTACCTCTAGGGGACCGTGGCCCACCCTTCCCTCCAGGACCGAACGCCGCTGGTCTCCGTGACGCCGCAGGGCCTGTACTGCCAGGCGGGGAACTTCCACATCGACCCCTGGCGCCCGGTGGAGCGGGCCCTCGTCACGCACGCGCACGGCGACCACGCGAGGAGCGGCAGCCAGCGCTACCTGGGTGCCCGCGCGGGGCTGGGCCTGTTGCAGCGGCGGCTGGGCGCGGACGCGGTCATCGACACGCTGGAGTACGGCGAGAAGCTGACCGTGGGCGACACCACCGTGAGCTTCCACCCGGCGGGGCACGTGCTGGGCAGCGCGCAGATCCGCATCGAGCACCAGGGCGAGGTGTGGGTCGTCTCCGGCGACTACAAGCGCACGCCGGACCCCACGTGCGCGCCGTTCGAGGTGGTGCGCTGCCACACGTTCATCACCGAGGCCACGTTCGGCCTGCCCATCTACCGCTGGGATGATCCGCGCCTCGTGGCCCAGGACATCCTGCGCTGGTGGGACGCGAACCGCGAGGCGGAACGTTCCGCGGTGCTGTTCTGCTACGCGCTGGGCAAGGCGCAGCGGCTGCTGGCGGAGCTGGGGAAGCTGACGGACCGGCCCGCCTTCGTGCATGGCGCGGTCAACGGGCTCGTGACGGCGTACCGCGAGGCGGGCGTGGAGATGTTGCCCACGCAGCTGGTGTCGGAGGTGGAGAAGGGCACGTCGTTCGCAGGGGCGCTGGTGCTGGCGCCTCCGAGCGCGGGCGGCTCCACGTGGATGCGCCGCTTCGGTGAAGCGGAGACGGGCTTCGCATCGGGGTGGATGCGCGTGCGGGGCAACCGGCGTCGGCGGGGCTTCGACCGGGGCTTCGTGCTGTCGGATCACGCGGACTGGCCGGACCTGTTGCGCACGGTGGCGGACACACAGGCGGAGAAGGTGCTCGTCACGCACGGCTACACGGACCCCTTGTCGCACTACCTGCGGGAGCGGGGCGTGGATGCCTCGCCGCTCGCCACGCCCTTCGAGGGCGAAGCGGAGGACTGACGCGTGCGCAGACTGGCCGACCTGTACGACACGCTCGACCAGACGACGTCCACCAACGCGAAGGTGGATGCGATGGCGCGCTACTTCCGCGAGACACCGCCGGAAGACGCGGCCTGGGGCCTGTTCTTCCTCACGGGCCAGAAGCTCAAGCGGCTGCTGACCTCGAAGCTGTTGGTGGGCTGGACGCAGGAGCTGACGGGCATCTCCGACTGGCTCTTCGACGAGGTCTACGCCTCGGTGGGAGACCTCGCGGAGGTCATCGCGCTGCTGCTCGACGGAGCGAACCTCCCGCCCGAGCACGCCGAGGAGCTGCCCCTCTCCACCTGGCTGGAAGAGCGCCTGTTGCCCCTGCGAGGCCTGGACGCGGCAGAGCAGCGCGAGCGCGTGGTGGGCTGGTGGAAGACCATGCCCCGCCGCGAGCTGTTCCTCCTCAACAAGATGCTCACCGGAGAGCTGCGCGTGGGCGTGTCCAACACGCTGGTGGTGCGAGCCATCGCGCAGGTCGCGGGCCTGCCGCCCCCCAGCGTGGCGCACCGGCTGATGGGGACATGGACGCCCACGCGCGAGTTCTTCGCGCAACTCGTGGCCCCTGACGTGTCGGACGGACACGTGTCGCGCCCCTATCCGTACTACCTCGCCTCGCCGCTGGAGCAGGCACCGGAGTCATTGGGCGAGTTGGGGGACTGGCTCGTCGAATGGAAGTGGGACGGCATCCGGGGGCAGCTGATCCGCCGCCAGGGTGACGTGTTCCTCTGGAGTCGCGGCGAGGAGCTGATCACGGAGCGCTTTCCTGAAATCACCGAGGCCGCCCGCGCGCTGCCCGAGGGCACGGTGCTCGACGGCGAGGTGATGGCGTACGAGGACGGCGTCCCCCTGCCCTTCGCCCGACTCCAGCGCCGCATTGGCCGGCAGAAGCTCACGGCCAAGGTGCTGGCGGAAGCACCCGCCGCGTTCGTCGTCTACGACCTGCTGGAGCAGGACGGCAAGGACGTGCGGGAGCTGCCCCTGCGCGAGCGCCGCGCGAGGCTGGAAGCGCTGATCAAGGACCACCCGCGCTTCCCCATCTCCCCCTCGGTGACAGCGCCCTCATGGGAGGCCCTGGCCGAGCTGCGCAAGGAGTCCCGCTCGCGCAACGTCGAGGGCCTGATGCTCAAGCGCCTGGACTCGACGTACCAGACAGGGCGCAAGCGCGGCGACTGGTGGAAGTGGAAGATTGATCCGTACACGGTGGACGCGGTGCTGCTCTACGCGCATCCGGGTCACGGCCGGCGCTCGTCGCTCTACACGGACTACACGTTCGCGGTGTGGAACGGAGAGGACCTGTTGCCGGTGACGAAGGCGTACTCGGGCCTCACGGACGAGGAGATCGGCCGGTTGGACCGGTGGATCCGCGCCCACACGCGCGAGAAGTTCGGGCCGGTGCGCTCGGTGGATCCGGAGCAGGTCTTCGAGCTGCACTTCGAGGCCATCGCCCCCTCGCCGCGCCACAAGTCCGGCATCGCCCTGCGCTTCCCCCGCATCGCCCGCTGGCGCGCGGACAAGACGGCCCGTGACGCGGACACGCTCGATTCGCTCAAGGGGCTGCTCGATGTCGCCCACTAGCAGGCCGCGCCGCAACCGCATGCGCGGCAAGCAGGCGCCGGAGAAGGAGCCCGCGCCTCCGAAGAGTCGGGCGAAGAAGCGGCCCGCGCCCAGGGCCCCGTCTCCCTTCCAGGGTTCACCCATGGAGCAACTGCGGCGCTGGTTCGCCGCGAAGGGCTGGACGCCCTATGCATTCCAGGAAGAGGCCTGGGCCGCGTACGCGCGAGGCGAGAGCGGTCTCATCCACGTGCCCACCGGCGCGGGGAAGACCTATGCGGCCTACCTGGGCCCGCTGGCGGACGTGGCGGAGCGCAACCAGAAGGGCCTCCAGGTCCTCTACCTCACGCCCCTGAGAGCGGTGTCACGCGACGTGGAACAGGCGCTGCTCGAACCGCTGCTGGCGCTGGACACGGACCTGGAAGTGGAGAGCCGCACGGGCGACACGTCCTCCTCCGTGCGACAGCGTCAGCGCGAACGGCTGCCGCAGGTGCTCATCACCACGCCGGAGTCCCTGTCGCTGCTCATCGCCCAGGAACAGGCGGCGGAGAACTTCGCCGCCCTGCGCGCCATCATCGTGGACGAGTGGCACGAGCTGCTCGCCTCCAAGCGCGGCACGCAGGTGGAGCTCGCGCTGGCCCGCCTGCGCCGCTTCGCTCCGGACGTGCGCATCTGGGCGCTGTCCGCCACGCTCGCCAACCTGGACGAAGCCGCGCGCACCGTGGTGGGCACGGAGCGCACGCCCACGCTGGTGAGCGCGGACCTCCAGCGCCCGGTGGACGTGGAGACGCTGGTGCCGGAGCAGGTGGACACCTTCCCGTGGTCGGGGCACCTGGGCTTCACCATGCTCCCGCGCGTGGCGGACTGGTTGGACCCCACGCAGTCCACGCTGCTCTTCACCAACACGCGCTCGCAGGCGGAGCGCTGGTTCGAGGGCCTGCGCTACCTGCGCCCCGAATGGGAGCACCTCCTCGCGCTGCACCACGGATCCATCGACCGCGAGGAGCGCGAGCGGGTGGAGGGCGGCCTCAAGGACGGCAGCCTGCGGCTCGTCGTCTGCACGTCCTCGCTGGACCTGGGCGTGGACTTCGGCCCGGTGGAGCGGGTCATCCAGATTGGAAGCCCCAAGGGCATCGGCCGCACGCTCCAGCGCGCGGGCCGCAGCGCGCACCGCCCCGGCGCCACCTGTCGCATCCTCTTCGTCCCCACGCACGCGCTGGAGCTGGTGGAGATGGCCGCCGCAAGGGACGCCATCGCGCGCCGCGAAGTGGAGCCGCGCGTACCGCTGTCCAAGCCATTGGATGTCCTGGCGCAACACCTGGTCACCTGCGCGCTGGGCGGAGGCTTCACCCGCGAGGCGCTGCGCGAGGAGGTCCGCACCGCCACGAGCTACGCCACCCTCACCGACGAGGAGTTCGAGTGGACGCTGGCCCTGGTGCGCGAGGGAGGTCCCACGCTGCGCGCCTACCCGGAGTTCCGCCGCGTGGTGGAACACGAGGGCCGCTTCCGCGTCACCGACGCGCGCCTCGCGCGGCTGCACCGGCTCAACATCGGCACCATCAGCTCGGATGCGTCCGTGCAGCTGCGTTACTGGAGCGGCGGCAAGCTGGGCACGGTGGAGGAGTCCTACGTCAGCCGCCTGAAGCCAGGGGACACCTTCCTCTTCGCGGGACGCCGTCTGGAGTTCAGCCGCTTCAAGGACATGACGGCCTACGTGAAGCCCGCGAAGGCCAAGGCCACGCAGACGCCGCGTTGGGGAGGCAGCCGCCTGCCCCTGTCCACCTCGCTCGCGTCCGCGATGCGCCGAACATTGGAGGCCGCGCGCCAGGGCGACGTCACCCGGGATGAGGTCGCCGCCGCGTGGCCCATCCTCGACGCGCAGGCCCGCCTGTCGCGCATCCCCGGCGACGGAGGGTGTCTGGCGGAGTCGTGCCACACGCGCGACGGCTACCACCTGTTCCTCTATCCCTTCGAAGGACGGCTGGTGCACGAGGGGCTGGCCGCGCTGCTCGCCCTGCGCCTCACCCGTCTGCAGAAGGCGACCTTCAGCCTGTCGGTGAACGACTACGGGATGGAGCTGCTCACGCCCACGCCCTTCCCCTTCGAGGAAGCGCTGCGCCCCGCCCTCTTCACCCGCGAGCGGCTGGTGGAGGACATCCTGGAGAGCGTGAACCTGAGCGAGCTCGCGCGGCGGCAGTTCCGCGACATCGCCCGCGTGGCCGGACTGGTGATGCCGGGGCTGCCCGGGGCGCGCAAGTCCACGCGCCAGGTGCAGGCCAGCGCCGCGCTCCTCTATGACGTCTTCGTGAAGTACGACCCGGACAACCTGCTCCTGCGTCAGGCACGCCGCGAGGTGCTGGAGCAGCAGTTCGAACAGGGCCGCCTCGCCCGGACGCTGGAGCGCCTGGAGGCAAGCCCCGTCGAGTTCGTCCACGTCCACCGGCCCTCGCCGCTGGCCTTCCCGCTCGTCATCGAGCGCATCAGCGCGAGCGTGTCCAACGAATCCCTGTTGGATCGCGTGGAGCGCCTCAAGGAGCGATGGTCCCAGGCCGATGCCAGACCCGCATAGGTGATGCGGACGTGGAGCTGCTCCCGGAGCGGGCCCTGCACTGGCCCGAGGCCGGGGTGCTCGCGGTGGCCGACCTGCACTGGGGCAAGACGGAGTCCTTCCAGCAGCACGGCATCCCCCTGCCCGTGGGCGTGCTGGACGACGACCTCGAGCGCCTGTCCACCGCGCTCACCACCACCCGGGCCCGGCGCCTGCTGCTCGTGGGGGACCTGGTCCACTCGCGCCAGGGGCTCACCGGGGACGTCATCCAGCGCGTCACCACCTGGCGCAGGGCCTGGCCCCACCTGGACGTGGTCCTCATCCGGGGCAACCACGACCGCCACGTCCCCGCCCTGCCCCCTGCCTGGAACATGGAGGACCGCGCGGACGCCCTGGACGAAGGCCCCTTCCGCTTCGCCCACCACCCGGAGCCCGCGGCCGGACGCTTTGTGTGGGCCGGGCACCTTCACCCCATGGTGCGGCTGGAAGGCGGCGCGGACCGGCTGCGGCTCCCCTGCTTCCACCTGCGCACCGGGGTGGGCGTCCTGCCCGCCTTCAGCGCCTTCACGGGCGGGCTCAATGTCCGGCGCGGCCGGGGTGATCGCGTCTTCGCCATCGCCGGCACCGCGGTGGTGGAGGTTTAGGGGACCCATGAGTCACGCGAAGCGGCGCCGCGTCCTGGACATCATCGCCACCGACGCCACCTTCGAGCGCGTCCCCCACCGGGGCGCCGACGTCTGGATGGGCAAGTGCCTGCACTGCAACGCCGCCCCCGCCGACCCCGACACCGAGTAGCCCCGCTCCAGGGCCGTCGCGCTCTGTAGCGCGCGCACCCTGAGAGGGATTGATCCAGACGTGGCGGCTCGGCGCGCAAAGCCCCTTCCGATCGCCAGAAGCGGGATTCATCACGCGCGCGTGCAACTTGTTTCCATCGCGCGTGGAAGTGCTATGCGAGTTGTATTCCCACTCTCCACAGAATGGTTGACACTGCCGTGTCGATGGTCGATGGTCCCGCGCCGCATTGGGTCGGGCTATGCATGAGGGACCCGCGCCCACGGCACCATCCTAGAGGTTCGTTGGACGTGACTGCCTTGCCGTCTGAGCGCCAGGAGCCACCGCCCGCCCGGTCCACCGGGGCCGGGATGGCACTCTCGACTTCCGCGCCGGACGGCATCTGTGCGTCCACCCTTGGTCTCATGTCGCCTTCAGTCCCCTTGCCCCTGGTCCTGGTATGAGCGGCCCTCTCTTTCCACGCTGGACGAATACGGTGTCGCGCCTGTCGGCCGCGATGCTCCTCGCGGTGCCCGCCATCGCCATCGGCGGCCTCTTGGCCTACGTGCGCTCGCCGCTCGTGACCAACCAGGCACGCCCGGTGGAGCAGCCCATCGAGTTCGACCACCGGCACCACGCCGGTGACGAGCAGATCGACTGCCGCTACTGCCACTGGACGGTGGAGAAATCCCCGTCGGCGGGCATCCCCTCCACCACCGTGTGCATGTCCTGCCACGCCCAGGTGTGGAACAAGAGCCCGTACCTGACGGAGGTCCGCAAGGCGTTCTTCGCCGACCAACCCATCCCCTGGGTTCGCGTCCACAACCTGCCGGACTTCGTCTACTTCAACCACTCCATCCACGTGGGCAAGGGCGTCGGTTGCGCCACCTGCCACGGCCGCGTGGACCAGATGGCCGCCATCGAGCAGGTCTCCACCCTGACGATGAGCTGGTGCCTGGACTGCCACCGCGACCCGAAGCCCAGCCTCCGCCCCGCGGAGTTCATCACCAGCATGACCTGGGCTCCCCCCGCGGATAAGGCCGAGGCCGCCGCGCTCGCCGACAAGCTCTACAAAGAATACGACGTTCACTCGCGCACGAGCTGCTCCACATGCCACCGATGAACACCAAGCCTGACAGCGCGCCCGCGCAGGACACTCCCACGTCGTTCGCGCTCCCGGTCGTCTCGGGTCGCAACGAGGCCACGCCGGCCGCGCACGACCATGACCACGCTCACGACGACGTCGTGACCGAGGCGCTCGCGCACGCGACCACCCGCGCCGTCCCGGCGGAAGGCGCGTACGGCAAGACGTACTGGCTCGGCCTGGAGGAGAAGCTCGCCACGCCGGCGTTCCTGGAGGAGACCCGCCCGGAGTTCCCCGTCGGCGCGGACCTGCCCCCCACCGGCTTCGCCCGCCGCGAGTTCATGCAGATCCTCGGCGCGTCGCTCGCGCTGGCCGGCGCCACCGCGTGCAGCACCCGTCCCCAGGACGAGCGGCTGGTCCCCTACACCAAGACGCCGCCGGAAGTGACCCCGGGCAACCCGCTCCACTACGCGTCCGGCATGACGTTCGCGGGCCACACCTCCGGCCTGCTCATCACCGCTCGCGAAGGCCGGCCCATCAAGGTCGAGGGCAACCCCCAGCACCCCATCAACAAGGGCGCCGCCGGGCCGTTCGAGCAGGCCTTCCTGCTCTCCCTCTATGACCCGCAGCGCGCCCGCGTGCTGCGCCAGGGCAACAACCCCCGCTCGCTGCGCGTGCTCGCCGAGGACGTCTCCAGCCTCGTGAGCACCAAGGCCGCGGGCGACGGCGGAGCCCGCCTGCGCTTCCTGTCGGAGCCCATGAACTCGCCGCTGCTCGGCGACGTGAAGGCGCGCATCCAGCGCAAGCTGCCCGCCGCGCGCTTCCACAGCTACAGCCCGGTGGACCAGGCCGCGGACGAGGCGCACCGCGCCCTCTTCGGTCAGCCCACGCACGCGCTCTACGACCTGACCCGGGCGGACATCATCGTCTCCCTGGACGCCGACTTCCTGGAGAGCCGCCCGGCGAACCTCTCCATGGCGCGTCAGTTCGCGGACCGCCGCGACCCGAAGAACGGCGAGCTCAACCGCCTCTACGTGGCCGAGCACCGCATGTCCATCACCGGCGGCATGGCCGACCACCGCCTGCGCGTGAAGTCGCAGGAGGTCTTCGGGCTCGCCGCCGCGCTCGCGCAGGCCGTGGGTGGCCCCGCCGCCAGCCTGGGCGCGTCCGCTTCCGGCAAGGCCGGGACGCTGCGCCCGGAAGTCGCCTCGTGGGTGCAGGCCGTGGCCCAGGACCTCAAGTCCAAGGCCGGCCGCAGCGTCGTGATGGCCGGTGAGCGTCAGCCCGCCGCCGTGCACGCGCTGGCCCAGGCCATCAACGCCGCCCTGGGCAACCTGGGCACCACCGTGAAGGTCGTCCCCGCCGCCGCCCCGGAGGCCTCGGGCCTCGCGGAGATCCGCGCCCTGGTGGAGGACATCAAGGCCGGCCGCGTGGACACGCTGGTCATCACCGCCTTCAACCCGCTCTACACCCTCCCGGTGGACGCGGGCCTGGCGGAGGTGCTGGACCCCAAGCTGAACGCGAACCGCAAGGCCCTGTCGGTCCTGTACGCGGGTCACTACGAGGACGAGACCTCCAAGTACGCTGACTGGTTCGTGCCCCTGGCGCACCAGCTGGAGACCTGGAGCGACGGCCGCGCGGTGGACGGCACGGTGTCCATCGCCCAGCCCCTCATCCAGCCGCTCTTCAACGGCGTGCCGGAAGCGGAGCTGTTCGCGCTGTTCCTCGACGAGCCCTACCGCCCCGCCTACCAGATGCTGCGCGAGTACTGGACCGCGCAGGGTGGCGAGGCCGGCCGCGCCGACTTCGAGACCCGCTGGGAGACCTGGGTCTCCGAGGGCGTCGTCCCCGGCAGCATCGCCGCCGGCCTGACGGCCTCCCCCGACCTGGGCGCCGCCAGCACCCTCGTGGGCGCGTACCAGTCGCCCGCGGCCGGTGACCTGGAGATCAACTTCGTCACCGACTACAAGCTCTTCGACGGCCGCTTCGCGAACAACGCGTGGCTGCAGGAGCTGCCGGACCCCATCACCAAGATCACCTGGGACAACGCCGCCATCCTCAGCCCCGCCACCGCCAAGCGGCTGGGCCTGGAGAACGGCAACGTCGCGGAGCTGGAGTACGGCGGCCGCAAGCTGCAGGTCCCCGTCACCGTCCTCCCCGGCAACGCGGACGACACCGTCACCGTGAACCTGGGCTACGGCCGCACCGGCCTGCACGAGGTGGTGGCCAAGGACGTGGGCGTCAACGCGAACCTGCTGCGCAGCGTGAACGCTCCCTGGTTCGACGGCGGCGCCAAGCTCACCAAGGTCCGCGGCAGCCACACCTTCGCCCGCACCCAGTACCACTGGCGCATGGAGGGCCGCCCGCTGGCCCTGGACATGTCCGTCAGCGAGCTGGCGCACCCGTCCACGAACACCGAGCACATCCTGGAGCGCGTCCAGGGCGAGCTGGAACTGGGCAAGCGGAACGTCCTGCCCGACTTCGACTACGCCAAGAACCCCACGGAGGGCTACAAGTGGGGCATGGCCATCGACCTGTCGCGCTGCACGGGCTGCAACGCGTGCGTCGTGGCGTGCCAGGCGGAGAACAACATCCCCGTCGTCGGCAAGGAGCAGGTGGGCCGCGGCCGTGAGATGGCCTGGCTGCGCATCGACCGCTACTTCGAGGGCAGTGAGAACGACCCCTCCATGGTCATGCAGCCCGTCGCGTGCGTGCACTGCGAGAAGGCCCCCTGCGAGTACGTCTGCCCGGTGAACGCCACCGTGCACTCGGACGAGGGCCTCAACGACATGGTGTACAACCGCTGCGTCGGCACGCGGTACTGCTCCAACAACTGCCCCTACAAGGTCCGCCGCTTCAACTACCTGCACTACACGCAGGGCAAGACGTCGACCGAGAAGATGCTGATGAACCCGGACGTCACGGTGCGCAACCGCGGCGTCATGGAGAAGTGCACGTACTGCGTCCAGCGCATCGAGCGCGTGCGCATCAACGCCCGCGTGGAGAAGCGTCTCATCCAGGAGACGGAGCTCCAGACGGCGTGCCAGCAGACGTGCCCCACCCAGGCCATCGTCTTCGGCTCGCTGGCCGACCCGGCCCAGCGCGTCACCCAGCTCCACGAGGACGAGCGCGCGTACCGGCTGCTGCACGAGCTGGGCACCCGTCCCCGCACCGCCCACCTCATCCGCCTGCGCAACCCCAACCCTGCCCTTGTGGCCGCCGCCCCTGAGCAGAACGCGGCGCCCAAAGGAGGTCACTGACCGTCATGGCCGAGACCGCACACGCTCTCCCGCTCGACCCGCTCGAGCCCCGGGACCTCGTCGCGCCGCACCACGACGACCGGTCCCTCAATGAAACGCTGCTGGACCATGTCTGGCGCAAGCCCGGCAAGGGCTGGTTCATGCTGCTGGGCATCACGTCCGCGGCGCTGGGCCTGCTCGTCGTCGGCGTCACGTACACCCTGGCGCGCGGCATCGGCGTGTGGGGCAACAACCAGCCCGTCGGCTGGGCGTTCGACATCATCAACTTCGTCTGGTGGGTCGGCATCGGCCACGCTGGCACGCTCATCTCCGCCATCCTCCTGCTCTTCCAGCAGAAGTGGCGCACGAGCATCAACCGCTTCGCGGAGGCCATGACGCTGTTCGCCGTCATGTGCGCCGGCCTCTTCCCGCTGCTCCACACGGGCCGTCCCTGGTTCGCGTTCTGGCTGTTCCCCTACCCCAGCACGCTGGGCGCGTGGCCGCAGTTCCGCTCGCCGCTCGTGTGGGACGTGTTCGCCATCTCGACCTACCTCACGGTGTCCGCGCTCTTCTGGTTCGTGGGCCTCATCCCGGACCTGGCCGCCCTGCGCGACTCGTCCAAGACGAAGCTGCAGCGCACCATCTACGGCCTGTTCGCCCTGGGTTGGCGCGGCTCCGGCCGGCACTGGCACAACTATAAAATCGCCTACCTGCTGCTCGCCGGCCTTTCGACGCCGCTCGTGGTGTCCGTGCACACCATCGTTTCGTTCGACTTCGCCGTGTCTCAGCTGCCCGGCTGGCACGCCACCATCTTCCCGCCCTACTTCGTGGCCGGCGCCGTGTTCAGCGGCTTCGCGATGGTCATCACGCTCATCGTGCCCGCCCGCAAGTACCTGGGCCTCCGGGACGTCATCACCGACCGCCACCTGGAGAACATGAACAAGGTCATCCTCGCGACGGGCCTCATCGTGTCCTACGGGTACATGATGGAGCACTTCATCGCGTGGTACTCGCAGAACCAGTACGAGTTCTGGACCTTCTACGTGAACCGCGCGACGGGCCCCTACGCCGGCGTGTACTGGCTGATGATCACCTGCAACGTGGTCACGCCGAACATCTTCTGGTTCAAGAAGTGCCGCACCAGCGTCCCCATCATGTGGGTGGCGTCCATCGCGGTGAACATCGGCATGTGGTGCGAGCGCTTCATCATCATCGTGACGTCGCTCTCCCAGGACTTCCTGCCGTCGTCGTGGGACATCTACAGCCCCACCTGGGTGGACTGGTCCATCTACATCGGCACGCTCGGCCTGTTCGGCACCCTGTTCCTGCTGTTCCTCAAGTTCGTTCCCGCCGTCGCGGTGAGCGAGGTGAAGGAGCTCCAGCTGGAGCTCAAGCACGCCGCCCACGCCAACGGCCACCACGGCGTGGAGCAGGCCGCGGCGGGCACCCTCACCCACGGAGCGCACTAGCACCATGGAAGCCAAGGTCCTCGATTCCTGGGTACTGGCCGAGTTCGCCACGCCTGATGCCCTCGTGGATGCCACCCGGCAGATGCGCGAGAAGGGCTTCCTGGGCATGGACACCTACTCTCCGTACCCGCTGCACGGCGGGTCGGAAGCGCTGGGGCTGCCCCCCTCGCGGGTGCCCTTCATCGCCCTGGGCGGCGGCCTCACCGGCCTGGTGACCGCGCTCGCGATGCAGACGTGGATGAACACCGTCGACTACCCGCTCAACATCGGCGGTCGTCCGCTGCTGAGCCTCCCGGCGTGGGTGCCCATCACGTTCGAATTGAGCGTGCTGTTCGCCGCGTTCGGCATCTTCTTCGGTCTGCTGGGCTTGAGCCGTCTGCCCCAGCCGTACCACCCGGCCTTCGAGTCGGAAGAGTTCCGCAGCGCGTCCACGCACGGCTTCTGGCTGAGCGTGCCCCACCCCACGGGGCAGGACGCCGCGGACGTCAAGAACCAGCTGACGGCCCTGGGCGCGACCCACGTGACCGTCGTTTCCGGAGAGAACGCATGAGGTGGCTCATCCCCGCCGCGGGACTCGCCGCGCTCACGGGCTGCAACGTCAGCTCTGAATTCCTCCAGCGCATGGAGGACCAGGCCAAGTACGAGTACTACGAGGCCTCCGATTTCTGGCCGGACGGCCGCGCCATGCGCGTGCCGCCCGCCGGCACCGTCCCGCGCGAGCGCCCGGTGGGCAACCCCGGCATCAGCACCGGCCGCACCAACGGCATCGCCGTCAACGCCATCCCCCTGACGGTGGACAAGCCGCTGCTGGCCCTGGGTCAGAAGAAGTACAACATCGTCTGCTCGCAGTGCCATGGCGTGCTCGGCGACGGCAACAGCATCGTGGCGGAGAACATGGCCCTGCGCCTGCCGCCGTCCCTGCTGGAGCTGACCGACAAGCCGGCCGGCCACTTCTACACCGCCATCAACGAGGGCTACGGCATCATGCCGTCCTTCTCGGGTGAGCTCGACACGCGTGAGCGCTGGGCCGTCGTCGCCTATGTGCGCGCGCTGCAGGCCGCCCGCAGCACCCCCGGGGGGGCCCAGCCCGTCCCGCAGGAGAACCGATGACTGCCATGGAGCGCTACACCGGCACGCCCAAGCTGATGGTGCCCGCGTTCGGCCTGGGCGTGGTGGGCCTCGTGCTCACCGCCGTGGGCTTCTTCATGAACCCGCAGGCCACCAGCTTCAGCTACCTGCTGGGCTTCACCTACTGGGTGGGCATCAGCGTGGCCGCCCTCATCATGCTGGCCATCTTCCACACGGCCAAGGCGAAGTGGCTCATCGTCCTGCGCCGCGCCATGGAGACCATGGCCGTCGCGGTGCCCATCTTCGCGGTGCTCTTCCTCGCCTTCATCCCGATGATGAAGCACCTGTACCCCTGGGTGGACGGCTCTCCCCTGGCCGCGAACATCCACGGCATCGAAGTGGAGCACCTGGCCCACAAGAAGCACGGGTACCTGAACCTGACGTTCTTCGCCGTGCGCCAGGTCATCTACTTCGCGGTGTGGATCTTCGTGAGCCAGCGCCTGTACGGCTGGAGCACGAAGCAGGATGACGCGGGCGGGCTGGACCTCACCGTCAAGCAGCGCCGCTTCTCCCCGGGCGCCCTGCCCTTCCTGGCGCTCACCGTCACGTTCGCGTCCTTCGACTGGATGATGAGCCTCACGCCGCTGTGGCAGTCCACCATCTTCGGCGTCTACTACTTCGCCGGCAGCTTCCTGGCCGCCTTCTGCGTGCTGACCGTCGCCACCGTCAACGCGCAGGGCAAGGACCTGTACGGCAGCCTGGTGACGCCGGCGCACTTCCACAACCTGGGCAAGCTCATCTTCGCCTTCACGGCGTTCTGGGCCTACATCGCCTTCTCCCAGTTCCTGCTGGTGTGGATCGCCAACATCCCGGAAGAGGCGCCCTGGTACGGCCTGCGCATGTTCGGCTCGTGGCGCTCCATGTCCATCGCGCTGTTCTTCCTGCACTTCGTGCTGCCTTTCTTCACGCTGCTGTCACGCAGCCTGAAGGTGCAGCCCCGGAAGCTGGCGGTGGTGGCCGTCTACATGCTTCTCATTCACGCGGTGGACCTGTACTGGCTCATCTGGCCGGCGTACTCCGGTGAGGCCGGTCCGACGTTCCACTGGACCCTCATCACGGCCTGGGTGGGCGTGGGTGGGATTTCGGTGGGCTATGCCCTGTTCCGGGCGCGCGGTCGGTACACGCTTCCGGTGAAGGACCCCTACATCGCGGAGTCCCTGAGGTACGTGCAGCCATGAAGAAGACCCAGTCAGAAATCGAGTCCCGGGTCATCGTCGGCGCGCATGGCGTCGCGGCCGAGGAAGATCACCTCGTCATGGGGAAGATCGTGGGCGTCGGTGTGGCGGCCATGGTCCTCTTCTTCGTGGGCGCGGTGTGGTCCTGGCGCATCCAGGTCGTCACCATGGAGGAGGCCCAGCCCGACGGTCCTCCGCCGCGTCCGGCCGCCGTGGGCCAGTACGAGGTGGGCATCGTGAACCAGCGCGTGTTCGAACAGGACTGGCACGCGGAGGAGAAGCTGAGCGGCCAGCAGCAGACCCTGCGCAACGGCTGGGGTGACCAGCCGGGCGTGACGGCCCACAAGACCCTCGACCAGGCCATGGACCAGGTCATCGCGACCGAGGCCCAGAAGGCCCAGCAGCCGGCCCCGACGCCGCCCCCCGCGCCGCAGCAGACGCCTCCC
>NZ_RAWG01000794.1 GCF_003611735.1 Corallococcus sicarius | reverse complement strand
TCCTAGACAAGAGTTACATCACTTGGATGATTAGTGCAGACATATGTCACAATGCCATCGTAGGTAGAGCCTAGAAAAAAGTTACATGACCGAGGTGATCAGTGCAGAGATACATCACAATGTGCCTGTAGGCAGAGCCTTGATGAGAGGTACATCACCTGGGTAATCCTTGCTGGGACACGTCACAAAGCACCCTGTAGGCAGATCCTAGAAATTAGCTACAAGACCTAGGTGATCAGTGCAGAGATACATTGCAATGCCCCTGTAGGCAGAGCCTTGGCAAGTGGTATATCACCTGGGTGATCATTGCAGGGATATGTCACAAAGCACCCTGTGGTCAGATCCTAGAGAAGAGTTATATCGCCTGGGTGATCAGTGCAGTGAT
>NZ_RAWG01000793.1 GCF_003611735.1 Corallococcus sicarius | reverse complement strand
GGTATGGGAATGAGTCGTGGTCAGCGACTGCGTAAGGTCGAGCTACCGCTGGCGGCTCCGGTGATTCTGGCGGGCGTGCGAACTTCGGTGATTATCAACATTGGTACGGCGACGATCGCCTCAACGGTAGGGGCCAGCACGCTGGGTACGCCCATCATCATCGGGCTTAGCGGATTTAATACCGCGTATGTGATCCAGGGGGCGTTACTGGTGGCACTGGCGGCGATCATCGCAGACCGCCTGTTTGAAAGGCTGGTGCAGGCGCTTAGCCAGCACGCAAAATAAAGGTATAACCTGCGAGCATGACGCCACCAATTCCGCCTAACGCCATAAACAGGAACAGGGCGATGACCCCAATTTTAGCTATGCGCATAATGCACTCCTTAT
>NZ_RAWG01000792.1 GCF_003611735.1 Corallococcus sicarius | reverse complement strand
GAGCAATCCATCGACTTCGATCTGCAAAGATAATTACATTGGCTGGTTTCTGTCCGGGTACCTTGGATAGAAACGAGAAAATAGGGTGCTGGCGTCCGGTTTAGCGTGCGACTGCGCGATTCCGGAAGCGAGATCAAAACAGATCGCTAAACATGTAGAACTGCGCGATGAAGGCTTGCGGACGGGGGTTCGAATCCCCCCAGCTCCACCACATCAAGATCCGGCGACTTGTCGCCGAGATCCAGGAACCCCGGCTTCTCCTCTGAGAGTCGGGGTTTTTTCATGCACGGAAGTCCAGCGAGTTCCTTTGACAGCCAGGGGACCACGAGGGAGCATCCCGGGGGAACAGGGCCGATCTCCAGCCCTTCTTTTGGGATCGGTTCTCCAC
>NZ_RAWG01000791.1 GCF_003611735.1 Corallococcus sicarius | reverse complement strand
ATCCCTGCAAACATAGCTTTCTCAAAGTCTTGAATGATGGCTTGTTTGTCTGCCTCACTAATCGCATCGGGGGCTTCTTCAAACGATAATACCCCTGCGGTATATCTTCGAGCAAAGTTACTGCTATTAATCATGGCTTGGGTCACCACAGGATTACCACTGACAATCCTTGCCCCAGCTCTTAATTGACCTTCACTCATATAATCGTTACCCAGCAGATAATTGATGGGGGCATTACCTGAGCCTTTGCCTCGGCTAAAGATTTTCAACAGCATACCAATTCTCCTTTAATCCTGTTCCGCTTGGATAACAAGTTGGTCAAGCAAAGCATTGGCTTTAGCCAATTCCTGCAATACTTGAACGTCTAGCTGTTTTTCGGTATTGGCGTGTC
>NZ_RAWG01000790.1 GCF_003611735.1 Corallococcus sicarius | reverse complement strand
GACCAACCTGGCCAACCGCGCCCTGCGCCAGAAGATCTACGAAGCCTCGACCACCCGCGGCAGCCGCGGCGGTGAGTTCGACAACACCGCGCTGGTCTCGCGCATCATGCAGCTGCGTGCCGACAAGGCCAAGCTGATGGGCTTCCCGAACTTCGCCGCCTACAACCTGACCAACCAGACCGCCAAGACCCCCGAAGCGGTCAACGCGATGCTCGGCAAGCTGGCTCCGGCCGCGGTGGCCAATGCCAAGCGCGAAGCCGCCGACCTGCAGGCGATGATCGACAAGGAGCAGAAGGCCGCGCGCAAGCCGACCTTCCAGCTGGAACCGTGGGACTGGGCCTTCTACAGCGAGAAGGTGCGCCAGGCCAAGTACAACTTCGACGAGTCGCAGC
>NZ_RAWG01000789.1 GCF_003611735.1 Corallococcus sicarius | reverse complement strand
TTCCATTCCTTTCCACTCGAGTTGACTTCATTCCATTCCTTTCCATTCCATTCCATTCCTTTCCACTCGAGTTGATTCCATTCCATTCCAATCCATTGCATTCCATTCCATGCCATTCCACTCGGGTTGATTCCATTCCTTTGCATTCCATTCCATTCCATTCCATTCCATTCCATTCCACTGCATTCAACTCCACTCCACGCCACTCCTCTCAATTCCATTCCATTCCATTGCATTCCTTTCCATTCTATTCCACACTATTCTATTTGACTCCACTCCACTCCACTACAATTCATTCCATTCCATTCAATTCCATTCCATTCCACAGTAATCCATTCCATTGTACTCCATCCCTTCCCATCCCATCCACCTCCACTTAATTCCTTTCCATTC
>NZ_RAWG01000007.1 GCF_003611735.1 Corallococcus sicarius | reverse complement strand
GGATGGGGACGCGGCGGGAGACGGGGGATGAAGCGGAGGCGGAAGGCGTGCGCCTGCTGGAGTCACAAGGCTTCCGGGTGATTGCGCGCAACTGGACGTGCCGCTACGGCGAGCTGGACATCGTGGCGGTGCGCGAAGAGGTGGTGTGCTTCGTGGAGGTGCGGATGCGCTCCTCGGCGGTGTGGGGAGACCCGGCGCACACCGTGTCCTTCGCCAAGCAGCGTCGGGTGGTGAAGGCCGCGCTGCACTATCTCTTCCAGAACGGCATCGACGGGCGCATGGTGCGCTTCGACGTCATCTCCGTCGTGGGCCGGGGCGAGCACGCCCAGGTGGAACACATCCCCGCCGCCTTCGACGCCGGCATGTGAGGACCTGTCCTTGGCTGGAACGCTCTACCTCGTGGCCACGCCCATCGGGAACCTGGGGGATGTCACCGCCCGGGCCCTGGAGACGCTGCGCACCGCCGGCTTCCTCGCGTGCGAGGACACCCGGCACTCGCGCATCCTGTTGGACCACTTCGGCATTGGCGGCAAGGACCTGGTGAGCCTGCCCGCCTTCGCCGAAGGCCAGCGCGCCGGGCGCATCCTGGATCGCATCGAAGCAGGGGACGACTGCGCGCTCATCACCGACGCGGGCAGCCCCGGCATCAGCGACCCGGGCGAGAAGCTGGTGGCGGAGGCGCTGGAGCGCGGCCTGAAGGTGGAGCCGGTGCCCGGGGCGACGGCGCTGGTGGCGGCGCTGAGCGCGTCCGGGCTGCCCACGGGCCGCTTCCACTTCTTGGGCTTCCTGCCGCGCAAGGGGCCGGAGCGCCGGGCCATGCTGGACGAGGTGGCGCCCCTGTCCGCCACCTGCGTGCTCTACGAGTCCCCGCGCCGCCTGGGCGAGACGCTGGCGGACCTCCAGGAGGCCTGGGGCGACCGGCGCGCGTGCGTGGCGCGGGAGCTGACCAAGCTGCACGAGGAGTTCGTCCGGGGCCCGCTGTCGGCCCTGGTCGCGCGCTACGCCGCCGAGGAGACCCGGGGCGAGGTGGTGGTGCTGGTGGAGGGGCGCACCGGCGAGCAGCGCTGGAGCGAGGACGAGGTCCGCCGCGCGCTGGAGTCCGGCCTGGAGCGCGGCGAGAAGCTCAAGCCGCTGAGCACCGAGCTGGCCCGCCGGGCGGGGTGGCCCGGCCAGGAGGTGTACCGCATGGGCCTCGGGCTGAAGCAGCGGTAGGGACGTACCCGCTGCCTCAGGGGCGCCGCTGCTAGAAGCTGAAGCTCGCGCCCAGGTCGAAGCGGAACGTGGTGCTCTGGATGGCCCGGAAGCGGCGGGACGTCAGGTCGTAGCGCCAGTCGAACGTGGGGTTCAGCTCCGGCGAGCCCGGGTTGGCGTCCACGGTGCCGTCGCCGTTCACGTCCTGGCCCAGGGTCTCCGACGTGAGCAGGTGGTCCGTGTTGTAGAGGAAGTTGCCGGAGGCGCGGATGGTGAAGGCCTCGGCGGCGCGGGCGGTGACGCCGAACTGGCCACCCACCTGCATGTAGTCCTCCGACGTGAGCAGCTTGCGCAGCGCCGAGCTCAGCTCGTTGTAGTACCGGCCGCGGCCCACGTAGTTGCCCATCAAGCGCAGGTCCACCGCGAACTTCTGGGCCCTGGCCTTGTTCTCGAAGGGCACCAGCTCCACGCCGAAGAGGAGGCCCGTCTGCGAGGGGGCCTGGATGCCCGTCTCATTGCGAGTCCACGGGTCCTTGAAGCAGTTGTCCGGGGCGCCCAGGTTGTCCCGGTTCGTGCCGGCCTGATCGCAGTTGGAGTAGGCCTTGGGGCCGCGCACCGGGATGGTGTGGTACGCCTTGAAGTACGGGTCCGCCGCGCCCATGCGCCGCGAGAAGGACGTGTAGAGCTGGTACTTGTGGACGCGGTCGCCCACGTTGCCGCGGCCTTTATCCGGGTCATCCAGGTCGCTGTTGTCCACGCTCGGATTGCGCTGCTTGGCGGTGGGCGCCTCGTAGTCGATGCCGACGATCCACGTGGGCTTGGTGTCGTCCTTCTCCTGGTTGAAGAAGGCGTACGCCAGCCCGAAGTGGACGTTGCCCAGGCCGCCCCGGAAGCTCTCCTGCGGGACGTTGAAGAGCCTGCCCACGCAGCCTTCCGACGAGTACGGCGAGCCGTCCGCCTTGAAGCAGCTGTTGTCGATGGTGGAGTTGTCGTTGTTGGTGCCCGACACGTACTCCCAGCTCTCGTTCTGCTGGAAGACGATGGGCAGCTTGAAGGAGAACTCCAGGTCCTTCCAAAGGCCGAACGCGAGCGCCAAGTTCAGCCGCGCGTCCACGCCCTTGTACCAGAGCTCATTGACCTCCCGCAGCTGCGGGTCTTCCACGCCCTCTTGCGAGAGCTGCTCGCGCACGATCTTCGCGCGCGTCTGTGTGCGCTCGAAGCCGACGTCGAAGAAGAGGTCGAACGGATCGTCATCGTCGAACGACGAGGCAATCCGGGTGATGTCCGCCGCGCTGGCGGCGAACGGCGCGCCCAACGTCAGCGCGGCGATGACGGCGCGAAACCTGTGCATCCACAACCTCCGACGACCCACGGCCCAGGAGCCTGCCAGCTAGCCGTGCCGTCGGAGGAGTGTCAAGAAATGGGTGGCCGTTACTTGCCGGCCACGGACGTGCCGAGCAGTCCGTCCAGCCGCTGGACCTCGGCCTCGAAGGTGGCCTTCTGGGAGGCCACCAGGGAGGCCCGGAAGGTCTTGTGCTGGTCGAAGGGGTCCAGGACCCGGTTCTCCCCCAGCATCAGCTGATAGTGCAGGTGGGGGGCGAAGGAGTGGCCGGTGTTGCCGCTCTGCGCCAGGACCTGGCCCGTGGACACCCGCATCCCGGCCTGGACCGTGCGGGGCAGCTCCGCCAGGTGCAGGAAGAGGGCCCGGCGGCCCTTGCCCCCGGACTCCACCAGCTCGATGCAGTTGCCGTTGCTGCCGAAGTTCCAGTTCTTGCGCTTGATGACGCCCGCGAAGGGCGCCCGGATGGTGGTGCCCACCGGAGCGCGGAAGTCCACGCCCTTGTGGCCCCGGCCGTCGCGCAGCAGGGACGTGATCTGCTCGTAGCTGTCGATGGGCGAGTGCTCCATCCGCAGCTCCAGTTCGTCACCGCCCGGCACGTAGTAGCGCGCGTTCGTCTCCCCTGCGGGCTGGAAGCGGTAGGCGCGGTGCGTCTGGCCCGTCTTTCCGCTGACGAAGCGCACCGCGTACACCAGCGGCTCCTCGTTGGGACGACGCTGGAAGAGCACGTCCAGCGTGTCGCCCCGGAGGATCTCCCCGGGCACGCGCACCCACCACACCAGCGTGCGCGTCACCACCTGGGCCAGGGCAGGGCCCACCTCCGCGCCGGTGGCCTGCACGAGCGCCGTCTCCAGGGGACCTTCAATGCGGATGGACGCGCGCTCCAGGCCCGCGGCCTTCACCGGGTCGGTGGGCACGGGGGGCGCCGCGGGGGCCTGCGCGAGGGTGCCCGCGTCCTGCGCGGTCACGGACTGCGAGGCGACGTCCATGGGGACATCCGCCATGCGCTGTTTCCACCACCACACGCCACCCGCGGCCGCGCCGAGGATGACGGAGACGGCAACCACCGGTCCGAAGGGATTGCGCTTCGGTGGTCCACCGAGGGTGGGAAGATTCGGCCGCATTCAAGCTCCCTGAGGGTGAGAAGGTACGCGGGCCCGAAACCGCCGACGGAACGGCGATATTTCGGCCGCCCGGGGCTACTCGTCCGGGCCGTCGTCCTGCCCGTCCGGGGTGGTGTCGCGCAGGCCGAACTCCTTCATCTTCGTCTGGAGCGACTTGCGGCTGATCTGCAGGAGGCGCGCGGCGCGCGTGACGTTGCCGCCCGTCTCATCCAGCTTCTTCACGATGAGGTCCCGCTCCAGCTCCGCGGCCTTCATCCGCACGATGTCCTTGAGGCCCACCTCGCCCACAGGGACGTCCAGCGTGCCCAGCGAGCTGGCCACCGTGGCTCCTGCCTGCACGCCTGCTCCTCCGCGCACCGGCTCCGGCAGATCCTTCGCCGTGATGTGGGGGCCGTCCGCGAAGAGCAGCACGCGCTCGATGAGGTTCTCCAGCTCGCGGATGTTGCCCGGCCACGCGTATGCCTGGAGCACCGCCATCGCGTCGTCGGCGATGCCTTCAATCTTCTTGTTGAGGCGCCGGTTGTACTTGTCCACGAAGTGCTTGGCGAGCATCGGGATGTCGCTGCGGCGCTCGCGCAGCGCGGGCAGCACGATGGGCACCACGGCCAGCCGGTAGTACAGGTCCTTGCGGAAGCGGCCCGCTTCGATCTCCTCCTGGAGGTCGCGGTTGGTGGCCGCCACGAGCCGCACGTTCACGCGCGTCGTCTTGATGCCGCCCACGCGCTCGAACTCGCCCTCCTGGAGCGCGCGCAACAGCTTCACCTGCATCTCGACGGGGACTTCTCCAATCTCGTCGAGGAAGAGGGTGCCTTCGTCGGCCAGCTCGAAGCGGCCCGGCTTGGAGGTGACGGCGCCGGTGAAGGCGCCCTTCTCGTAGCCGAACAGCTCGGACTCGATGAGCGTCGCGGGGATGGCGGCGCAGTTGATCTTGATGAACGGCTTGTCGCGGCGGCTGGACGCGCCGTGCAGCGCGGTAGCGATGAGCTCCTTGCCCGTGCCGCTCTCGCCGGTGATGAGGACCGTGGAGGGCGTGTCCGCGACCTTGTCGATGATCTTGTAGACGTCCTGGATCTGCGGCGACTCGCCGATGATGGCGGAGCGCGCCTTGTGATCCGCCCGCACGGAGCGCTTGGCGCTCTCGTTCGTCTTGGCGGCCTTGGCCACGACGGAGGACAGCTCCGACTGGTCGAAGGGCTTGGTGATGTAGTCGAACGCGCCCGCCTTGATGGCCTCCACGGCGGAGTCCACGGTGCCGTGCGCGGTGATGATGATCACCGGCACGTCCGGGTTGGCGATGCGCACGGCGGCGAGCACTTCCATGCCGCCCAGCTTCGGCATCACCAGGTCGGTGACGATGATGTCGGCGCCGTTCTTGTGGAACTCGGCGAGGCCCTGCTCCCCGTTCTCCGCCACGGTGACGTCGAACCCGTCGCGGCGCAGCAGGGCGGCCAGCACCTTGCGCAGGTTCGTCTCATCGTCGATGACCAGGACCTTCGCCATGGGGACCCGCGCTGGGAGGGCTATCGGCGCGCCGGGGGGGCCGCGGGGAGGGCGCCTTCGAGCGTGCAGATGGCGTCCGGGTGCTTGATGCGCAGCAGCAGCGACTCCAGCACGCGGAAGGGGTGGTTCATCTTGCTGGCGCCCAGGTAGGCGGCGACCATGTCCATGGCCACGGCCAGGTCCATGTTCTCCCGGCCGGTGGACACCACCACGCCCGACTCGCCGCGCAGGCGGTTGGACTGGTAGACGCCGTCGGAGGCGAGCTGCCGGATGGTCTCAATCTCCAGCACGCCCGTCTTCTCGTAGATGCGGTGCAGCTGCGAGTACAGCCGGGGCGACAGCACCACGGCGTAGGGCCCGAAGTGGCCGGCCTCGTTGAGCTTGCGCGTGGCCTCCACGATGGTCTGGAAGCCGCCGCCCGGCGCCGTCCAGTCGCCCAGCGTCGCGGTGAGGCGGCCGTTGGCCGTCATCAGGCCTTCGTAGCCCAGGCGCTGATCACCGTAGAAGATGAGCTCGTCCTCCTGCTGCGCGCAGAGGGCGGCGGCCCCGGCGGCGGCGGACACGTCCAGCGGCATGTTGTGCGTGCGCGCCGCCTCGATGTCCCGCCAGTGCAGCAGGAAGTCCTTGTAGATGATCGGGATCGTCTTGAACTTGCGGACGTCCGTGAAGACCATCGCGGTCTCCTGCTCGCCGACGATGTCCACCGCGCCCGGGGACACGCCCTGGAACTCGTCGTAGGCCACGGTCTGCACGCCGGCGCCCAGCGGTCCGTAGATGTCCAGGATGCGGCGGCCCACCAGCGACCGACGCGCCACCTGGATCACCGTCTCGTTGAGGCGCGCCCACTCCTCTTCGCGCAGTGGGTTCTCGGCATGTCCAAGGAAGTCAGGCATCGGTGTCTCCGTGACGGGAGCGGGAGAGGAGGGGGGAAGGCAAAAGGACGAAGGGGCTTCAGCGACCGCCACCGGAGCCGCCGCCACCACCACCACCGCGGCGCAGGGTGCCCACGGTGAGGGGGTGGCTGTTGGCGGACGGCGGCGGCGCGGGGATGCCGTAGATGAGGCGCTGCGGCGGCAGGGACGTGAGCGGCTCGGCCGTCATGCGTCCCACGGGAGGCGGCACGTGCCCCACGATGGCCGGGGCTTCCGCGGCGGGCAGCTCCACGGGGACTCCGGCCGGGGTGACCGCCGCCTGGAAGTGGCCGGCGACGAAGGGTTTGGCGAAGTGCGTGTCCTGGCCCTTGTCGAGCAGCCGGAGCATGTGCGTGGCCTCGGAGACGTGCTCCTTCTCCTCCGCCGCCAGATGGAGGAAGAAGGCGCGGACCTCCGGGTTGGTGGAGTCCTCCGCGAAGGCTTCGTACTCGTTGATGGTTTCGAGTTCGCGTGCCAGCACGGCGCGGATGCGCGCGACGTCGGACCGCTCGCTGTCGGACTTTCCGGCCATTGATGTGGACCCTGGCAACCCGTGGGGGCACCGTCAAGAGAAACAGCGGTCGTCGGGTTTCCTGCTGCACGCCGAAAGACGCCGGACGTAGAGTCCGCGCCTTCGTGACTGCCCCTGCTCCCGCGTCGCCCCCGAAGCCTGCTTCCCCGGCCGCCACCCCTCCGGCCGCACCCGAGCGCACGGGGGGCCGGGGCGCGATGCTGGTGGGCATTGGCATCCTGGCCTCGCGCCTGATGGGGCTCGTGCGCGAGCGGGTCTTCGCGCACTACCTGGGCAACGCGGAGGCCGCCGCCGTCTTCAAGGCCGCGCTGCGCATCCCCAACTTCCTGCAGAACCTCTTCGGCGAAGGCGTCCTGTCAGGCTCCTTCATCCCCGTGTACGCCCAGCTGCTGGGCAAGAAGGACGCGGAGGAGTCGGACCGGGTCGCGGGGGCGGTGTTCGGCCTCCTGACGCTGGCCACCGGCGTGCTGGTGGCGCTGGGCATGCTGGCCACGCCGATGTTCGTGGACGTCATTGCCCCGGGCTTCGAGGGCAGTGAGCGCGACCTGGCCATCCGGCTGGTGCGCATCCTGTTCCCCGGCACGGGCTTCCTCGTGCTGAGCGCGTGGTGCCTGGGCATCCTCAACAGCCACCGGCGCTTCCTGCTGTCCTACCTGGCGCCGGTGGTGTGGAACGTCGTCATCATCGCCACGCTGCTCGCGGTGGGGGGCCGGTACTCCCAGGGGGGCCGCGCCGCGGAGGAGGCCCTGACGGAGTGGCTGGCCTGGGGCGTCGTGCTGGGCAGCTTCCTCCAGTTCGCGGTGCAGGTGCCCACGGTGATGCGCCTCCTGGGGCGCTTCCGTCCGGCCCTGTCGCTGGCGAGCGCCTCCGTGCGCCAGGTGCTGAAGAACTTCGGCCCGGTGGTGCTGGGGCGCGGGGTGGTGCAGTTCAGCGCGTGGGTGGATACGGCGTTCGCGTCCCTCATCTCCAACCGCGCGCTCTCCTCGCTCCTCTACGCGCAGACCATCTACCTCATCCCGGTGAGCCTCTTCGGCATGGCGGTGTCCGCCGCGGAGCTGCCGGAGATGGCGCGCGCCACGGGGGAAGGGGAGGCGGAGGCGCACGCGAAGCTGAGGACCCGCATCGACGCGGGCTCGCGCCGGATCGCCTTCTGGGTGGTGCCCTCCGCGGCGGCGCTGCTGTTCCTGGGGGACCTGGTGAGCGGCGCGCTGCTCCAGACGGGCCGCTTCAGCGCGGCGGACTCGCGCTACCTCTGGTACCTGCTGATGGGCGCGGCAGTGGGGCTCGTGGCCTCCACCGTGGGCCGCCTCTACGCCTCCGCCTTCTACGCCCTCAAGGATCCGAAGACGCCCCTGCGCTACGCGGTGGTGCGCGTGTCCCTGGGCACCGTGATGGCGTACTTCCTGGCCCTGTGGCTGCCGGAGCGGCTGGGGCTGCCTCGCGAGCTGGGCGCCGCCATCCTCACCCTGTCCAGCGGCATCGTGGCCTGGGTGGAGACGACGCTGCTGCGCCGCAAGCTCCAGCAGCGCGTGGGGCCCGTGGGCGTGCCCGGGGGGCTGCTGCCCCGGCTCTGGGGCGCGGCGGTCGTGGGCGGGCTGGTGGCGTTGGCCGTCAAACAGGGCCTGACCTCCCTCCTGGGCCCCATGCCCGGGGTGGAAGCCCAGTGGGGCGGCGGGGTGCTCGTGCCGCCGCACCTGCACCCGGTGCTGGGGCTGGTGGCGGTCGCGGTGCCCTTCGGGCTCGTCTACTTCGCGGTGGCGGCGGCGCTGGGCATCCCGGAAGCAGGCACTGTCTTCCGCAAGGTCGGTCGGCGGCTGAAACTCATCCGCTAGACGCGGTGCGGCGCCCGGTGGGACGGCTGCCCTCCAGGCGATGTGGGGGGGCTGGAACGGAATGCAGGACAGGCCCCTTTCGGTTGCGATAGGAGGCCGATTGTGGGGGGAGGTCCGCATGCGGCTTCCTCCCGACATGGCGCGCGTGTAGAGTGCGCCGCCTTTTTCAAGAGGCCCTGACTTCACGGGAGTCCGGGGTCGAAATCGTCAACGGAAGGTCTCGGCAGTGAGCGACGAGAAGAGCGGCGGTAATTCGGGCGGTCCTGGCGGTTTCGGTCCCAAGAAGCCGAAGGCCACGTTTGGCGACGTGATGCTGGGCATCCCTTCGGGGGGCCAGGGCAACGAGCGCGGCGGTGGCCGTGGCGGCGGAGGCCGCGACGAGCAGCGCGGTCAGGGACGGGAGCGTGGGGCGCGCGATGCGCAGCCGCCGCGTCCCCAGGGCGACGCGGGTGCTCCTCGCGGTGGGCGCCCCGGCGGTGGTGGCGGTGGCGGCGGCGAGAAGCGGGGTGGTGGAGGCGGCGAGCGCCGTCCGTCAGGCCCCATGGTCGTCGTGAAGCGGGCCTCCGGCACCATCGAGACGCGCGCGCTGGAAGGTGACAAGCCCACCGATGCGACCGCGACGGCGGAGCAGACGGGCGCCGAGGCGCAGGCCTCTGCCTCCTCCGCGACCCCGACGCCGACGCCGCGTCCGGTGACCCCGGCCCCCGTGCCGAGCCCCCTGTACGAGGAGGTCCAGGAGTCCGAGTCCTTCGCCGACATGTTCGAGGCGCAGGTCAAGGACGGTGGGGCTCCCGGCCGCCGCGGCGTTCGCGTGGGCGAGAAGGTCGCAGGCGCCATCTTCCAGCTCGGCGCGGACACCGCGTTCGTGTCGCTGGACGGCTCCGCGAAGTCGGAGGCGATGATCGAGCTGCGCGAGCTCAAGGACGATGAGGGCATCCTGCGCTTCGGCGTGGGGGACCGCATCGAGGCGCACGTGGTGGAGATGGGTGCCCGCGGCATCCTGCTCAGCCGCGCGCTGGCCAAGGGCAACGCGTCCATGGCGATGCTCGCCGAGGCCCGCGCCACCGGCATGCCGGTGGAGGGCATGGTGCTCAGCGTCAACAAGGGCGGCGTGGAAGTCGCCATCGGCGACATGCGCGCCTTCTGCCCCATCAGCCAGCTGGACATCCGCTTCGTGGAGAAGCCGGATCAGTTCATCGGTGAGAAGCTCCAGTTCCGCGTCACCGAGGTGCGGGACCGCAACATCGTGCTGTCGCGCCGGTCGCTGCTGGAGGACGAGCAGCGCAAGCTGGCGACGGAGACGCGCAAGACGCTGGCCGTGGGCAAGACGGTCAAGGGCAAGGTCTCCGGCGTGCGCGACTTCGGCGTGTTCGTGGACCTGGGCGGCGTGGAGGGCATGATCCCCGTCTCCGAGCTGTCCTACACGCGCGTGGGCCACCCCAGCGAGGTCGTGAAGCAGGACGACGACGTGGAGGTGGAGATCATCCGCATGGAGGAGGGGCAGCCCAACTCCTCCGACAAGGCGAAGCAGAAGGAGCGCATCACCCTGTCGCTGCGCTCGCGCCAGGAGGATCCGTTCAAGAAGGCGATTGAGGAACTGCACGAAGGCGACCGCCTCCAGGGCAAGGTCGTCCGGCTGCAGCCCTTCGGCGCCTTCGTGGAGCTGCGCCCGGGCGTGGATGGCCTGGTGCACATCTCCGCGCTGAGCGACCGGCGCATCGCCCACCCGCGCGACGCGGTGAAGGAGGGCGAGGTCATCTGGGTGTCCATCGAGAAGATCGACCCCAACGACAAGCGCATCGGCCTGCGCCGCATCTCCGAGGAGGAGGCGCAGCGTCCTGCCGAGGAGCGTCCGGCGAAGGCGGCCACGACGACCCCCGCGGCGGCCCCGGCGCCTCGCCCGAAGGTGGGCGACGTCGTCGTCGGCAAGGTGGACCGGCTGGAGCCCTACGGCGTGTTCCTCGCGTTCCCGGGCGGCAAGGGCCTCATCCCTGCCAGCGAGACGGGCACCGACCGCGGCACGGACATGCGCAAGCACTTCTCCATCGGTCAGGAGCTGAAGGCGGCGATCATCGACATGGATCCGGCCGGGAAGATCCGCCTGTCCATCCCCGGTGCCATCCGCGCCGAGGAGCGCGCCGAGGTCGAGGCGTGGCAGAAGACGCAGAAGCCGGTGGGTTCGGGCAAGAAGGGCTTCGGCACCTTCGCGGATCTGCTGAGCAAGCTGGGCAAGTAGTGCGTCACTCGCTCTCGGTGCTCCCTCGCCGCAATGCGGTGGAGCACCGAGAATAGAGTTGACGGTGACGAGAGGCAGATGTACTTACCCTCTCGTTCTCGCCGCGGGGTGGAGCAGCCTGGTAGCTCGTCGGGCTCATAACCCGAAGGTCGCAGGTTCAAATCCTGCCCCCGCAACTTGAAAGACCAGGGGTCTGGTTGAAATGAAAGACCAGACCCCTGGTGTTTAGCTTCAGAAGCAAAGGCAGCACGGTGACGCGGGGTGGAGCAGCCTGGTAGCTCGTCGGGCTCATAACCCGAAGGTCGCAGGTTCAAATCCTGCCCCCGCAACTCGAAAAAGAAGGGGCTCCGGTCTTTGACCGGGGCCCCTTTTTCGTTTTGGCCCGCTTCGTCGCGTGCGCCCGGACCTGCGTTGACCCTGGACCTACTCACGGGTAGGTTACGGTTCGGTAGGTTTCTGGCGGGTCGATGCCCGTGGGGTGTGAGGCCATGACGAGCGATTCCCTTCGCGGTGCGCGGAAGAACGCGGATGCCTTGCGCGCTGCCAGCCGCCTGGTGGTGCAGGCCACCCAGGGCGTGATGGGAATCGTCCAGGAGATGCACTGCACCATCGCCAGCGGGCCCGCGATTCTCGGCAAGCCGCTGGAGCGACCGGTGCGCGCCCTGACGGGGCTGCTCTACGCGACGCTCCAGGGCGTCACGCAGCAGGTCGGGGAGGGCATCGACGCAGCGCTTGCGCAGCTCGCGCCGTGGCTGGGTGACAGCGCGCCCGGGCCGCAGCGGGAGGCGGTGGTCGCCGCGCTGAACGGTGTGCTGGGCGACGCCTTGCACGAGGGCGGCAACGCGCTCGCCATCCCGATGACGTTCCGGATCAACGGACGGCCGCTGCGCCTGGAGCCCGGCGCCCTGCGCGACGCCCTGCCTGGGGCCACCGGCAAGCTGCTCGTGCTGGTCCACGGCTCGTCGATGAATGATCTGCAGTGGAGCCGGCTCGGACACGACCACGGCGCCGCGCTGGCCCGCGACCTCGGGTACACACCGGTGTACCTCCACTACAACAGCGGCCTGCGCGTCTCCCACAACGGGCGCGCGTTCTCGGAGCTGCTGGAGCAGCTCGTGGCCGCGTGGCCCGTGCCGATTGAAGAGCTGACGCTCCTGGGCCACAGCATGGGTGGGCTCGTATCCCGGAGCGCGTGCCTCGCTGCGGAAGCGGGGGGACAGCTCTGGCGGCACAAGCTGCGCAGGCTTGTCTGCCTGGGCACGCCGCACCATGGCTCACCGCTCGAACGGGCCGGGAGCTGGGTCGATGTGCTGCTCGGCATCAGCCCCTACAGCGCTCCCTTGGCGCGGCTCGGACAGATTCGCGGGGCGGGCGTCACGGACCTGCGCTTCGGCAACGTGCTCGACGAGCACTGGGAAGGGCGGGAGCGCTTCGGATGGGGTGGCGATGCCCGCCGCCAGCTCGCCTTGCCCGAAGGAGTGGACTGCTACGCGGTCGCGGCGACGTCCGCGCAGGCGCTGTCGGAGCGGCTTCCCGGGGACGGGCTCGTCCCCGTGGACAGTGCGCTGGGGAGGCACCTCCAGGGGGAGCTGACGCTGCGGTTCCCTGAAGCGAATCAGCGGATCATCCTCCGCGCGAACCACCTGGACCTGCTCAACCACCCGGAGGTCTACGCGGCGCTCCGGACGTGGCTCGCGGCCTGAGGGGGCGCGCTACAGCGGCTGGACGTGCTCCGCGATGCGGCCCGTGGCGATCAGCTCTCGCAGCTCGTCGCCTGTCCGTTCGCCTTCGGTCAGCACCTGCCTCCAGGCCCGGATGCGGTCGTCGTCCTTCATGGACGTGAAGTCCGCGCGGTCCGGGATGCGCCTTCCGGGCAGGCGCTCCAGGTGCGCGGGGGACGGCGCGATGATCAGCGCGCGGCGGAAATTGAGCGGCCCCGCGCGACGCCACTTCAGCGACTTGTCGAACCAGCCGGGCACGACGTACGGGTAGAAGTGCGGGTAGAGCACCAGCCCGTCCCCCGCGCCGTAGTCCACGTCCAGGTGGTAGTCGACGACGCCTCCGTCCCGGTACGTCCCCGGCGGCGCGCCCGGGATGTCATGGACGCCCGCGATGACGAGCGGAATGGAGGCGGAGGCGAGCAGGGCAGGGCGCAGGTTGTCGCGCGTCAGCGGGAGGTGCGCCGACGGCAGGTCCTTGAGCCCGGCGAACGGACTGGAGTCCCCGGCGGTGTGGAAGAGCACGCGCTGCATCTGGAGCCCGAGCGTCCGGCGGCTCACCGCGTTCGCCAGCGCCCCGAGCACGAAGCCCGTGAGCTGCGCTCCGGACTGCTCCACCGCGAGCAGCCCCTTGCACCGCGTCGTCACCACGTGCAGCCGCGCCCACGGGTGCGTGAGGATCTCCTCCGCGCCGTCCGGCCCCAGGAGCACCTCGAGGATGCGAGCACTCGTCTCGCTGACGAGCGACGGAGGGGGCTTGGGCGGGTAGCGCTGATCCAGGTACGCGTCCGCGAAGCGCTTCATCGCGGCCACCGGATCCTTCTGCGCCAGACACGCCAGGCGCCAGCTCCCGATGGAGCTGCCGATGAGGTGCAGCGGGCGGTCGCGGGGCTGCTGGAGCAGCTCACCGAACAGCACGCGATCGATCCCCTCCAGCGCCAGCCACTTGGGGCCGCCCGAGGCGCCGGGGAGGATGTCCACGTCCTCCGCTCGCAGGCCGCGTTCGCGGAGGATGCGGAGGGCGTCAGGACCTGCCAGCAGGGTGAGGCTTTGACTCATCGCGGGCGCGGAACCTAGCAGGCCCGGACGCTGGCGCGGCCCGCGTTCAGCGGTCGTCGTCGGCCGGCGGATCCGATTCCAACGGGTTGAACGTCACCACCCGGTGACCGTCCGCCTCCTGCGGGGGGCGGACCTCTTCCAGCTCCTCCGCGTTGCGGGGGCCTCGCTCGGAGAAGCGGTCGTTCCCGAGGTGGCGCTGACGCTGCTCGCTGGTGCCGCCGTATCCCTCCTGCAGCTTTTTTCCAGCCATGTCCGTGCTCCCTCGCAAGGGTGAATCTCAACAGTCGGTACGGCGCGCGAGGGCCGCAAGCGGGGGCCTGCCCGGGTGCTCGGATGCCCCAGGGACAGGCTCCAGCCGGGCTTCACTCCTCCAGCGTCCCCACGGAAGGGGAGACCCCTTCGCGCTCACGCTGGGCCTGCAGGTAGGCGGAGAAGCCCGCCTTGGACTGGATGCGGAACTCCGGGATGCGGGCGAGCACCTTGTCCGTGAACGCGTACTGCTCGCAGACGAGGCTTGCCCGCTGCGCGCCTTCGGGGCCGCCCGTGAAGGGTTGCACCTCGTGCGCGAGGTCGCCCCGGAAGTGGACCAGCAGGCCCGGCTCGGGGGCGATCTCCCCCTGGGCCTCGGCGTCACGGAACAGCCGCAGCGCTCCGCCCCGGGCCTCCGGGGGCACGCGCAGGTAGAGCACGCTCACGTGCGCGGGCGTCGCCTGCCGCAGGCCGCTGGGCTCCTGCAACGTCGCGTCGATGTGGCGCCCCACCGGCGTCCCCGCGTCCAGCAGCAGCAGGTTCAGGTAGAAGGCATTGGGCCGCAGCGCGGGAGCACGGGCGCCGAACCAGCGCCGCCGCGGGGGCGGCACCAGCTCCCGGGCGCTGTCGCCATCGAGGATGCAGCGCAGGTACGTGGACAGGAACGGGAAGCGCTCTTCCAGCGTCACCCGGCCGGCCTGCGTGAAGATGAACGAGAAGCCCCGGCTCGCGCGGAACGTCCCCATCAGCGGACTGCGCGCGACGAAGCGCGAGCCGAGCAGGGCGTCCCCGAGCGACTCCAGCTCGGCGCGGGGCAGGGCGTCGCGGTGGGTGACGTACTCGGGCACGGACCGGACGCTAACGCCTTCCGGGGTGCCGGGAGAATGGGCCCGTCCCGGTCGCCTCCCTTCCGGGCGGCCCCTTCCGCGCTACACGGCGGCCTGCTTCGAGGCGCCGCGCGGCCTGCCCAGCATGTGCAGCAGCGCCTTCTCCGAGCAGTGCATGCCCTCGCCCGCGTGTGCCGCCAGTTCGTCCACGGACTTGAAGTAGCGGTCCACCACCTGGCCCCGCTCGAAGAGGGCGAGCACCGACGGGTAGATGTACGACGCCCTCGCCACGGCGGGCGTGTTGCCCAGGTGTTCGGAGGCCTCGCGCACCGCGGACACCATGCTCTTCTTGAGCACCGTCTTCTTCTTCCGAGGGCAGCAATCCTCCTCGCCCTTCAGGGACGCACGGGTCCGCGCCAGCGCGCAGGCGCAGATGAGCGTGCCGGCCCAGGTGCGGAAGTCCTTGGCGCTGTAGCCGGGCCCCATCACCTCCTGGATGTATTCGTTGAGGTGCCGGCGCCGCACGTCGACCACCGCGCCGTCGTCCAGCACGAACTTGAAGACGTCGCGCCCGGGCACCTTCAGCAGCTGCCGCACGAGCGTGGCCACGCGCCGGTCCTTCAGCTCCCGGTGCTGGCGCACGCCCGACTTGCCCGGGTAGTCGAACACGACCGTGTCGCCCGTCACCTTCACGTGGCGGGCCCGCAGTGTGGCCAGCCCGATGCTGCCGTGCTCCTCCGCGTAGCGCTCGCTGCCCGGACGGATGAAGCACGTTCCCAGGATGCGCAGCATGCCCGCGAGCACCCGCTCCCGGCCCAGCCCCCGCTTGCGCAGATCCGTGTTCACCCGCCGCCGCATCTTCGGCAACGCGCGCGCGAAGCTCACGATGCGCTGGAACTTCACGTCCTGCTGCCGCTGCGTGTGCGCCTCGCTGTAGCGGTACTGCCAGCGGCCCGCCCCGTCCCGGCCCACCGCCTGGAGCCGCGCGGACGCCTTCGGCGCGATGGCCACCTCCGTCCACGCCGGGGGCAGCCGCAGGGCCTCGATGCACTCCCGCTCCGCCGCGGACACCGGGCGGCCCGTCGCATCCACGTAGCGGAAGCCCCGCTTCATCGTCCCCAGCCGCCGGTGGCCGTCCCGGCGCAGGCGCTCCAGTTGCGTCAGGCCCCGGGCGCTCCGGCGGCCTGGAGGCAGGCTGGGCTCGGTGTCCGCTACGGCGAGGTGCGAGGTCATGGCTGTCATCCAGTGCCGGGTGCCAGGACGCCTGGACGCCTGGGCTCACCCTGTAGTGCGCAGCCCACTTGCGGCCGGCAAGCCGCTCGGTACCTGGAGGCACGCACAGCAGGCAGGCGGAAAAGCCCCGGGTGGCATTTTCGGTTGGAGGTGCAGTCGTTTAGACTGCCGCTCAACACCCACCCGAAAGTATTCCCGAGGCATGACGACCTTCCTTGACGCCCTCCTGGCGTTTCCGACCGCGCTCTTCACCATCCTGCTCGGGGTGACGCTGGCCTACTGGCTGTGCGTCATCATCGGCGCGGTGGGGATCGACGTGCTCGACGGCGACCTGGACCTGGAGGGCGGCGCGAAGGCCGTGAGCGGTGCCTTCGAGGGCGGCGCCAAGGCTGTCAGCGGTGCGTTCGAGGGTGGCGCGAAGGCCGTGAGCGGTGCCTTCGAGGGCGGCGCCAAGGCGACCTCCGGACTGCTGGAGGGCGGCGCGAAGGCCGTCGCCGGACATGGCCACGGCCACTCGCACCTGCACGACGCGGAGGCGGCCACCGGGCTGATGTCGTTGCTGGGCTTCGGCGGCATCCCCATCACGGTGTCGGCGAGCCTGGTGGTGTTCCTGTCCTGGTCGCTGTCGCTCGTGAGCGTGCTGCCGGTGCACGCCGCGCTCTCCATGCTGCCCTCGTGGCTCGTCAGCACGGGCCTGGGCCTGGGCTGCGCCTTCGCGGGCACGGTGGTGGGCGGGCTCGCGGTGCGCCCCCTGCGCCCCATCTTCATCGCCAAGCGCGCCCCGGGCCGCGAAGCCCTGATGGGCCGCGTGTGCAACATCTCCAGCGGCAGCGTGACGGGCCGCAGCGGGCACGCGACCTTCAACGATGGGGCCGCGGGCCTCATCCTCAACGTCGTCTGCGAAAAGCCCAACCAGCTCAAGCGCGGCGAGCCGGCGTTGATCCTCGGCTACGACGCCGAGCGCGGCGTGTACGAGGTGGAGCCGGTGGACTGGCTCCTGCCCCAGGAAATGGAGCAGCTGCGGGATCCGCTCAAGGCAGCGGCCGTCGCCCGGGCCCGCTCGCAGCGATGAATTGAGCCTTTGAATCTTTGATCATTGGCGTCCCCCGGACCTTCCGGGCGGACGCGGCAATCGGTACCGGGTGGCTTTCGCGGGGGACCCCGAGTGCTTGGAACAAGGCCCGCCCAACGACTTCACAGGAAGGCCATGGATCCCATCAGCCTGGCAGCAATCATCGGCGGCGGCATCATCATCCTCTTCGGCATCTTCGTCAGCGTGGCGAAGTTCTACCGCCAGGTGGATCAGGGCAAGGTGCTCATCGTCAACACGATGAAGAACGAGCCCACGGTGACGTTCACCGGCGCGGTCGTCCTCCCCATCGTCCACCGCGCGGAGGTGATGGACATCTCGCTGAAGACGGTCGAAATCGACCGCCGCGGCAAGGAAGGCCTCATCTGCCAGGACAACATCCGCGCGGACATCAAGGTCACCTTCTTCGTGCGCGTGAACAAGACCCGCGAGGACGTGCTCAAGGTCGCCCAGTCCATCGGCTGTGTGCGCGCGAGCGACCAGGAGACGCTGGAGAACCTCTTCGAGGCCAAGTTCTCCGAGGCCCTCAAGACGGTGGGCAAGAGCTTCGACTTCGAGGAGCTCTACACCAAGCGCGATGAGATCAAGGACAAGGTGGTGGGCACCATCGGCCGCGACCTCAACGGCTACATGCTGGAGGACTGCGCCATCGACTTCCTCGAGCAGACCCCGGTGGAGATGCTCGACAAGGACAACATCCTGGACGCCCAGGGCATCCGGAAGATCACCCAGCTGACCACCGAGCAGAACGTCTTCACCAACGAGCTGCGCCAGTCCGAGCGCATGGCCGTGACGAAGCGGGACGTGGAAGCCGACGAGGCCATCTTCGCCCTGCAGCGTCAGCGTGAAGAGGCCGCCGCCAAGCAGCGCCGGGAGATCGACAGCATCCAGGCGCGCGAGACGGCCGAGGCCGACCGCGTGAAGAGCGAGGAGTTCGCCAAGGCGCAGCTCGCGCGCATCAAGGCGGAAGAAGAGATCGCCATCAACGAGGAGAACAAGACGCGCCAGGTGCAGGTGGCGCAGAAGAACCGCGAGCGCGTGGTGGGCGTGGAGACCGAGCGCGTGGAGAAGGACCGCGCCCTGGAAGCCATCAACCGCGAGCGTGAGACGGAGCTGCAGCGCATCTCCAAGGAGAAGGCGCTGGAAGGCGAGAAGAAGGCCATCGCCGACGTGGTGCGCGCGCGCATCGCGGTGGAGAAGACCGTCGCCCAGGAAGAGGAGAACATCAAGGACCTGCGCGTGACGTCGGAGGCCCGTCGCAACAAGGACGCGCTCATCATCGCCGCCCAGGGCCACGCGGAAGAGGCGTCCGTCAAGGACATCCAGGCCGCGGACGCGAGCGCGAAGATCGCCGTCTTCCTCGCCAAGGAGAAGCTGACCCTGGCGGAGGCGGACCTGGAGGCCGCGGACAAGTCCGCGAAGGCGAAGATGCGCCTGGCCGAGGGCATCCAGGCCGAGTCCGCCGCCGCGGGGCTCGCCAACGTGCGCGTGCGGGAAGCGGACGCGGTCGCCACGGAGAAGCTGGGCATGGCGCAGGTGCGCGTGAAGGAGGCCGAGGCCTCCGTCATCCAGAAGCAGGGCCAGGCGCAGGCCTCCGCGACGCGCGAGAAGCTGCTCGCCGAGGCGTCCGGCATGGAAGAGAAGGGCATGGCCCAGGCCCGCGTGCAGGAGGCGGAAGCCGGCGCCATCCACAAGCGCGGCGAGGCGGAGGCGTTCGCCATGCGTGAGAAGCTGCTCGCCGAGGCCGCCGCCATCCAGGAGAAGCTGATGGCCGAGGCGCGGGGCCTGTCGGAGAAGGCCACGGCGATGAAGGCCCTGGACGGCGTGGGTCGCGAGCATGAGGAGTACCGCCTGCGCCTCAACAAGGAGCGCGACGTGGAGCTGGCGGCCATCAACGTGCGCAAGGACATCGCGCAGGCCCAGGCCTCCGTGCTGGCCCAGGCGTTCAGCAACGCGAAGTTCCAGATCGTCGGCGGCGACGGGAAGTTCTTCGAGAACTTCATCAAGGCCGTGTCCTTCGGCAGCTCGGTGGACGGCGCGCTGGATCACGGCGAGGCGCTGAAGAAGGCGCTCGGCGGCTACCTCAACGGTGAGAAGGACCTGCCGGCGGACCTGAAGGAGATCCTCTCCAAGCCGGGCCTCACCAACGACGCGCAGAACCTGGCCGTCGCCGCGCTGCTCAACCGGATGTCCGTCAACCCCACCGCCTCCACCGCCGCCGGCATCAAGGCGCTGGTGCAGACGGAGGCCGCGGCCCTCCTCGAAAAGCAGGGCTGAAAGCAGGGGGATGAACAGCCATGGCGACTGACGGTGGAAAGACCCCGGGCACCCCTGTGCCCGGGGGCGAGGCGACGCTGGAGGGCGGCAGCTACGAGGTCATCCGTGCGCGCCTGCACTCCCAGGCGGACGCGCTGGCGACCCGCGCGAACGACCTCAACGGGCGGCGCAAGGCGTTGTTCGGCGGCACGGAACTCACCGTCATCGGCAACGAGCGGGTGCGCACGGAGAACAACTGCGTCCCGCGCGACATCGTCAGCGTCGGGAAGTACCTCCTCTTCGGCTACAACGTCTTCATCGGCCTGAAGAAGGAGACCGTCGTTTCGGACGTCTTCTCGCTGCACCGCTTCGAGAAGACGGCCGAGGGCTTCGACTTGTCCGCCGTGCCTTCCACGGAGGCCGGCGGCTTCCTCGCGGACCCCCGGTTCGTGAAGGACTTCGGAGAGCTGTACAAGTACTACAAGGACGCGAAGCTGTTGCAGCTGCGAAGGCGCGACTCGCGCCTCTTGGCGGTGTTCCAGACGGGCCAGTCCGCGCGCGACCTCAAGGTCTTCCGCTTCAACGTGGACGTGGAGGGCCGCGCCACCTACGTGGACAACCAGGGAGAGCGCGACCACGTCTACCCGCCGTCGCACGACTTCGAGTGGACGGTGGCCACGCGCGAGCGGTACGTGCTGGGCCAGCACCCCCACGTCAACGTGTTGGATCAGGTCTTCGTGGAGACGGTGAAGGGCGACCTCACCATCAAGGTCGAGGACAACACCGCCACCGGCATGGGCATCTACAGCGAGCCGGTGGAGGATCCGGACCAGTCGCTGGACGACGCGGAGTTCGCCTGGACGCAGGTGGGCGGCCTCATCCTGCTGCGCGTGCTGCCGTTCCGGGAGAAGGCGCACCGCTACCTCGTCTTCAACGCGCGCACCCAGCACGTGGTGCGCATCGACGCCATCGGCCAGTCGTGCGTGCGGCTGCCCGAGGACCAGGGCATCGTCTTCCCCGGCGGCTACTACCTCCAGACGGGCGACTACAAGGTCTTCGACGGCGCGTCGGACGGGATGGAGTTCCACCAGGCGGTGCGCTCGCCCAACGGGGAGGACGTGCTCTACGTCTTCCACCGCCGGGACGAGGGCAGCTACGTGCTGTTCCCGTACAACCTGGTGCGCAAGGAGGTGCAGACGCCGCTCGTGTCCCACGGCATGAGCCTCTTCGCGGACGGTGGGCTGGTGGTGTTCCGCGCCACGTCGCAGGAGCCCACGCGCGTGCACCCCATGCAGGTGTGGCAGACGCCGTTCGTCTCCGACGAGCACGCCGCGCAACTGCCGCCCGCGCCCGGCTACCTGGGCAAGGTGGGCAACGCGGAGCTGGTGCGCGGCATCAGCGACGCGCTGACGCTGCCGCGCGTGGCGAAGACGGACAAGCCCACCCGCCGCACCTACGAGGACCTGGTCTCCGCGGCCACGCGGGCCCTGGACGCGTACTACTGGCTGGGCCACGCGGAGGTCGGGCTCCAGGAGCCCATTGAACTCTTGCGGCGCACCTCCGAGCTCATCATCGATGAGTTCGAGAAGGTCCTCGCGATGCGCAAGCGCGCCGAGGAGTCGCTCGCTCAGTCCACGCAAGCGCAGGACACGCTGCTGCTCCAGGCCCAGCCGGAGGGGCTCACGGACGCCGAGGGCTTCATGCGGGCGCTGGCGGACCTGCGCCGGCACCGCGGACACCTCATCACCCTGAAGGACGTCCGCTACATGGACCTGGGGCGCCTGGACGCCCTGGAGCAGGCGGTGGTGGCCGCGTCCGACGCCGTGAGCAGCGCGGCCGTGGACTTCCTCCAGAAGGGGGAGGCGCTGCAGCCGCTGGCCACCCGGCTGGACGACCTGCTGACGCGGCTGGAGCCGGTGACGACGACGGCGGAGCTGGCGCCGCTGGCGGAGGACGTGGAGCGCACCGGCCAGGGCCTGGAGGTGCTGGCCGAGGTGGTGGGCGCGCTCCAGGTGGGCGACCCCCTGGCGCGAGCGCGCATCCTGGAGGGCATCTCCGAGCTGTTCAGCCGCTTGAACCGCGTGCGCGCGGGGCTCCAGGCGCGGCGCAAGGAGCTGAGCAGCAGGGAGAAGCGCGCGGAGTTCGGCGCGCAGTTCAAGCTGCTGGGCCAGAGCATCGAGAACGCGCTGTCGCAGGCGGACTCGCCGGAGAAGTGCGACGAGGGGCTGTCGCGGCTCACCGTGATGCTGGAGGAGCTGGAGGGCCGCTTCGGCGAGTTCGACGAGTTCCTCGGGCAGATCACCGTCAAGCGCGAGGAGCTGCTGGAGGCCTTTGGCGCGCGCAAGCAGTCGCTGGTGGACGAGCGCCAGCGCCGCGCGTCCGGCCTCTTCAGCGCCGCGGAGCGCATCCTCCAGGGCGTGCAGCGGCGGGCGAAGTCGTTCAAGTCGGACGACGAACTCAACGCCTACTTCGCGTCCGACGCGATGATCCTCAAGCTGCGGCAGCTGGCGGAGCAGCTGCTCGCGCTCCAGGACAGCGTGCGCGCGGACGAGGTGGTATCGCGGGTGAAGTCCGCGAAGCAGGACGCCCTGCGCGCGCTGCGCGACCGGCAGGACCTGTTCGAGGGCGGCGAGGGGCTCATCAAGCTGGGGCCCTACCGCTTCCACGTCAACACCCAGCCCCTGGACCTGACGCTGGTGCCGCGCGACGGCGCGCTGTACCTGCAGCTCACCGGCTCCGACTACACGCAGAAGCTGGAGGACCCGGAGCTGCTCAAGTACCGCGAGCTCTGGGAGCAGCACCTCGTCTCCGAGACGCGCGACGTGTACCGCGCGGAGTACCTGGCCGCCGCCCTGCTGATGGACGCGGAGGAGGGCAAGGGCGGGGTTACCCTGGCGGCGCTGTACGAGGCCGGCGCGCAGGGCCAGTTGCTGGAGCGCGTGCGCGCGTATACGGCGGAGCGCTTCGATGAAGGCTACGAGCGCGGCGTACACGACGCGGACGCGGTGACCCTCCTGGAGAAGCTGCTCGCGCTGCACCAGGGCGCGGGCCTGCTGCGCTTCGCTCCGGGGCCGCGCGCCTGGGCCGCGCTCTACTGGGCGTTTGATCCGGACGAGACGCTCCGGGGTGTGTTCCACCGGCGCGCGCGCAGCCTCGCGCGGCTGCGTGAGGCGTTCGACACCACGTCGGACCTGGTGGCGCTGGGGGACGAGCTGGGCGGACGGGTGCTCGCGTTCCTCCAGGGACACGGGCTCCAGGCGTCGCCCGCGGAGGGCCGGCAGGCGGGCCGCTACCTCGTGGAGGAGCTGGCGGTGGAGCACCCGCGCTTCACCACCAGTCGCGAGGCCCTGGCGGTGCAGGAGGCCTTCCTGGCGCACCTGGACCGGCACGGCTCACGCACCGCCTTCGACGAGGACCTGCGGGGCCTGGAGAAGAACCTGCCCGAGCGCCTGCGCATTGCCCGGGCGTGGGTGGATGCGTTCCTCGCGAAGCGCGAGGGCGGCGCGGGCGAGGCGGCCTACGTCGCGCTGGAGACCGCCGTCGTGCTCGTCACCGAGCGCAAGCTGGACCGCGAGACGGCGGGCGCCATCACGTCCACGGAGGCCACGGGCCTCTTGGGCAGCCACCCGCGCGTGCAGGACCGCAAGCTGGCGCTCCGCCTGGACGAGTTCCTGTCGCGCCTGGGCGAGTTCCGCCAGGTGCGCGTGCCCGCGTACACGGCCTACCGCGCGTACCTGCGCGACCTGCTGGACAAGGAGCGGCGCAAGCTGCGGCTGGAGGAGCTGACGCCCAAGGTGCTCACGAGCTTCGTGCGCAACCGGCTCATCGACGAGGTGTACCTGCCGCTCATCGGCGCCAACCTGGCCAAGCAGCTGGGCGCGGCGGGCGAGGGCAAGCGCACGGACCGCATGGGCATGCTGCTGCTCATGTCGCCGCCGGGCTACGGCAAGACGACGCTGATGGAGTACGTGGCCAGCCGCCTGGGCCTCACCTTCGTGAAGGTGAACGGGCCGGCGCTGGGCCACGCCGTGACGTCGCTGGATCCGGCGGAGGCGCCCAACGCCACCGCGCGGCAGGAGGTGGAGCGCATCAACCTGTCCTTCGAGATGGGCAACAACGTGATGCTCTACCTCGACGACATCCAGCACACGGATCCGGAGCTGCTCCAGAAGTTCATCTCCCTCTGCGACGGCCAGCGCCGCGTGGAGGGTGTCTGGAACGGCCAGACGCGCACGTACGATCTGCGCGGCAAGAAGTTCTGCGTGGTGATGGCGGGCAACCCGTACACGGAGACGGGCGAGCGCTTCCGCATCCCGGACATGCTCGCCAACCGCGCGGACACGTACAACCTGGGCGACATCCTGGACGGCAAGGAGGAACTCTTCTCGCTCAGCTACCTGGAGAACGCGCTCACCTCCAACCCGGTGCTGGCGCCGCTGGCCACGCGCGACCCGCAGGACGTGCACCGCCTCATCCGGATGGCGAAGGGCGAAGAAGTGCCCGCGGGCGAGCTGAAGCACGGCTACGCGGCGGCGGAGCTCCAGGAGATCGTCGCCGTCTTCCAGCGGCTGTTCCGCGTGCAGCAGGTGCTGCTGAAGGTGAACCTCCAGTACATCGCGTCCGCCGCGCAGGACGAGCGCTTCCGCGTGGAGCCTCCGTTCAAGTTGCAGGGCAGCTACCGCAACATGAACAAGATGGCGGAGAAGGTCGTCTCCGCGATGACGGACGACGAGCTGGAGCGGCGCATTGACGACCACTACCAGGGCGAGTCCCAGACGCTCACCACCGCCGCGGAGCAGAACCTGCTCAAGCTCCAGGAGATGCGCGGGCGCCTGACGCCGGAGAAGGCGAAGCGCTGGGAGGAGATCAAGCAGGGCTTCGCCCGCGTGAAGCGCATGGGGGGCAAGGAGGACGACCCCGTGGCGCGCGTCACCGGGCAGCTGGGCGCCATCGAGGAGCAGCTGGGCGCGGTGCGCGACGCCGTGGTCCAGGCCGCGGCCCAGGCCGGCAGCGCCCCGGATGTGGATCCGATGGCGGAGGTGGCCCCGCACCTGGAGGCCCTGCGCGAGGCCGTCCTGGAGGTGGCCCGGGTGGGCCGCGAGACGGCCGCCGCGAAGCAGACGCCCGCCCCCGTGCAGGTGGTGGCGCCCGCGGCCCCGGCGGCTCCGGCCACGGACCTGGCGCCGTACCTCAAGCACCTGGCCCAGCTGCTCAAGGCCCTCACGGAGCGGGTGGCGGCCCAGGCCGAACCGCCCACCTTGAGGAATGCCCCCATGCCCGCCCAGGCCCCCGACTTCGGGCCGTACCTGGCGCAGCTCTCCCAGGCCATCACCGCGCTGGCGGACCGGCCGGTGTCGGTGTCCATGCCTTCGCAGGCGGAGTCCCTGCAGCGCGCGGCGAGTGGCCCGACTCCGGCGGAGCTGAGCCGGCAGATTGAGCTGGTGGAGGGCGCGCTGCTGCCCCTGGAGCGCGCCGCCCGCCGCAACGTGCAGGGCGAAGGGGAGGGCATCAAGGCCCTCCAGGTCTGGCAGGGCATCACCGAGGCGCTGGAGCTGCTGCGCGGCATGCTGCGCCGCTAGGGAGCGCCTGGGCCTCGGAGCGGTTCGCGCCTACTTCTGGGGCGCGAACTGCTCCGCCCCGTCCACCGTCTCGTCGTCCAGCACCTGCTCCAGCGTGTCGGTGAGCTGCTGGCCGTCGGTGGCGGTGACGCGCACCTGGAAGCTGCCTTCGCCCACGCCGTCACCGGTGACGAAGTAGTTGTAGCTCTCGCGCTTCAGGGCCTTCCAGTCGCCGCCGCGCCGCCATTCGAGCTTCTGGATGGGCAGCCGGTGGTTGCGCACCTGGATGGCGGTCCACCACGGGTTGCTGCCGTCCTTGAAGTGGTACTGCACGGGGCCCGCGACGTCACAGGACACCGGCGTCCAGGTGATGTCCACGCGGCCGTCCTTCATCTCCGCCACCTTGGCGAAGGCCTCGCGGCTCAGGTCCAGGTGGCCCTTGTCGCAGTCGGGGCACTGGTCGACGATGCGCACGCGCACGCTGCCCTTGGGCCCGTCAATGTCCACGCACTGGCCGCAGGCGGCGCTGTCGTCGTACTGCTCGCGGTTCATCGCCGCCACCATCAGGTCGCCGCCCGGCTCGTAGCTGCAATTGCCGCCGCCGTTGGCGTCGTAATAGGTCGCAATCCCTTTCTGCTCCGAACCCAGCGCCACGCCGCCCCCGGAGGCGGAGTCACCGCAGCCTCCACAGGCGAATGAGGCCACGGCCAGCAGCAGCGAAGGTTTCCAAGCGGAGGGTCGGTTCATGCCGCGCAGCATACACGCGCTGCCTTGCGTCAAGGACAGACATGCTCCGCGTCCTGGTCGGGCTGGTTGGGTTTGATAGGGTGCGTTCTTTCCCCGCAAGGAAAGGTATCCAGAAATGAAAAAATTCACGCGCGCGGTATGTCTGGGTTCGGCGCTGGTCTTCTCGGCCTGTGGTGGGCCGGAGCCGGTGGAGGAGGGCGAGGCGTTGGGGCAGCAGTCCGCGAGCCTGACGACGGCGTCCTCGCAGGGCTGCACCTACGATGTGTCCACGGTCCTGGTGACGGAGTCACCCGCGGCGCATGACGTCGTGTTGACCCGCCTGGGCGGCACGGGCTGCTCCCTTCCGACGGGCGCCTCGGTGGTGGTCGCCCGCGTCGTGAAGGACAGGCCCTCGTCGCTCGCGCTCGTGGGCAACAGCCTGGGGCTCGCGGTGGGCTTCGTGATGCGGACGGGCCCGTTGGAGCCCGCGCGGTACAAGTACGCGCTCCGGCACGTGAACCCGACGACGCTCGGAACCGTGCGCCACGCGGACTTCCTCTGCGACCACGGCACGGGTGACATCTACACGGGCACCGTCAGCCTCTCCGGGGGAGGCACGGGGGTGAGTGTCTCCGGCACCAAGACGGGGCTGATCAATGGCCAGGCGGGGAACTACTACACGGCCAGCTTCACGAACTTCTTCACCAGCACCACGCCGCCCACCTTCACCGTCTATTGAAGCGCTGAAAAACACTCCGCCCGCCACCGGTGGATGCCGGTGGCGGGCGGAGTCCCCTTGCTGCACATTCCAGAGGTGTCCTCGCTGGGGTCAGCGGCCCCGGGCGGACGCGCTGCTCAGCGCGCGGGCCTGGGTGATGAGCTTCACGAACTCGTGGCGATCGGAGTCACTGCCCGCGGCGCTCTCCGCGAGCTTCTGCGTGGTGGAGAGGCTCCAGCCCTCGGCGGCGGGAGCGGCGCGGAGGATGTCCGCGGTGGCGCCCACGGCCACGGCGAAGCGGAAGTCGGGCGACGCGGCCTCCAGGGACGGCTTGAGCTGCGAGCGCGTGAGCGGGAAGGCCTGCTCCTTGGCCTCGGTGCCGTTGGGCGCCTTGGCGCGGATGCGCACCGTGGCCAGCTCCTGCGTCTCGCCCGTCAGCTCCACCTCGTACAGCGCCGTCACGGTGTGGCCCGCGCCAATCTCACCCGCGTCCACCTTGTCGTCGCGGAAGTCCTTGTCCGCGATGTCCCGGTTCTCGTAGCCCATCAGGCGGTAGCGGCTCACGGCCTTGGGGTTGAACTCCACCTGGAACTTCACGTCCTTCGCGATCACTTCCAGCGTGCCGGTGAGCTGGGTCTCGAAGACCTTGCGCGCCTCCTTGATGCTGTCCACGTAGAAGCTGTTGCCGTTGCCCTTGTCGGCCATCTGCTCCATCAGCGAGTCGTGGTAGTTGCCCATGCCGAAGCCCACCGTGGTGAGGGTGACGCCCTCGGACACGTACTTCTGCACGCTGGCGAGCATCTCCTTCGCGCTCAGGTTGGGACCGATGTTGGCGTCGCCGTCGGAGAGCACCACCACGCGGGACACCACGCTGCCGGAGGCCTTCTTCACCGCGTGCTTGTAGGCCGTCTCCATGCCGGAGCCCATCGCGGTGCCGCCGCCCGCGGCCAGCGTGTCCAGCGCCGCGTGGATCTTCTTCACGTCCGTGGCGGGCGTGGGCGCCAGCACGTCCCGCGTGGCCCCCGCGTAGGTGACGAGCGCCACGGTGTCGTTCTCGTTGAGGTTCCTCACCGCGATCTTGATGGATTCCAGCGCCATGGGCAGCTTGTCCGACGACGCCATGGAGCCGCTGGTGTCCACCAGGAACACCAGGTGCGCGGGCTTGCGCTGCGAGCGGGAGACGACCTTGCCCTGCACGCCCACGCGCACGAAGTGGCGGCGTGCGTTGAACGGTGACGGCGCGCCCTCCAGGTGGACCGTGAAGGCCCCTTCTTCCGGCGGGGTGTAGCGGTACTTGAAGGCGTTGACGAACTCCTCCACGCGCACCGCCTGCGTGGGCGGCAGCTGGCCCTGCTGCAGGTAGCGCCGCGACAGGGAGTAGGAGGCCGTGTCCACGTCCGCCGCGAAGGTGGACAGCGCGTCCTTCGTCGTCTCCGTGAAGGCGTTGGGCTTGTAGGTTTCGAAGGTGTTGCCGCCCTCGTTCAGGGACTTGTCGTCCAGGTCCGCCTTCGCCTTCTCCTTCACCTCGATGGGGCTCCCATCACCCGGGGCTCCCCCGGCGACCTTGCCCATGAGCCCGCCGCTCACGCCCTGGGCCAACGGCATGGTCTTCGAGGGCATGGCTCGCTTCGCGGCCTCGGTGGACGGCCGCATGAGGGCCATCGGCGCGGGCGCGACCGACGGGCTCGGCGGTGGTGGGGCCATGAGGGACTCCGCGTTCCCGCTCCCGGCGGCCTCGCGCTCCTCGGGCACGGCATCCGCGGCCAGCGCGGTGGGCTCGGGGGCGGGGGTGTCCCTGACCTCGTTCCGGGGGGCGCTCAAGTAGCGCGCGGTGGACACTTCCTGCTTCGCCTGCTGCTCCTGGGGGCTCGAGGTGGAGCACGCGGCCACGAGGCCCGCCGAGAGCAGGGCACCACTGAGGAAGGACACGCGGCGCTTCGAGAAGAACGGGGACATTCGGGCTCCCAGACAGGCGGTTGACGGCGTGGGCTTCAAAACGGCCGACTTCCGGAATGGGTTTATCCGGTGAATTTTTCCCGCCGCCGGACGTGGCCCGCGCTTGCGTGGGTTGACCCCTTTTGCGACGGTGCCCGCCCATGGAGACGACACGACCGTTCCGGATTCTGGGCATCCAGCAGATCGCCGTCGGAGGGCTGGACAAGGGCGCGCTGCGCAGGCTGTGGGTGGACACGCTGGGCCTTCAGGCCCACGGCACCTACCGCAGCGAACGTGAGAACGTGGACGAGGACATCGTCATCGCGGGCGCGGGCCCCTTCAAGGTGGAGGTGGACCTGATGCAGCCCGTCAACCCGGACGGCCGCCCGAAGGTGCACGACCCGGCGCTCAACCACGTGGGCCTGTGGGTGGATGACCTGGCCACGGCCGTGAAGTGGCTGGAGGGGCAGGGGATGCGCTTCACCCCCGGCGGCATCCGCAAGGGCGCGGCGGGCTTCGACGTGTGCTTCATCCACCCGAAGGCGAGTGATCAGTTCCCGCTGAGCGGCGAGGGCGTGCTGATTGAGTTGGTGCAGGCCCCGCCGGACGTCATCCGCGCCTTCGAGCAGGCCGCATCCACGGGCCACTGAGCGCGAGCTGGCGGGCGCGCGCGAAGCCCTGCTTGAGCGCGCGCTCCACCGGATCCACCGCGACGCACAGCACGAACGTGCACGCGATGAGCAGCACCACGAGCCCCGCGTACTGGAGCCACCCGCTGGAGTCGCCCCAGACGCGCTGGAACGAGAAGACGCCTCCCAGCCGGTAGAACAGCAGCATCTCGTGGAAGAAGTACGCGGACAGCGACGCGGTCCCGAACACCTCCAGGAAGCGGCGTGCGCGCGAGGGCTGCGCGTCCGGCGCCATCCGCCCCTCCACCTGGAGCATCACGAGCAGCACCGCGCAGACCCACATGAACCGGGTGGCGGAGTTGGACGGGTTGGTGACGAAGAAGCGGTGCGGGGGGTAGAGGCTGGCCAGGAAGTGGGGCGTCAGCGAGCCGACGAGCCCCAGCGCGATGAGGAAGGCCAGGGCCCGCGCCAGTCCCGCGCGGCCCCACGCGCCCGCGATGGTGCCCGCGAAGGCGCCCAGCCACGCGAAGCCCACCCAGGGCACCAGGGGGAAGGTGGCCCAGGAGGACTTGCGCAGGAACGACGCCCAGGGCTCCCCGGCGTTGTCGAAGAGGGGGGCGATGGCGAACGCAACCATGGCCAGCACGAACGCCGTGGCCGCGAGGGCGCGCGGGCGCGCGGCCAGCAGTGCGGCCAGGGGCAGGGTGAGCAGCAGGCACAGGCCCACGCAGTGGAGGATGTCCAGGCGCAGCAGCCACACGGGCTCGCGCAGCACCGGGAACCAGGCCGCGTTGACGAGCGCGGCGACCGCGAACACCTCCGCGATGCGGCGCAGGTTGCGGCGCACGCGGTCACCCAGCACGCCCGCAGCGGCGCTGCGCACCATCAGCAGGGAGAGGGCGAAGCCGGCGGAGAAGATGAACGCCGGGGCCACCAGCCCGTCCAGCCGCAACAGCCAGCCGGTCCACACGCTCTTGCGCAGCTCGGGGGTGAGCAGCGCGAGCGCGTGGCACTGGATCATGAAGAGGACGGAGAGTCCGCGCAGCCAGTCGATGGCGCGGACGCGCTCGCGGGAGGCGGGGGTCGGAAGGGGCAGGGCGCTCAAGGCGGCGCTACCCTATGTCGGTCCCGCGGGCGGTTGCACGCACCCGCGGGACCGGGGCTCCTTTGGCTACCAGGTGACGGCGTCGAGGTACGCCGTCCCCTTCCAGGTGCCGCCCGTCTGGAACTCCAGGCCCAGTTGATACAGCGGCGTGGTGGACCCGGAGGGCAGCGTCACGGTGATGGCGTTCCACGCCCCGGCCTTGAGGCTGCCCACGGCCACCCAGTTGCCCGTCCAGCGCCAGTTGGAGGCCGCGCCTTCCAGGGCGTAGGGCTGCACGCCGGTGATGTTGCTCCCGGTGGGGAGCCACAGCCGGAACGTCACCGTCCTGCCGGAGCCCACGGCCGCGTTGGCCACCGCCACGGTGCCGCCGCCGGACGTTCCGTTGAAGGGCACGGCCAGCGAACGGGTGCCCGCATAGGCCCGGGTGGTGCTGGTGCTGACGGCGGATACCGCGGCGCCGCCCGCGACAAAGCCCTGCGTGCCGGACTCGAAGCCGTACTTCGACGGATCCGTGGGAGTGCCCGCGTCAGACGTGCCGGTGCCTGCGTCAGGACGCGTGCCTCCGTCCACTCCACCGTCCACTCCACCATCCGGACGCGTGCCACCGTCCACGCCGCCGTCGGTGCCGCCATCCACCGGCGGGGTGCCCGCGTCGACAGGGGACGTGCCACCGTCGGACGAACCGCTGCCCGGGAGCGGCAGCGTGGTGCCAATCGCGGGCAGTGCCAGCCCACCGACCTGGAGGAACGTCTTCGCGCGCTGCTTCAGGTACGGCTGCCCGTCGGTGGCGAGGTCGTTCTGGTAGGAGCTCTGTCCACCCGCGCCCGCGCCGAACAGCAGGGCGACCACGCCCACGTTGGCGAACTTGCGCCGGTGCAGGTCACCGACCGCGCCGAAGAAGTACTCGGTGCGGTTGTCCTTGTAGCCCTGGCGCGCGCCCCCCGCGTTGTTGATGTTGAGGTGGTTGGAGTTGCCCAGGGGGATCTGCCACAGCACCCAGCGCTTGCCGGAGGTCTGGTTGAAGAGGCGCAGCCACTCCGCGTAGCGGTTGAACGACTTGGACGTGATGGACGCCGTGTCGCTCATGCTCCAGAGGTGGTCCTCGCCGCGCGTGAGCCGGTAGAAGTCCGCGTCGCGATCCAACGGGTCGCCAAAGAGCACGTCGTAGGTGGAGCCCGTCACGTTGGCGGCGAGCCCCATCGGCTTGAGGAAGTTGACGACCTTGTCGACCTCCGGCTGGAGCGGATCCGTGAGGGAGTTGTAGACGAGGTCCTTGCCGCTGGCCCACGCGGAGATGTGCAGGCCGAGCACGACGTTGTTCGCGCCCACGGCCTTGCGCAGCTGGAGGAACGCCAGGCTCCAGCCGGCCACGGTGTTGGGCAGGCCCGCGAGCTCCGGCATCCCCGAGGCGGCGATCGCCGCGTACGCACCGGGGTTGGAGGCCGTCTGGAACTGGAGGAAGCCGACGGCGTCCGGCTCTACGTGCACGACGACGGGACCGCCGTAGGTCTTCGCGCGCTGGAGGAGCAGCTTCACGTCCTCGAAGTAGGAGCGCATGGTGCTGGCGTTCTTCAGCTTCGCCAGCGTCTCCTGCTCGCCGCCGCCGGGCTCTCCGAAGAGCTGGTAGTAGGTGACGACGGGGACATAGCCCTGCGCCTTCGTCTCGGTGAAGAAGCTGGCGGCCCAGCTGCCATCGCGGGCGCCGTAGCCCCAGTTGTCCGCCCAGCCCTTGGTGAAGTAGCGGTAGCGCGCATCCCAGGGGACGTCGCTGTCACGCATCCAGTTCTGGCCGGCCTCCTCGAAGAGGCCCACCATCAAGCGGTTCTGGAAGACGGGGGGCACGGGGCCCTGCACACCCGCGGCGTGGGCTGACATCGCCCCAAGGCACGTCAGCGTCAGCAGCGCCGCGAGGGCGCGTCGAATGGGGTTGGTCATGGAGGCGCTAGTACGCTTCGCCTCCTCAATGCCTTCCGGCTTCGACAGCTTCGCCCCCCTGGCCGGCAGCTCACCGGGCCATGGCGCGAGCCCCCGTCATGCTCAGGGAAGGCAGCCCAGGTTCGGCTCGGGCGCGTCCTTGTCCTGGAGCGCGAGCAGGCACTCGAGCGCTTCCGGATCCACGGTGTCCATCAGGTACGTGCGACGCCACAGCAGCGCGGCGAAGCGCTTGGGAAGCTGCGCGTCCGGGGCGACGAGGGCGCGGGGGATGCCGTTGCTCGTCGGGGTGGCCTGGGCTCGCACGGCCTCCAGCTTCGCGACCTCGTCCGGGCAGCCGCCTTCCTCCGGGCAGTTGTAGAGGAACACCGCGTGCCCGTGCTCCAGGTTGTGCAGCCACGCGCAGCGCGGCTGCTCCGTGGTGTAGCCGCGGCACGACAGCCAGGTGTTGCAGTGCGGCCCGGAGTTGGGCGGGTTCTCGCCGTTGCCGCAGGCGGTGCTGCTGCACGAACTCACGTGGCTGGCTGTCGAATCGTCCGACAGCGTGAACGCGAACCGCGCGCAGTGCTCGCCACCGGGAGTGGGTGGATCCTCGGACGTCGAACCGCAGGCGAGGCACAGCGAGAGGAGGAGGGCGGGGAGGGCGCGAAGCATCCGCCGCGTCATATCGCAATCATCTCCCCGTCATCCCGGTGCGACGCCGCGCCGCTCCACGTCGAGGCCGCTCAGCCCCCGGAAGCCCATGCCTTCGAGCAGTCGGAGGAAGTCCGCGGGAGGCAGGCTGCCGCCCGTGACATGGCGCGACGAGCCGTCCTCGCAGACCTCTTCCTGGGACGCCGGTTCACCGCTCCGCATCAGGCCGCCCAGGTCCATGGGCGCGCGGCTCCTCAGCGTGAAGTCCACGCGGTCCGGCTGGTAGCCCGTGTTGGCGACGATGACGACGTGGTCCGGCATGCGCTGCGACCAGCGCACCGCGACCAGCGGATGCACCTGCGCCTCGGAGCTGAACATCAGGAGCACGCGGTTGCCCGCGAAGCGCGGCGGCGTCTTCGCGCACCGGGCGACCTCGCGTTGGACCTCCAGGCGACAGTCGCGCAGCGCATCCACGCCCAGCACGCGGCTTTCGAGGATGTCCGACGCGCTGCCCGCCCGCAGCAACACCTGCATCGCCAGCGGGGTCGCGACACGGTGGGAGCGACACGCCGCGTTCAGCAGCGACACCGCCTCCAGCGTCGCCGTGCGCTTCGCCCGCCGCAGCGCGTCCTTGAGGTAGGGCATCGGCGCATCCACCCCCAGGGCCGCCACCGTTCCCAACACGGCCAGCCACTCCAGCGGACCGGGCACGATGAAGGGGGACGTCAGGACGTACGTAAGCAGGCTGGTGTTGGCGACGGGCTCGTGGCCGCGCGTCGTCAGGACCCTCGCTTCAGGTGGATACCCGTCGGATGCGAAACGGTCGCCGCGCTCCACGACGAGCGTGGGGACGCCCTTGAGCAGCGGCCCTCCGCCGCGGCTGCCCGTGTTGAGCACCACCAGCGCCTCCGCCGGGAACGTGCCCAGCCGCTCCAGGAAGGACGGGGTGTGCAGGTCCTCCCCCTTGCCTGGCAGCCGTGCCGTCGGGCGGGATCCCAGCGACTGGAGCGCGCGCAGCATCAGCACCCCGGAGGCGAGTCCATCCACGTCCGGGTGCGGCACGACGAGGACGGGTCGGCCCCGGCACCCCTCCAGGAACGCCCGCGCCTCCGTCAAAGCCGCCTCCGGCACGGGCCAAAGCGGGTCCCTGGTGTGTCCCAGCAGCATGGTTGAAAACTGTGACTCCCTGTAGCTGCGCGGCAGGGAGCGGCTGTCGTGGCCGCCTGCCCTCCGTTCAGCCCGCTGGGAATGGACCGAGACGCCGGGCATCGCACCCGGACGGGGCGACCTTTCGGGCATGGGAGGAGCTGGAGCAGCTGCTGCGCTTCAACGAGGCCCACGGCATCCAGGTCTTCCGCATCGGCTCGTCGCTCATCCCGTTCGGCTCGCACCCGGTGAACACGCTGCCGTGGTGGAACCGTTTTTGCGCTGCGTCAGAACGCGGGGCCCCGCCGTTCACCCAGGGAGCAGGGCGCGCGGACCCCCTGACTTCGCGGGTGCGAGCGCGGGGCACTTCCCATAGTGTCCGCGCCCATGACCCGCACCCCCTTCCTGCAGCCCCTGATGCGCGCGGCCCTCGCCGCCCTGTCGCTCGCGGCCACCACCGCGGGCGCGCAAGCGACGCCCGCCAAGGCCACGCCTGCTCCGGCCACCCCTGCTCCCGCCGCCAAGGCCACCCCCGCGGAGGCGAAGCAGTTCGCCGCGAAGCTGAACGCGGACCTGAAGAAGCTCTGGACCCGGCAGGCCACCGCCGAGTGGATCAAGAGCACGTACATCACCGACGACACGGAGCGGAACGCCGCGTCCATCAACGAAGAGGTGATGGCCTACGTCAACGGCGCCATCAAGGAGTCGCGCCGCTTCGACGGGCTGAAGCTGGACGCGGACACCGCGCGCATGCTGCACCTCTTGCGCGTCTCCCAGACGCTGCCCGCCCCGGCCAACGCCACGCAGCGCGCGGAGCTGGCCTCCACCGCCGCGAAGCTCGAGGGCATCTATGGCAAGGGCAAGTACTGCGGCAAGGACGGCAAGGGGAAGTGCCGCGACCTGGAGGAGCTGTCCGACGTGATGGCGGAGAGCCGTGACGCGGACGCGCTGCTCGACGCGTGGCAGGGCTGGCACTCCATCAGCCGCCCCATGCGGCCGCTGTACTCGCAGCTGGTCAACCTCTCCAACGCGGGCGCGAAGGACATCGGCTTCAACGACCTGGGCACGCTCTGGCGCTCGTCGTACGACATGCCGCCCGCGGAGTTCGAGCAGGAGGCGCAGCGGCTCTGGGGCCAGGTGAAGCCCATGTACGACGAGCTGCACTGCTACGTGCGCGGCCGGCTCGCGAAGCAGTACGGCGAGGCGAAGGTCCCCGCTGGCAAGCCCATCCCCGCGCACCTCTTGGGCAACATGTGGGCGCAGGAGTGGAACAACATCTACCCGCTGGTGGAGCCGTTCCCCGGCCAGGCCAACCTGGACGTCGGCGCCACGCTGGTGAAGCAGGGCCATGACCCGCAGAAGATGGTGAAGCTGGGGGAGAAGTTCTTCACCTCGCTGGGCCTCAAGCCGCTGCCGCAGACCTTCTGGGAGCGCTCGCAGTTCACCAAGCCGAAGGACCGCGACGTCGTCTGCCACGCGTCCGCGTGGGACGTGACGTACGAGAACGACCTGCGCATCAAGATGTGCATCAAGCCCACCGAGGAGGACCTGGTCACCATCCACCACGAGCTGGGCCACAACTACTACTACACGTACTACTACAAGCTCCCCGTCCTCTTTCAGGCCGGCGCCAACGACGGCTTCCACGAGGCCATTGGCGACGCGCTCACGCTCTCCATCACCCCGGGCTACCTGCAGCAGGCGGGCCTCTTGAGCGCGGTGGAGAAGAACGAGAAGAACGTCATCAACCTCCAGCTCAAGGACGCGCTGGAGAAGGTGGCCTTCCTGCCCTTCGGCCTGCTCGTGGACCAGTGGCGCTGGGACGTCTTCAGCGGCAAGGTGAAGCCTTCGGACTACAACAAGAGCTGGTGGGAGCTGCGCCAGAAGTACCAGGGCGTCGGCGCGCCGGTGGCCCGCACGGAGCAGGACTTCGACGCGGGCGCCAAGTACCACGTGCCGGCCAACGTCCCGTACACGCGCTACTTCCTCGCGCGCATCCTCCAGTTCCAGTTCCACAAGTCGCTGTGCGAGGCGGCCGGCATCAAGGGCCCGCTCAACGAGTGCTCCATCTACGGCAACAAGGCGGCGGGCCAGCGGCTCCAGGCGATGCTGGAGCTGGGCGCGAGCAAGCCGTGGCCGGAGGCCATGGCCGCGATGACGGGCGGCAAGCAGATGGATGCCACGCCGATGCTCGAGTACTTCGCCCCGCTGCGTCGTTGGCTGCAGGAGCAGAACAAGGGCCAGAAGTGCGGTTGGTAGCCTGGCCGGGGAGTAGACAGGTTCAGCGAGGGGCGTCTAGGCTTCCGCCCGTCTTGTAGGGACGAACCTCTCTGTGGGACCGGACGGCGACTCTTCCTGTCCGCGATGGAAAGAAGAACAAGGCAATGGCGACCGGTACCGTGAAGTGGTTCAACGATGCGAAGGGCTTCGGCTTCATCACCCAGGACGGCGGGGGCGAGGACGTGTTCTGCCACCACACCGCCATCAACATGGACGGCTTCCGCTCGCTGGCCGAGGGCCAGAAGGTGGAGTTCGAAGTCACCAAGGGCCCCAAGGGCCTGCAGGCGCAGAACGTTCGCGGCGTCTGAACACCTGTCGTCACCCTGACGACTTCTTGATTCGCCAGAAGGTCCGATCCATTCCAGGGTCGGGCCTTTTGTGTTTCCGGCCGCACGTCCGCCCTACCGACAAGGGTACAAAGTGTGACGGAAGGTAAAGAGGGGGGTGGACATCTCCCGGAGCACGGGCCTACTGTGCGCCCGTCTTGTAGGGTTGACTCTCTGTAGGGCCGGACGGCGACTTTTCCTGTCCGCGATGGAAAGAAGAACAGGCTTATGGCTACCGGTACCGTGAAGTGGTTCAACGATGCGAAGGGCTTCGGTTTCATCACGCAGGACGGCGGCGGCGAGGATCTCTTCTGCCACCACACGTCCATCCAGGCGGACGGCTTCCGCTCGCTGGCCGAAGGCCAGAAGGTGGAGTTCGACGTCGCCAAGGGCCCCAAGGGCCTGCAGGCGCAGAACGTTCGCCCCATCTGAGCCCGTCGTCGTCATCCTGACGACTACGTGATTCACCAGAAGGTCCGATCCTTTCCGGGGTCGGGCCTTCTGTATTTTCCGGAGCCCCCATGCCCGCCCGTCCGTCGCGCTTCTCGCGCCTGCGCCTCCTCCCGCTCGTGGCCGGCCTCGGCTGCGCCACCGCCTCCACGCCCACCGCGCCCGCTGCCTCGGCCGCCCGCGTCAGTGCCGCTCCTTCCGCGCAGGTGTCCAAGGAGGCCCTGGCCGCGCTGAAGTTGGAGCTGGTGGCGAAGCACGGCGAGTCCCAGAAGGCCCGCATCGAGCGCGGCGTGGAGCAGGTGGCCGCGCTGTGGCGCCCGGAGGACGGGGACCTGGCGGCCTTCGCGCGCGAGCAGTTCCTGCCCGGGGGCCCGCAGCTGGACGCGACGTTCGGGCGCCTGGAGCGCCTGTTCGAACAGCTGGACGGTCACATGAACGAGCTGGGGCGGGAGCTCCAGTGGTTCACGGACCTGGACCTGGGGCCGCTGCTGCCGGTGGAGTCGCTGCTCGCGGCGTATGACCCGTCCTCCAACGTCACGTCGGACCTGTTCCAGGCGAAGCCGGGCTTCGTCGTGCTGCTCAACTTCCCGCTCACCACGCTGGCCGAGCGCGCGAAGGCGGGCCCGACGTGGACGCGGCGGCAGTGGGCGGAGGCGAAGCTCGCGTCGCGCTTCAACCGGCGCGTGCCCGCGGAGGTGGAGCAGCAGGTGTCGCGCGCCATCGCGGACGCGAACCTCTACATCGCCGAATACAACATCTGGATGCACCACCTGGTGGACGCGAAGGGCCAGCGCCTGTTCCCGCAGGGCCTGCGGCTCATCAGCCACTGGAACCTGCGCGACGAATTGAAGGCGGACTACACCGACGCGAAGGGGCTGGCGAAGCAGCGGATGATCGTCCAGGTGATGGAGCGCATCGTCACGCAGACCCTCCCCGCCGCCGTCATCAACAACCCGCGCGTGGACTGGGATCCGTTCACCAACGCCGTGACGGTGGCCCCGCCGGAGTCGGTGGAGCCGAACGCGCCGGAGCGCGAGTCTGGCTCCAGCGTGAAGGCGGACGTCGCGCCGGAGCCGGACACGCGCTACGCGCGGCTGCTCGCGACCTTCCAGGCGTCGCGGCGCGCGGATCCGTACTCGCCCGTGGCCCCCACGCGCATCGCGCGCAGCTTCGAATTGGACCGGGGCCTGCCGGAGGAGCGGGTGCGCGCGCTCTTGACGGAGCTGCTCGCGTCGCCGCTGGTGCCGCGCGTGGCGAAGCTCATCGAGTCCCGGCTGGGCCGCCCACTGGAGCCGCAGGACCTCTGGTACCCCGGCTTCCGTCCGGGCGCGAAGGTGCCGGAGGCGCAGCTGGATGCCCTCACGCGCAAGCGCTACCCCACGGCGGACGCGTTCGCGCGCGACATCCCCCGCATCCTCCAGGGCCTGGGCTTCACGAAGGAGAAGGCGGACACGCTCGCCTCGTACATCCGCGTGGACGCGTCCCGGGGCGCGGGCCATGCCCAGCAGGCGCTGCGCCGGGGCGACTTCCCCCGCCTGCGCACGCGCGTGGAGAAGGGGGGCATGGACTACAAGGGCTACAACATCGCGGTGCACGAGCTGGGGCACAACGTGGAGCAGGTCTTCAGCCTGTACCAGGTGGACCACACGCTCCTGTCCGGCGTCCCCAACAACGCGTTCACGGAGGCCCTGGCCTTCGTCTTCCAGGCGCGCGACCTGGAGCTGCTGGGCCTGGGCCAGCCTGACGCGGCCAGCGAGCGCGAGCGCGTGCTCAATGACTTCTGGCAGTCGTGGGAGATCGCCGGCGTGGCCCTGGTGGACATGGCCACGTGGCACTGGATGTACGAGCACCCGGACGCCACGCCCGAGCAGCTCCGCGAGGCGGTGGGCCAGGTGTCGCGCGACGTGTGGAACCAGTACTACGCGCCGGTGCTGGGGCGGAAGGACAGCCCGCTGCTCGGCATCTACAGCCACATGATCAGCTACCCGCTGTACCTGCCGGACTACCCGCTCGGGCACCTCATCGCGTTCCAGATTGAAGAGCACCTGAAGCAGCACGGGCCGCTGGGCGCGGAATTCGAGCGCATGGCCACCTTCGGCTCCGTCACGCCGGACGAATGGATGCGCCACGCCACCGGGGCGCCCGTCAGCGCGGAGTCTTTGTTGAAGGCCACCGCCAAGGCGCTGTGATATCCGGGCATTTCTTCTTTGACGTCTACTGGAGGAATGACCGTGAATCCTGTTTTCCGCGCATTGCTGTTGGGCTCGTTGTCCACCGTGGTCGGCTGTGCCTCGATGAGGGGTGGGACGAAGCCGACGCCTCCTCCGGCCGCGTCGCTGGTGGAGAACTGTGACGACACGCAGAAGGGCATCTCGAAGGAGGCGGACGCGCTGGCGAGCCCCTACGGGATTGATCAGCACGTGGAGAAGAACTTCGCTGACCGCAAGGTGTCGTGGCTGATGACGGACAGCGCGTACCAGAAGTTCGTGGTGCAGACGGGCGCGAAGAACTTCGGCCGCTGCAACGACGTGGCCTGCTACCTCTTCGCGGCGCCGGCGGCCAGGATCCAGGGCGCGGTGGAGAAGGCGAAGACGCCGGACGGCAAGCACGACCCCGCGGTGCTGGGGCATGAGCTGGGCCTGCCGGCGGCGAACTTCGAGGGTCCGCTGCGGATGATGACGCTGGACCTGGGGGCGCAGAAGGTCTGCACGCGGCTGCCGGTGGAGGCGGATCCGGGCGTGTGGAAGTGCACCACGCCCGATGAGAAGGACTGCTTCAAGTTCGGCGGCTACACGTCCGGCGGCGTGCCGGAGGTGATGGTCATCAATGCCCCGGTGGCGGATGCGCAGGTGGCGGAGATCCCATGAGCGATGAAGAGGTGGTGCTCCAGAGCCCGCTCCTGTACCGCGTGCTGCGCGGCAGGGACGGGGCGCTGTCCATCGAGGTCCTGGTGGGCGGCATCGTCCAGTTCGAGGTGCGCGTGCTCCTGAACGACGAGGAGACCGCCTCCTTCGCGAAGGAGGGGCGCTCCTTCGCGGATCGGATGGCCCAGGCCATCATGGCCGACCCGCCCTTCGACGGTCGGTCGGTGCGCTCGTCGGTGCTGTGACGTTCGCTGCGGGGGCCCGTGTTGCGCGGGCCCCCGTTGTCGCCTCCGGGCCTACGGGCTGACGGCGGTGTTGCCGGGCACGTCCACCAGCTCCACGTCGAACTGGAGCACGGCGTTGGGCGGGATGCGCGAGCCGGTGGGCGGCCGCTCGCCGTAGGCGGTGCTGGCGGGGCAGGTGAGCTTCGCCTTGGCGCCGACCTTCATCTTCTGCACGCCCTGGGTCCAGCAGGGGATGACGCCGTTGAGCGGGAACTCCGCCGGCATGCCGCGCGAGTAGGAGCTGTCGAACTCCGAGCCGTCCACGAGCGTGCCCCGGTAGTGCACCTTCACGGTGTCGGAGGCGCGGGGGACCTTGCCGGTGCCGGCCTTGAGCTCGCGGTAGATGACGCCGGAGGGCAGCCGCGTGGCGCCGGCCTCCTTGGATGCGCGGTCCAGGGTGGCGACGTTGACCTGGGCCTGGCGCGAGCGGGCCAGGACCTGGAGCTTCGGGGTGAGCTCCTTGGGGTCCATGGGCGGCGTGCCGGAGAGCGCGTCCTGGATGCCGCGCTGGAGGAGCTGGATCTCCTCGGGCGTCAGGGCGAGCGCCGTGACGTTCTGGCCCAGCGACAACCCGAGCGAATAGATCAGCTTCTGATCCTCTGACTTGAGCTCCGCGGGGGGCGCCTTCGCGGCGGCCTCGGGCGCGGCGGCCGGCTTGGAGTTCTTGGTCGGGGCCTGGGCCTGGGCGAAGCCCGGGACACCGAGCGCGATCACCAGGGCCGCCATCCACTGCATACGCATGCTTCCGCCTTTCACGAACATGGGGCGACTATAGGGTGCCTCATCCGCTGCCGATCATCCTTCGCACGCACAGGCCAATGCGAAGAATCCAGCGAGCGGAAAAACGCGGCGCCTGCAGGCCCGCCTATCGCGGTGGCCGGGCGTCGTTTTCTTGCGCGCATGACGACTGACCGTACTGTGCCTTCAGGTCGCTTCACCCCCGAAGCGGCCTGTTGCACCTGCTGGAGGTCATGAGCCAATGAGCGAGAAGCGGAAGGCCAATCGGGCGCCCCTGGACATCTACCTCAACAAGTACATGGGCGGCGTGCCGTACATGACCCGCGCTGCGGACATCAGCCAGGAAGGCGTGAGCCTGTCCCGCCTCATCGAGCCCCAGAACGACGCGCGTCGCGTGGGCCTCCAGTTCCAGCTCCCCGGCTCCGAGGAGATCATCTACGCCGAGGGTGAAGTCGTACGCGAGTGGAAGGAGTTGGGCCGCCGCGAGCAGTCGGGCGTGCGCTTCACGCTCCTCACCGAGCGGCACCGCAAGATGATCGACGCCTACGTCGACCGTCACGCGAACGAGAACTGACGCGAGGTGTTACCCCGCGCGTGTGCCACCGCGATTACGCGGTGCCACCGGCGGTTCGCAGTGAGCGCGAGCGACATCGGCCCATCCCCCGGGTCGCCTTGACTTCGCGCGGAGTGGCCCCCTTGAATGACCGGAGACGTTTTCCTGTGCGCTCGCCGGATCCACGGCGACCGCGGGAGGAGTGCTCCGTGACGCGTTCGCTGTGGGGATTGTTGCTGGTCGTGCCGCTGACGGCGCTGGGCCAGGGCAAGGACGCGAAGGGCGCCGCACCCGCCACACCCGCTGCCGTGGAAGCCCCGCGCGCCACCACCGCGCCGGGCATCAACTGGGAAGGCCAGGTCCTGCGCGCCACGGGCTCCGGTGCGCCGGACCTCAAGGCCGCCAACCCCGCACAGGCCCGCCTGGGCGCCGAGCGCGCCGCGAAGCTGGACGCGTTCCGCAACCTGCTGGAGCAGGCCAAGGGCATCCAGGTGAGCGCGGGCCGCACCGTGGGCGACGAGTGGGCGCGCGACGAGGTGAAGGGCCGCGTCGAGGGTGCCATCCGCGGCTACAAGGTCGTGGCCAAGCGCTACTTCTCCGACAGCGGCGTGGAGCTGGACGTGGAGGTGCCGCTCGCGGCGCTCTCCGCGGCGCTGATCCCCGCGCAGGACGCGGCCATCGTGCTCAATGCCGAGGGCGCGAAGAAGTACACCGGCCTCGTGGTGGACGCGCGCGGCCTGGGCCTGAAGCCGGTGCTCGCGCCCCGACTGGTGGACGCGGCCGGCAAGGCGCTCTACGCCGCGACGGTGCTCACGGACGAGGCGCGCGGAGCGACGGGCGTGGCGGCCTGGTACGAGAGCCTGGACGCTGCCCGGAAGGCCGCGCTGGTGGGCGACAAGCCGCTGGTGGTGAAGGCCGCGCAGCTGCAGGGCTCCGACCTGGTCCTGAACGCGGAAGGTGCTCGCGCGCTCACCGAGGCGAACACGCGCTTCCTGGCCGAGGGTCGGGTCGCCATCGTCACGCAGTAGCGCCAAGGTCCGAGGAACGACCATGCCCCTGAAGCTCTCCGCGCTCTGCGTGTTCCTCGCGACCACGGCGCTGGCCGCCGCGCCCAAGCCCGCGCTGCCTCCCGGTGTGGTGGTGAAGGAGGCCTCGGGCGAGGCCGCCATCGTGGGCGGCAACGTGGACAAGGCGTTCAACGAGGCGAAGGCCGCCGCGCTGCGCGAGGCGGTGGAGCAGGTGGCCGGGGTAATGGTCTCCGCGGACACGCTCACCGCGAACAGCCAGTTGATCAGCGACCGCGTCTTCACGAACAGCGCCGGCTACGTGCGCCGCTACGACGTGCTGGGCCGCGAGGTGCTGGCCGACGTCGCGAAGGTGACCGTGCGCGCGGAGGTGGGCACGGAGCAGCTCGACAAGGATCTCCAGGCGGTGCAGGCGCTGATCCGCCGGCTGGGCAGCCCGAAGCTCGTCATCCTGACGCAGGAGCAGACGGTGGATCCGAAGGGCGTCGTCACGAACGGCGGCCTGTTCGCCACGGTGCTGACGGAGGCCTTCAAGCAGGACCAGTGGACGATCATCGACCCGCACTTCGCCGCGGGCAAGGTGCGGCTCCTGCCGGGCGTGGCGCTGTCGGCCACGGAGGCCAAGGAGATTGGCGACCTGAGCCGCGCGGACTACATCCTCTACGGCACGGTGGTGTTCCGGCAGCAGCCGCCCACGGTCAACGGCATCATCCCGGAGGTGGACGCGCAGGGCCGTCAGCTCGTCTTCTCCGTGTCCGGCGAGTACGACCTCGCGGTGTTCGCGACGGACAACGGCAGCCAGCTCGCGAAGGTGGCGGGGAAGTTCGCGTCCGGGCCGGACGACCTGGGCGGGCCGTCGAAGGCGGTCATCTCCTACGACCGGACCGCGTATGAGATCGCCCGTCGGCGCGGCCAGCGCATCGTCACCGAGGTCCGGGCCCCCGTCATCGAGTACGTGCGCGCCTCGCAGCAGGACGGCAACCGCGTGTCGATGACCGTGCTGGGCCTGAAGGACTACGCGGCGGTGCAGGCGTTCCGCAAGGTGCTGGCGGAGTCGCTCACGGGCCTCAAGGGCGAGCCCGGCAAGGCGACCTTCGGCAAGGAGGCGACGCGCTTCGACCTCACGTTCCTGGGCGGCACGGATGAGCTTGCCGGGCAGCTCGGGGGCAAGACGTTCCAGAAGCGCAAGGTGTTGGTGACGGGCGTGACGGCGAACACCGTCGAGCTGACCGTGGCGCCGTGATGCGACTCCGGTGTGCAGCGGTGCTCGCGCTGGCGTCGGCGCTGCTGGGCGCCTGTGCGGCGAAGCAGGACGCGGATCAGCCCGCGACGATGGCCCGGGCCCGCGAGCTGATGGCCTCCGCGGAGAGCAATCGCGGCGACCTGGTGATGCGGTGTGAACCCGCGGACGCCGAGGTACTGCTGGACGGCGTGCAGCAGGGCACATGCAGCGACTTCTCCGGCGTGTCCCGCAGCCTGCGCCTGGGCGAGGCGGGTTTCCACCAGGTCGAGGTCAAGAAGCGCGGGTACTGGCCCTACACGACCTACTACGAGCCCAGCGGGGCGCGGGTGACGCTGAAGGTCAAGCTTCGCCCCGTCGTGCCCGAGGCGGGCGGAGGTGCTCCGTGAAGCGACAGCGCACGACGTGGGCGGTGCTCCTCGCGGGCCTGTTGCCAGGGCTGGCGTTCGGGGCCATTGGCCGGGTGGACGTGCTGGAGGGCACCGCGACGCGCCTGCCCGAGGGCGGTGTGGCTCAGCCGCTGGCGGTGGGCGCGGACGTGGAGGTGAAGGACACGCTGGAGGTCGGTCCGAAGTCCAACCTCAAGCTGACCCTCAACGACGGCAGCGTGCTGATGGTGGGCGAGGGCAGCCGGCTGTTCATCAGCGAGGCGGACTTCGAGGGCCAGGATCGCAAGGGCTTCGTGGCGAAGCTGGGCCTGGGCAAGGTCTGGGCGAGCGTGAAGAAGGCGCTCGCGGGCTCCCAGGCGAAGTTCGAGGTGGAGACGGACCGCGCGGTCGCGGGCGTCCGGGGCACGCGCTTCCGGGTGGACGCCGCCGCTCCCAAGGTGATGGGCGCCCTCTCGCCGCGCACGCTGGTGCAGGTGTCGGAGGGCAACGTGCAGGTGACGGCGCGGCTGCCGGTGAAGCCCGGCGAGGCGAAGAAGGCGAAACCCGGCGAGCGCACCGAGGTGCCGGGACCCCACGAGGTGACGCTGGAGCAGTGGACGGAGAAGTTCATCCAGCTCCAGGCGAACGATCAGGTCGTGGTGGACGCGGAGCTCGGCCGGCCGCAGGTCGGCGACCTGGACCGCAAGGTGGCGGGCGACGCCTTCGGCAAGTTCGTCCAGCGCAATCAGGACCCCAAGACGCCGTAGGATGCGCGGGGACAGGAGGCGGTCATCGGACGTCGCAAGAGAGGCAGTGAGCGCGCGGTGAAGGCCCCGGAACCCGCCGCGTCCCCGGATGTGTTCCCGGTGCTGCATGTGGTGAACCCGGAGCCCGTGCCACCGGCCGGTGACCCCGGGGCCCTGGACGAGGCGGAGGCCCGCCGGGTGGACTTCGTGTGGTCCGGCCTGATGGTGGGCTCGCTGGCGCTGGTATTCGCGCTGCTGTCCGTGTTCGGCGGGGTGGCGGTGCCGGTGCTGCTGGCGCTGACGGGCGCGTACGCGTTCAACCCCCTGGTGACGCTGCTGGAGAAGCGCGGCCTGGACCGCACGCTGGGCACGTCCGTGCTGTTCTTCGCGGGCACGCTGCTGATGGTGGGCGCGGGCCTGTACCTGGTGCCGGTGTTCCGCGACGAGGCGGCGAAGCTGCCCGGCTTCTTCCAGCGCGCCAGCACCCAGGTGGTTCCGCAGGTGGAGTCGCTCCTGGGCGTGTCGCTGCCGGAGCTCGTGAGCCAGCGCACCGCGGAGCTGGGCGAGAAGGCCTCCGAGCTGCTCCAGAGCGCGGGCCCCACGGCGGCGCGGCTGGTGGCGAGCTTCGCCGGCAACACCGCGCGCTTCGCCACCACGCTGCTGGGCCTGTCGGTGGTGCCGGTGCTGGCGTTCTTCTTCCTGCAGGACTACCCGCGCCTCATGGGAAGCATCCAGGACCTGCTGCCGCGCCGCTCGGCGGGGCTGTTGACCCAGCGCTTCCGCGAGGTGGACGAGGTGCTGTCCGCCTTCGTGCAGGGCCAGCTCACCGTGGGCGCCATCCTGTCGGTCATCTACGCGGTAGGGCTGTCCCTGGCGCGCATCGACCTGGCCATCGCCATTGGCCTCATCGCGGGCTTCGGCAACATGGTGCCCTACCTGGGCACGGGCATCGGCGTGGTGCTCGCGCTCCTGGGCGTGCTGCTGTCGTGGCAGGGGCCGTGGCAGCTCGCGGTGGTGGTGACGACCTTCGTCGTGGGGCAGCTCCTGGAAGGCTTCGTCATCACCCCGCGCGTCGTGGGTGAGAAGGTGGGCCTGGCGCCGGTGGCGGTCATCCTCGCCGTGCTCGCGTTCGGGGAGCTGTTCGGCTTCGTGGGCATCATCCTGGCGGTCCCGGCCAGCGCCATCCTCAAGGTCGTCCTCAGCGTGGTCATCCAGCGCTACCGCCGCACCGACCTCTACAAGGGGGGAGCCCGCGCGCCGTGACGAAGCTGGAAGCCCTGCACCGGGAGATTGTCGTGTGCCGGGCCTGCCCCCGGCTCGTGGAATGGCGGGAAGAAGTCGCCCGGGTGAAGCGCCGGGCCTACCGCGACTGGGACTACTGGGGGAAGCCCGTGCCCGGCTTCGGCGACCCCAAGGCCCGGCTGATCATCGTGGGGCTCGCGCCCGCCGCGCACGGGGCCAATCGGACGGGGCGGATGTTCACGGGGGACCGCTCCGGCGACTTCCTCTTCGCAGGCCTCCACCGGGCGGGCTTCGCCTCCCAGCCCCACAGCGAGCGCCGGGACGATGGGCTCCAGTTGAAGGACGCCTTCATCGTCGCCGCCGCCCGGTGTGCGCCGCCAGACAACAAGCCCCTGCCGGAGGAGTTGGCCCGGTGCGCGCCCTTCCTCGACCGGGAGATGGCGCTCTTGCCGGGCCGGGTGCTGCTCGCCCTGGGCGCCATCGGGTGGAACGCCGCGCTGGCCTCAGCGGTGCGGGTGGGCAACGTCCTGCCTGCCCCCCGGCCCGCGTTCGGCCACGGGGCGGAGTTCCGGCTGCCGGACGGCCGATGGCTCGTGGGCAGCTACCACGTCAGCCAGCAGAACACCCAGACGGGGAGGCTGACCCCCGCCATGTTCGATGCGGTGATGAAACGCATCCGGGCGTTGTTGGAGGAAGCGGGGTAGGTGGGGGTGACGAACGTCGGGAAGAGAAGGCCCCCTCGTTCGTGTTTCCTTGACAGGTGTGGGAGCCCGCTGTTATTCCCCGCGCCCATCCGCACGACGGGTCGTTAGCTCAGCGGTAGAGCACTACCTTGACACGGTAGGGGTCAGTGGTTCGATCCCACTACGACCCATCACAGTAAGCGTTCCATCTCGCGGGCGGCCGGCTTTTCAAAAAGCCTGCCGCCCGTGGCTTTTCCAGCGCAGGGGTTTTCAAGCCATGTCCGAATCCATCACGGTGACGCTCCCCGACGGCAGTCAGAAGCAGACCGCCCGGGGCACGACCATCCTGGACTTCGTGAAGGGCAGCATCGGCGTGGGGCTCGCGAAGGCGGCCCTGTTCGCGCGGGTGAACGGCCAGGACGTCGACCTGACGCGCACGCTCGACGAGGACGCGAAGCTGCAGATCTTCACGCCCAAGAGCCCCGAAGGCCTGGACCTCATCCGCCACGACGCCGCGCACGTCGTCGCCAGCGCCGTGCAGCGCCTGTTCCCCGGCACGCAGGTGACCATCGGTCCCGCGACGGAGGAGGGCTTCTACTACGACTTCTTCCGCGAGAAGCCCTTCACGCCGGAGGAGCTGGAGAAGATCGAAGCGGCCGCCAACGCCGAACTCAAGCAGGACATGCCCTTCGTGCGCACCGAAGTCTCCATGGAGGACGCGGTGCGTCTCTTCGAGGAGAAGGGCGAGAAGTTCAAGGTGGAGATCGTCCGCGACATCGCCGCCAAGGGCGCCAAGACGCTCACGCTCTACACCCACGGCGACTGGGTGGACTTCTGCCTGGGGCCCCACGCGCCCAGCACCGGGAAGATCGGCGTCATCAAGATCCTCTCCTCCAGCGGCGCGTACTGGCGCGGTGACCACCGCAACCCGATGCTCCAGCGCGTCTACGGCACGGCCTTCTTCGACAAGAAGGCGCTGGACGCGTACCTCACGCGCATTGAAGAGGCCCGCAAGCGCGACCACCGCAAGCTGGGCAAGGAGCTGGACCTCTTCCACTTCCACCCGTACGCCCCCGGCGCGGCCTTCTGGACGCCCAAGGGCACCGCGATGTACCAGACGCTGTCGGACTGGATGCGCGGGCTCACGGCCGGTGACGGCTACGTGGAGATCAAGACGCCCCTGATGTTCAACAAGGGGCTGTGGGAGACCAGCGGCCACTGGGGCAAGTACAAGGAGAACATGTTCCTGGTGCTCGACAACGAGTCCGGCGAACACGACTTCTCGCTCAAGCCGATGAACTGCCCGTCGCACCACCTGTACTACGGCTTCAAGAAGCACAGCTACCGCGACCTGCCCCTGCGCCTGCACACGCAGGACGTGCTGCACCGCAACGAGGCCGCGGGCTCGCTGGGTGGCCTCACCCGCGTGCGCCAGTTCGCCCAGGACGACGCGCACATCTACTGCATGGAGAGCCAGATCACCGACGAGGTGCGGCGCTTCGTGAAGCTGTTGGATCGCGTCTACAAGGCGGTGGGCCTCACCTACGCGGTGAAGCTGTCCACGCGCCCCGCGGAGCGCCTGGGGGATGACTCCCTCTGGGATCGCGCGGAGGAGGGGCTCAAGGCGGCGCTGGAGTCGCTGAACCTCGAGTACGAGCTGGCCCCGGGCGACGGCGCCTTCTACGGCCCGAAGATCGACTTCGCGGTGTCCGACAGCATCGGGCGCCGCTGGCAGCTGGGCACCATGCAGCTGGACTACCTGGCCCCGGAGCGCTTCGACCTGACGTACGTGGGCGAAGACAACGCCGAGCACCGCCCGGTGGTCCTCCACCGCGCCATCTTCGGCTCCTTCGAGCGCTTCACCGCCATCCTCATCGAGCACTTCGCCGGCGCGTTCCCGGCGTGGCTCGCCCCGGTGCAGGCGACGCTGGTGTACGTGGCGGACCGCCAGGTGGAGTACGCCCGCAAGGTGCGCGACGAGCTGCGCGCCAAGGGCTACCGGGTGGAGCTGGACGAGCGCGGCATCACGCTCAACGCGAAGATCCGCGAGGCGCAGCTCCAGAAGATCCCGTTCACCCTCGTGGTGGGTGACAACGAGGTCGAAGCCGGCGCCGTGTCCCCCCGTCGCTACGGCGGCGAGGACCTCAAGTCGATGAAGCTCGCCGACTTCGAGGCGCTCCTGGCCAAGGAAGCCGCGCTGCCCTGAGTTTGGGTAGGTAGATGTAGGTGAAAATAGTGTGGGGGGCGGCGGTGGTTTCGGCGGTGCCTGTAGGAAACGCTACCCCCATCGCCCCGAAAGAGTGATAGAGGCTTCCGCCAAAGCGTCGCGAACCGTGTTTCGCGACCGCCGTCAGCCGCGATGGCTGCCGTGCCGACAGGAAGCAGAAGGAAGGATTGGGACCATGCCCAAGTTGAAGACCCGCAGTGGCGCGAAGAAGCGCTTCCAGGTGAAGAAGAGCGGCCAGGTGAAGTTTGGCAAGGCCTTCAGCAAGCACCTGTTTACCTTCTCCAAGTCGCCCAAGCAGAAGCGCGGTAACCGGGGCACCGGTCACCTGCGCGACATGGACGCGAAGAAGGTCATCAAGGAGCTGTTCCCCTACGGGGCCTGAGTTTTTCCTCGGGCTTGGACCATCCGTGAGTCCTGGCGGAGCGGCGTGATGCCGGCACCCCAGGGTCACCTTCAAGAAGTCAGGAGTGTGTCATGCGCGTCAAAAAGGGATTCAAGGCTCGTCGTCGTCGTAATCGCATTCTCAAGCTGGCCAAGGGTTTCCGCGGCCGCCGCAAGAATTGCTACAAGCGCGCCAACCAGGCCGTCGAGCGCGCCCTGGACTACGCCACCCGCGACCGCGCGGTGCGCAAGCGCAACTTCCGCTCGCTGTGGATCGTCCGCATCAACGCGGCGGCTCGCACAGTGGGTCTGTCGTACTCGAAGCTGATCGCCGGTCTGTCGAAGGCGAAGATCGGCCTGGATCGCAAGGTCCTGTCCGACATGGCCATCGCGGACCCCGCGGGCTTTGCCGCCGTCGCCAAAATCGCGAAGGCAGCCTGAGACACGGCCGGCTTTTGAAGCCGGCCCCCTGAAGCCAAACGGGCTGCCTCCAGTAGGGGGCGGCCCTTTTTTTTGCCCGGTGCCTTGAAGGCGGCCGGGGTGTGAATGGAAGGCGGAAAGAGGACCATGCGAGACCGGTTGCAGGCGTTGGCGGACGCGGCGCGCCAGGAGATCGCGGGCGTGTCGGAGCCCTCGCAGGTGGAGGCGCTGCGCATCCGCTACCTGGGCAAGAAGGGCGAGCTGTCCGCCATCCTGGGCGGCATGGGCAAGCTGCCCCCGGACGAGCGGCGGGCGCTGGGCGAGGTGGCCAACACCGTCAAGGCGGAGCTGGAGCAGCTCCTGTCAGACGCCGTGCGCCGGGCCGAGGACGCGGCGATGGAGGCCCAGCTGAAGGGCCCGAAGCTGGACGTGACGCTGCCGGGCCGCGCGATGCTGCCCGGAGGCCGTCACCCGGTGTCGCGCACGATGGAGGACATCGTCCGCACGTTCGCGCGGCTGGGGTTCGAAGTGGCTGTCGGGCCGGAGATTGAACTCGACTACTTCAACTTCGAGGCGCTGAACCTGCCCAAGGACCACCCCGCGCGGGACATGCAGGACACGTTCTACGTGGACGAGCCCACGCTGGGGCACGCGAAGCGGGCGGACAGCCCGTCCCTGCTTCGCACGCACACGTCGCCGGTGCAGGTGCGGCACATGCTGTCGCGCAAGCCGCCCATCCGCGCGGTGATGCCGGGGCGGGTGTACCGGCGTGATTCGGACATCACGCACACGCCGATGTTCCACCAGGTGGAGGGGCTGCTGGTGGACAAGGACGTGAGCTTCGCGGAGCTGAAGGGGACGCTGGACGCGTTCGTGCGGGCCTTCTTCGGTTCGGAGACGCGCACGCGCTTCCGTCCGTCGTTCTTCCCCTTCACCGAGCCGTCGGCGGAGGTGGACGTCACCTGTGCGTCGTGCGGTGGCAAGGGCTGCCGCGTGTGCAAGCAGACGGGGTGGCTGGAGGTGCTGGGCAGCGGCATGGTGCACCCGAACGTCTTCACCGCCGCGGGCTACGACCCGAACGAGGTGACGGGCTACGCGTTCGGCATGGGCGTGGAGCGCCTGGCCATGCTGCGCTACGGCATCGACGACTTGCGGATGATGTTCGAGAACGACGCGCGCTTCCTCGAGCAGTTCTGATTCCAGCCGGATGGGCAAGAGGGTGGACCTGTGAAGATTTCGGTGAAGTGGCTGGGTGATTACGTGGCGCTGCCGCCGTCGGTGGACGAGCTGGCGCGCAAGCTGACCGCGGCGGGGCTGGAGATTGAAGGGGTGGAGCGCCCCGGCGAGGGCCTGCGCGGCGTGGTGGTGGCGCAGATCCGCGAGTCGGTGCAGCACCCCAACGCGGACAAGCTGTCCGTCACGCAGGTGGACATCGGCGGCTCCGCGCTGTTCCAGGTGGTGTGCGGCGCGAAGAACTTCAAGGTCGGCGACAAGGTGCCGCTGGCCACGGTGGGCGCGAAGCTGCCCAACGGCATGGAGATCAAGCAGGCCGCGCTCCGGGGCGTGGACAGCTTCGGCATGCTCTGCTCGGCGAAGGAGCTGGGCATCACCGAGGACTCGGCGGGTCTGCTCATCCTGCCCGCGGACACGAAGCTGGGCGTGCCCATCGCGGAGGCGCTGGGGCTGGATGACTCGGTGCTGGAGGTGAACGTCACCCCGAACCGGCCGGACGCGCTCAGCCACCTGGGCGTGGCGCGCGAGGTGGGCGTGGTGACGGGCGCGGCGCTCAAGGTGCCGGAGCCGAAGCCCGCTGAGTCCGGCCGCGCGGTGGCGGAGCTGGTGAAGGTGCGCATCGACGCGGCGGACCGGTGTCCGCGCTACGCGGCGCGGGTGGTGGAGGGCGTCACCATCCAGCCGTCGCCGCAGTGGATGCAGGACCGGCTGAAGGCGTGCGGCGTGCGCGCCATCAACAACGTGGTGGACGTCACGAACTTCGTGCTCCTGGAGTACGGCCAGCCGCTGCACGCGTTCGACCTGGACAAGGTGGCGGGCCAGGAGATCGTCGTGCGCACCGCGAAGGCGGGCGAGAAGCTGCGCACGCTGGACGACAAGGAACGCACGCTGGACGCGGACGACCTGGTCATCGCGGACCGCGAGCGGGCGCAGGCGCTGGCGGGCGTGATGGGCGGCGGGGACAGCGAGGTGACGCAAGGGACGAAGCGCATCGTCATCGAGTCCGCGCACTTCCTGGGCTCCAGCGTGCGCCGGACGGCGAAGCGGTACGCGCTGCACACGGAGGCGTCGCACCGCTTCGAGCGCGGGGCGGACCTGGACGCGGTGCTGCCGGCGTTGGACCGGGCCGCGCAGCTCATCGCGGAGCTGTCGGGCGGCACGGTGGCGCCGGGGCGGGTGGACGTGCAGCCCGCGCCGAAGCCGCCGCGTCGGGTGACGCTGCGCTACGGGCGGGTGGAGAAGGTGCTGGGCGTGGCGGTGCCGGAGGCGGAGTGCCGGCGCATCCTCGGGGCGCTCGGGTTCAAGACGGTGGAGGACGGCGCGGGCCAGACGACGTTCGAGGTGCCTCGGGCGCGCGTGGACGTGGAGCGCGAGGAGGACCTGATGGAGGAGGTCGCCCGCGTGTTCGGCTACGACAACATCCCGGCCCGGTTGCCGCGCGGCCTGGACACGCTGGCGCCGGAGCCGCCGCAGATGGAGGCCGAGCGTCGGCTCCGTCACTCGCTGGGCGGGGTGGGGCTGAACGAGGTGGTGAACTACTCGTTCGTCGCGCCGAAGTCGCTGGAGGTGCTGGGTGGGAAGGAAGCGCCCATCGCGCTGATGAACCCGCTGAGCGTCGAGCAGTCGGTGATGCGCACGAGCCTGTTGCCGGGCCTGCTGGAGAACCTGTCGCGCAGCGTGCGCCACCAGGTGGAGTCGGTGGGCCTGTACGAGACGGGGCGGGCGTACTTCCGGGACGCCGAGGGCGGGCAGGGGATGCGCCCGGCGTCGCGCGAGGTGCCGCGCGTGGCGGGCCTGGTGTGGGGTGTCCGGGGAGGCAGGAGCTGGACGCAGAAGGACGCGCGCGTGGACTTCTACGACGCGAAGGGCGCGGTGGAGGCGCTGCTGCACGCGCTGCACGTGGAGGGCGTGACGTTCGCGCCCGCCGAGCCGCCGGCGTACCACCCGCGCAGCTGCGCGCAGGTGTCGCTTTCGGACGGGACGGTGCTGGGGCACGTGGGCGAGGTGCACCCGCGGGTGACGAAGGCGCTGGGGCTGCCCGAGGGCGTGTTCGTGTTCGAGCTGGACACGGACCCGCTGTACGCGGCGGCGCGGCTGGTGCCGCAGGCAGAGGCGCTGCCGAAGTACCCGGCGGTGCTGCGCGACCTGGCGGTGGTGGTGCCGGTGGAACTGCGCAACGAGGAGGTGCGCCGGGTCATCCTGGAGGTAGGGGCGCCGCTGGTGGAGGACGCGTTGGTGTTCGACGTGTACACGGGCAAGCCCATCCCCGAGGGGAAGAAGAACCTGGCGTACGCGCTGAGCTACCGGTCGGCCGAGCGGACGCTGACCGACGTGGAGGTCACCACGGCGCACCAGCGCATCATCACCGAGGTGAACCAGCGGCTGGGGGCCGCCCTGCGCGCCTGAATTCCTCAGTGAAGTCAGGACGTTGACAGGATTCGGGGAAGGCTGACACCATGCCCCGCGTTCACCGGCCAGCACGGGTGTCAGAGGGCTCGCATGACGAAAGCGGACATCATCGAGGGGGTCTACGAGAAGGTCGGCTTCTCGAAGAAGGAGTCGGCGGAGATCGTCGAGCTCGTGTTCGACACCGTGAAGGAGACGCTGGAGCGCGGGGACAAGATCAAGATCTCCGGGTTCGGAAACTTCCAGGTGCGCCAGAAGAAGGCGCGCGTGGGGCGCAATCCGCAGACGGGCAAGGAGATTGAAATCAGCGCGCGCCGGGTGCTGACCTTCCGGCCGAGCCAGGTGCTCAAGAGCGCGCTGAACGGAGAGGCCCCGCCGGAGAACCACGCGGAGATCGACGCCCAGGAGGAGGCCGCAGCGGATGCGGCCGAGGCCCGGGGCGAGGACTTCGACGAGGGAATGGAAGAAGGCGAGGAGTGAGTTTTCCCACGGTCCCCTTCACCTCGCGCTTGACCCAGGAAACCGGCGAGGGCATAAGGGCGCACCGTTTCACGACGGCCGTTTTCGGGGCGTAGCGCAGCCTGGTAGCGCACTTGCTTGGGGTGCAAGTGGTCGCAGGTTCAAATCCTGTCGCCCCGACCAAAATGAAGGCCCTGGAGTTTCCGGTGCAAGCCGGTGACTCCAGGGCCTTTGTTTTTTGGGCTCCGGACTTCAGCCGCGCCCGCCGTTACGCCGAATCGAGTGGTGTGAAGACCGGCGCCATGGGTTCACCCTCCACGCGGCCGAGCGCGGGCACGCCACCGGGCCGGCAGAACGCGACGATGTCCGGGCCGAGCGCTCCCATCGCGGCGGGGACGTCGCAGGACGCCGGTGCTCCGGTTTGCTGGGCGACTTGCGAAGCGATGCTCAACGCGACGTTGGCGTCCGCCCCCGCTGGCATTTCGAAGATCCAGAGGGCTGGCTCGAAGCCGGCCTCGTGATCCACGAGCTTCGCGCCGGGCACGACACGGTGTACCGCCGAGACCCCCGTTGCTTCATCGGCGGTGCCGTACACCATCACCGCCCACTGCTCGTGTTCCCCAGCGCCTGCTTCCTCCGAATCCACCAGGAGGGTGGGCGGCGGGCCGGGCTCGCGGAACTGCGAGCGCAGCGTGGCGAGGCTCCTGGCGTCCAACTCGCGGCTCGCCGTGCTCCAGAAGAGCGTGCGGAGGGGCTCGGGGGCGCCTACGAGCACGCCCGCCGCCAGATAGCCGGGAGGTGCGCCGAAGATCATCTCGCGATCATGGGACGCCGCTATGACCCGGCGGACCACCTCCTCGAGCGGCGCTTCGCCCCGGACCGCGCGGCGCGCAAGCTCCGCGAGCTGCTGGATTTCGTACAGCGTTCGCGGAGCTTGCTCCGTCGCGTGCAGCAACTCGGCGGTCTTCGCCCTGGCTATCTGATCGAATTTCGACATTGGCGGGTTCATCGTCCCACGTGAGGCATGAAGAGCCTGCGCCATTCCGCGGTGCGCAGCTGTTGGAGCGAAGTGATCAACTGTTGGATCTGCTCGCGCGTGGCCGCGGTGCCGGCGGTCGTGGGTTCGCCGAGCATCCGGCGGGCGAGCGCTATCTCCTTCGCATAGGCGGAGCGTTCGAAAGCCCAGCGAATGGAGGGATTGCCGAGGAGCGCCGCCTGACCGGGGAATCCGCGGGCGGCATCGTCCACGAGGTGCTGCAGTTCGTGCTTGAGCGCGGACAACGATGCGTTCGGGTCCAGATACATCGTTCCCGCCTGACCGGGGGAGGAGCTGGGCATGTACGCGAGCGTGCCGGGCCGTGGTTCGATGGTGGCGCCCATGCCCCGCGCGGTGGCGGTGTGTTCAGCCCAGGTCTCCGGATGCGACTGGGCGCCCGGGCCAAAGAGGTCGGCCGCCGGATCGGCGGCCGAGCGCAACGGCGTGGCGGATCGGGCCGCGCCGAAAGCGGCGCTGACGCTGCGAGAAGTCTGGACGGCGTCCAGGAATGTCGTCGCCTGGGCGTTGGTGAAGACGCCGCGCGCCGCGCGAACGCCCGCGCTTCCGGCCGCCCTTTCGATGGTGCCGAGGCCATGCCCGGTGACGCGGGCGACCGTGGCCGTGGCTCGCACGGCTTGTGAGATGCCTGGTGCCTGCGCGACCGTCGACGCGGCTCGGCCGGTCGCGCTCGCGGCCCTGGCCACGGCCGCGGCGCCGGGGACCCGTGACACCGCCTGTGATGCGGTGCTCGCCATCTGTACGCCACGCGCCGTGGAAGCGAACGAGCCGACGCCACCGGTGACCACGCCGAGCGCGGCCCCGACGGTCGCCGCGTGCCCCAGCTCGCGCCCGGTGGGCAGGCGCCCCTCGCCCACGCCGGTGCGCGTCACCTCGCTGGCCACGGCTCCCGTCGTGCCGGCGACCGCGCCCACCACGACCCCTGTCGCGACGGTGGCGGCGGTCCCGGTCAGGCCGATGCTGGCGACTCCCGCTCCCACCAGCGGCGCGGCGGCTCCGGCGGTGGCGACCGTGACCACCGCGCCCACCACCACCACCGCCGCCACCACCGCGACGGTTCGGAGGCTCGGCCATTTCCACAGGCCGGTCGGGTCGCTGAACTTGATGGGGTTGTTCTCGGCGTAGGAGTAGACGTCGGTCCCGTCGACCAGGCCGGCCGGGTCGGGGCTCGTCCACCGGCCGAGCCAGGCCGCGTAATAGCGCGCCCCGTGGTAGTAGAAGCCCGTCTCGTCATCGCGCTCCTTGCCGGTGTAGCGGTAGCGCTTGTCGGGATCGCCCGAACGGAACGCGCTGCCGCCGAACGGGTGGTACTCCTCGTAGGAGATGGGGACGCCGTCGAGCGTGCTCTCCACCGACGCGGTCCCGAGGTGATTGGAGAACTGCAGCCGGATGCGCGTCGCTCCCGGGGACGCCACCTGCGTCACGTCGGTCTCGACCAACGCCATCCGCACGTGGCCGTCGTACACGTGGACCGTCTGGCGCTCGAGCGTCACGGTGGAGCCCGTGCGCTCGCGGTAGCGCTCGAAATTGCCGACGTACACGCGCTCGCGCGCTGTGCCGCCCGCCTCGACGACCTTGCGGACGCGCTGTCCCTGGCTGTCGTAGACGTAATAGGCCCGCGCTCCTCCCCCCAGCTCGACGGACGCCAGCCGGTCGTCATGGTCCCATCGCAGCGACGACAGGTGCGGCATGGCGACCAGGTTGCCGCGCTCGTCATATTGGTAGCGCGGCGCGTGCGGGCCTGGCGGGCCGTCTCCGGGCAGGCTGGTCCACGCCAGGCGGTTGCTGTCGGGCGCGTATTCGTAGGCCCGCGTCCAGCCGCTCCCCGGCGCGAGCGGTATCGCGTGCTTCACCTCCTGGAGGTTACCGACCGTGTCGTAGCGGTACTGCTGGACGTAGCGCAGCAGGGCCTGCAGATTGTTCGCGTGTGGGAGCTGCGCCAGGGGCGGCTCGGGGTAGCCGTTCGGCCCGAGCGCGTAGCCCACCTGCCCGGGATGCTCACGGCCCTCCGCGCGCCTGAGGCGGTAGAGGGCGTCGTACTCGAAGCGCTGGGTGCCGTCGGTCGAGCCGCCGTTGAAGTACACCCGCTGCTGCGCGCCGTCGCGGGCCTCGACGATGTTGTGCGCCGGATCCAGCACGTACCGCAGGTCCTGCAGCACCGCCCCGTCCGACGCGCGCGCGGCGAGGACCCGCACCAGCATGGTCGAGGGCTCGTCGTACTCGAACGTCGACGTGACACCCCCGTTGCCGTAGACGACGCGGGTGCGCTGGCCCCGGGCGTTGTAGTCGATGGTGTCGACGAACCGGGAAGCCGGTGCGCCGCGCACGCCCACGTCGACGCGCTCCAGCAACGCGGCTTCGTTGTACGCGAACGCCGCCGTCGTGCCGTCCGGTGTGATCACACGCATGGCCCGGCTCATCGCGTCGTAGTCGGTGCGCGTGGTGAGGACGTCCGCCTCAAGCAGCGGCGCGGCCGCGGTGAGGGCCGCTCCCGGATCGGTGAGCGCGTCGAGTGGCGCCCAGCGGGGCTCCGCCCGGTAGCTGATCGCCAGGCGGCGCGACGTCCGGATGATGCGGCCCTCGAAGTCATACGCCTCGTGGGTGGTGACACCGGCGCCGTCGAAGTGATGGACCAGCCGTCCCCGCAGGTGGGGCCCAGGCAGGCCCTCGCCATAGAACAGCCGCTCGGCCAGGAACTCCGGCTGCGAGGGCGGTGTCACGTAGGCGTGCGTGAGCCGGCGGAGGCGGTCGTAGTGCTTGCGGTGCGCGTAGCCTCGCCCGTCCCACGTGCGGTACGGGCGGGCCATCCCGTCGAACAGGTTGAGGGTGACGCCGGCATCGCTGCTCTCCACGCGGAGGGTGTTCCCCGACATGTCGAAGGTCTGCCGGAGCACCGTGATGCCGCGCGCGTCCATCACCTCGCGGTGTTCACCCTGGATGTCGAGCTTGAGGCGCGTCAGGTACTTCCCGTCCGAGCCGTTGTCCGCGATGGAGAGGAACGTCCGGCCCAGCGGATCGACCAGGTGAACGGCGGGGGTATGCGCGTGCGCGGCAGCCAGTTCGGCGGCGCGGCGATCGGGATCTCCTGGCGGGCGCGCGATCCGCTCCGCGTACCAGGCGCTCTCCAGCACGTTGTCGCTGGCGTCGGCGCGGGTTTCGCTCCAGGCGTCGAAGGTGACGGTCGCGAAGGTGCCGTCCGGAAAGTCGGTGCGGATCAGCCGTGACAGCGGATCGTAACGGAAGAGCGAGGAGTGGCCCGTCATGACCTGCGCCGGGTCGTCCTCGTACTCGAAGGTGGTGGAGAAGTACGGCTCGTATCGCTTGACGGGGTTGCCCTTGTTGTCGAAGACGGTACGCCCCGTTCCCACCCAGCGCGGCGCTCCGCCCGGCCCGGGCTCCGCCTGCGCTTTCTTGAGCACCTCCCGGCCGGAGCCATCCGAGTAGCTGTAGGACTCGAGCCAGCGCGGATTCGCGGCCCCGTGCTGTTCGCGCGCGAAGGTGTGGACGAACGCCGGCCGTCCTTCCCGCTGCCAGCGGGAGACGTCGTACTCGATGCGCGTCGTTGGATCCGCGAGGGTGTCGCCCTCTGCCGCGCCGTCGCGGCCCATCGCCGCGGTGGCCACCACCATGCCCAGCGCGTCGAAGGCAACGGCATTGCGGTTGCCCTGGGCGTCGGTGATGCGCCACGGGATCCGTGTGCGGTAGTCGACCTCGGCCCTGGTGACGCTGTCGAACGCGGGAGCGTCCGAGGTGTGTTGCTCGACCGCGTGGAGCGCGTACCGGTCGTAGCGGACGGAGGAGGTGTTGCCGAAGAGGTCCGTGACCTGGACCGCCTGGTAGAACCGCGCCGGGTCGTAGACCGGCACGCTGGAGCCGGTCCACAGGTCGCCATCGATCCGGAGATAGCCGGCCGCGTCGGTGTACTCGCTGTCTGGAATGAGCACGCCGAAGACGGACGCCTGGAGCGTGGCCGGCAGTGTCAGCGTGTGCTGATCGTATTGAAGCGCGCGCGTCCCCGCGATGCCCATGCCCAGCGGGCCGGACAGGTCATCCCGGTAGTAGCGGTGGCGGCTGCGTGCCAGGACGCGCTTCTGCCCGACGGTCACAGTGGCGTCGAAGCCCACCTCCGCCGCCTCGAGCATCGCCGCGTCGACCGCCTCGAACGAGAGCAGCCCGCTGCCGGTCCCCAGCGGGAGCTCGTAGTGCACGCGCTCGGTGGGAACGCCGTGCCGGAAGTCGGTGGCGGTGCCGAGCGGAGGCGCCAGCTCGGAGCGAATGCAGGTGGCCAGCAACTGGCGCTGCTCGGGCTCGGCCTCACTGACACGCGGGTACGCCACCTGCGCCGAGCGCCGCACGTGCCCCCGCGGGTCGACCTCCAGCGCGAGTTCGTGCTCCACGCGCGGATCGCCCAGCCTCCGCTCGGTGTGGACGGTGAGCGTCTCGCGGGGATGGACATCGAACACCCCATACCGGTTCGCGCCCCTGGACTGGAGGCACCGGACCTGGAAGTTGCTCTGCGTGACGAGGTACGGGCGCGACGCGTCCGCCGTCCCGTCCATCCCGTAGACCTCCTGGCGCAGGGCCAGGCCTCGCATGGCGCGCGCCGCCTCCCGCTGCGCGTCCACCGTCACGCCGAGGGGCACGCGGCTGCCGGGGAGGAGCGGCGCGCCCGGATCCCCGGCGTACCATTCCTTCGCGAGCTCCCGCTCCATGCGCTCGCGCTCGAGCCACGCTCCCGTGTGGTACCAGGTGACGGTCCGGACGGGCGGCAGGTCGAGCACTCCGCCCCCACCGCCTTCGCCGGACAGCTGCTCCGCGTCCCACTGCTCGACGCAGGCGAAGCCCCGGAACTCCCGCTCGTGTCCGTCGAAGTATCCGTGGTGGTACGCGAAGCGGGTCACGCTCCGCGTCTTCGAGACCCCGTCGACATGCTCGACGCGTTCAACGACCTGGACCGGGAAGGCGAGGCGGGTGAGCCAGGGCCTGCGGGCCGCCTTGTCCTGCAGATAGAACTTCGTCGACGGCGCGTACGAGATGCGTGTCTCGGCCCCGAGGTTGTTGGCGACGCGCTGGAGCAGGTGCGGCTTCTGGCCGCCCATCAAGTCGACATAGGCCAGCGGGCGGGCCTGGTTCCGCTGCAGCGGGGACGACCAGACGAGACACGCGGTTCCCGTTCCCAGCAGGTCCACCACGGACAGGTGGGTCAGCGAGTCCACGGGCGGCAGCGACTCCAGCCGGGTCGGCGCGGAGAGCGCGTTGCCCGCCTGATTGAAATACAGACGCACGCCGTCCCGGCCGGAGTAGAGCAGGTCGCTGGTCCCGGAGCCGTCGATGTCCGCGAAGCGGATGCGACGGGGGTCGAATTCATCCGGGGCGTCGAACGTGGGGCTTCCGCCGAGCGTCACCTTGCGACCGAACCGGCCGTGACCCAGGTTCGGCCAGTAGCAGACCTCGCTGTTGCGGACGCGGACGAGGTCCACCATTCCATCCCCGCTCATGTCCGCGAGCTGGATGCTCTCCGTCCCGTCCGCGAAGACGACGGTCGGGCCCCGTCGCTCCTCCGTGGCCTTGCGGACGCGCTCAGCGGGCTCGAAGCCGCCCTTCGCCAGGGAGCGGTACCAGACGAATGCGTCCTGCTCGGTGATGAGGACGTCCGGGTGTCCATCGCCATCCAGGTCGATGAAGCGCAGGTTCGGATCGTTCCAGTCGATGCGGGGCAGGTCGCGCAACGCCATGAACGGCGTCCAGCCGCCCTCGGAGGTCCGCGAGAAATATCCAGACAGGGGCGGCGTGTACTGCACCAGCTCCAGCCGGCCATCCCCGTCCAGATCGACGAGCTGCTGCGCTCCCGGGGCCAGCTCCGAGGGGGAAGGCAGCGAGCGCAACAACCGGGGCGGAGCGAGACGTCCGCCTCCCAGGTTCGCCTTGTACAGCCAGGCCTGCCGGGTCGGGATCAGCGCGCCCGGAAGCCCCTCGCCGTCAAGGTCCACCCACTGCGCGCCCCCGCCAGGAACGCCTCCGGGGAGGCCCTCCAGGCTGGCGGGGTCCACCGTCCGGAGTTCCCCATGAACGACCGGCCTCGCGTAGCTCAGCTCGAGCGGCGGCAGGGTCGCCCGTTCGTAGCCGACGCCCTCCGCGGCCCGCCGGTAGCCCGCCTGGGTCGCGTGCTCCAGGTAGGTGACGGATGCATCCTCGCCGTAGCCGAAGTCGGTGGAGCGCACGAGGCAGGGCGCGGGCCCCAGCTCCTCGAAGCGGTGAAACATGAGGACGCGACGGCACAGCCGATACGTCCTCACCTCGAACGTGGCACGGAAGCTGGAGAAGGCGTCCTGGCGGACCGGCCACGCTCTCACCTCGGCGGGGGTCGGTGCCGCGTCGTCGTGCTCGCCGTAGTCGAGGATGATCTCCAGGAGCCAGTCCTCGTCGCGGGCGGGCAGGGGCGCCTCCCGGTCCATCACCGGGGCCAGGTTCCCGTACTGGATCCGCTTCAGGTAGCGCTGCGCCGTGGCAAGGAAGCGGCGCGTTCCGTCCGCTGAGCGCTCGAACCGGCTCGCTTCGCTGAGCCGTCCCGTGTCGACCCCGGCGGCATCCTCCGCCTTGTACGTGTATCGGGCGACGTTGCCGCGGTCGTCTCGCGTCTCCTCCAGCAACCAGGAGAAGACCCGCGCCGGGTGCGCCGGGTCCACCATCCGGGCGCCCGGGCTCCTGCCGTAGATGTTGAGGACGTTGTCGTGCGTCATCACGCGCCAGTGCGCGTCGCCCGTCTGTCGCTGGGTCCACCGCTCGATGCGCGCGTACAAGCCCTCGCTGCGGGGCCGGTAGCGCTGCACCCGGTGCTCGCCGGAATCGAAGGTGTCAGGGATTGTTCCCCCGTCCGCCGCGAAGGCGGGAACCAGGTCCTCCGCGCCGGAGAGCAGGAAGTCGTCCGAGTCCTCCGCGTCGAGGTAGCGCGGGAGCCCCTTGTCTGTCTTCCGGGCGATCGACGGCACCGACAGTTGCCAACCCAACCCGAAGGGCCCGTTGCCCGAGCCTGAGTCGTAGCGGAGGCTGAGGGCCATTTCGAAGCCGGCCCGTCCCGGGGAGGTGGCGATCGGGATGCTCAGCGAGCCGGTCCCGGTGACCGGATGGGTGGAGAACTTCTCTCCGATGCCGCGGACCGCGCCGCCGCCCTTGGGGAGCGTGAGCGCGGGGAGGAGCATGGCTGCCTTTGGCGCGCCAGACTCGCCGGGCGCTCCGGAAGGGGCCGGACCGGTCGTCGGGCGCTGGCCGGTCTGCACCTGCCCTCGAACCTCTTGGTTGGGTTTTTCGTCGTTTGGCATGGCGCGGTCCGGACGACGGTTTGATCAGCGTGAGAACACAGCCATCTGGGTGGGGGGACCCCACCTCGGATCCTCGGGACCGATGCCCGCCCAGCGGGCCTGATAACCCGAGCGGCGCGCGACCTCGTCCATCCATGCGTGGAACTCGGCGCGGGTCCACTCGAAGCGGTGATCCGGATGGCGGAAGGACCTGCCCGGGCCGGAGCTCCACTTCACGTTGTACTCGGCGTTGGGTGTGGTGATGACGAGCGTGGCGGGCCGCGCATAGGTGAAGACGACGTGCTCGAAGGCGGCGAGCACGGGCGGGTCCATGTGCTCGATCACCTCCACGGCCGCCGCGGCATCATGGCCGAGCAGTCGCGGATCCCGGTGCGTCACGATGCCGAGGAACAGCTGCACGCGGCCCTGCTGCGCGGGGGTGAGGTGGAGCGACAGCCGACGGCGGGCCGCGCTCAGCGACTCCTCGGAGAGATCGACGCCCGTGAGCACCTCGTATTGGGACTCCCGTGCGAGCAGCGACAGCAGGCCGCCGCTGCCGCACCCGAGGTCCAGCACCCGCCGCGCGCCCGTTGCCTGGAGCATCCGGCTCACCGCGTCCAGGCGCTGCTGCTGCAGGCCGGCCCGGGGATCGGCCGCGAGGGGGCCGGGCTCCTGCCTTGACGTGACGGGCCGTCGGGCCATGCCACCTTCCGTCGCGGCGCCGCGCGCCATCAACTGGCGGGAGACCATGAACCCGGCTCGGATGTTGGGCTCGAGGGCCTGGCTGTCGAGGACGTCGGAGTGGAAGCCCACCAGGTGCGCGACGTCGCGGGCCGCCTCATGCAGCCGGGCCGGGGGGAGCCCTTCGACGGCGAGGTCCAGGTCGGAGCGACGATCCTGCGGCTCGCCCCGGCCCAGGGACCCGAAGACCCACACGCGTGAAGCCCCTCGCTGGTACAGCAGCGCCGCCGCCCTCCGGGCGATCTCCATGCGCTGCTCATCGAAAGCCGAAGGCGTCATCGGGTCGCTCCTCCATCCGGAATGGCGTGCTGGGACACAGGTAGACGTTGAGGGCGGGAAGGGTGCTGGGGGCCACGCGCACGCTGACGACGGTGATCTCCCCCGCGGAGGTGGTGCCCTCGGGACGCACGGCCTCCATCCAGCGGCGGAAGGCACGCCACGCCTCGGGACGTCCGGCGAGGACCTGCTCGACCGCGGCGCGGCGCGCGACGTGCGAAGGGGCCAGCGCTCCCGGCAACAGCTCCAGCTTGAGCTCCCACCCGTCCGGCTTCCGGCGCACGCCGATGATGGCGGAGTCCGGTGGCAGCACCAGCCTTCCCCCGGTCAGCAGGGTCACGGTCTGGAGGAAGGCGGGAAACGACCCGGTCATTCCCGCTTCGGCCGCGAGGCGCTCCAGGCCGCGCAGGCGCAATCCCTGGCGGCACAACAGATAGAGGCGCTCGGCGACGCCACCCCTGCCCACGGCGATCGAGTGCAGGTGCGGCTCGACGCCTGGCAGCAGCGTGGAGACCGCGAGCGCCTCCTGCTTCACGTGCGAGGGAAGGGACTCGACGGGGCCCGTCTCGCGATACAGCTTGAGCTCCGCGAGCCCGGTCCCATCGAGCACGGCACCGAAGAACGCGCCAAAACGCGCGGCCTCTCCCGGGCTCCGTCCGTGCCAGGGCTCGAACACCGCGTCGAGCGCTGTGGTCGTCGCGGGCGGGAAGGACTGTCGTGCCTGCGCGCGCAACGTGTGCTCCGCCTGGGCAAGCCGCTCCCTGGCGGCGAGCAGCGGCCCGAACGGCTCCACGTCGAACCGGAGTTGCTCCGGCGCACCCTCCGAGAAAGACACCTCGAGGGGCAGCGCTCCGGGCACCAGCGCATTGCCGGCGTAGCGCGGGTCTCCGCCGGGCAGCGCGAACGTCCGCTCGAACAGCTCGCCCAGGTGCCCCGAGGGCGCCCGCGCGCGGAGACGACGGGCGGCCCCGTCCATCCAGGCCCGGAGCGTGGGCCACGCGGGGACTGTCGCGTCCCGCCCCGGCGCTAGAACGTGTAATGGCATAGCAGGGCGAAATCGAGCACCAGGTCCGGGTTGATGCGCTTCACGGTGCCACCCGGCGTCGTCACGTCCATGAGCAGCGTCGCGGGGACGGTGGTGGCGTCCAACGTCCAGGTCTGCGCAGGGCCGTCCGCCACGCCCACCCCCGTGCCGAAGCTGATGGAGTCATACGGCAGTCCACCCAGCCGGGCATTGCCACGTCCGGGCTCCACCGGCTGCGAGGGGGCGGCACCCGGCGGCTTCAGCGTGAGGACGACGTTGTTGACGTTGTCATACGTCGTCCCCGGCTTCAGGCTCAGGAAGAGCTTCAGCCCGTCGATCTTCAGGGCCCGGTCCTGCAACGAACCGGGGAAGAGGTCGCGCGAGACGGGGAGCGACAGCCGCTGCGGCCCCGTCTGCCCGTCGGGCGGGTACAGGAAGCCGTGCCATTCGTCGGGGAACTCGTGGCGCGCGCTGAAGAGCCGGTAGAGCCCCTTGCTGCCTTCCTCCAGCTCCATCTGTCGGAGCGCGTTCTCCAACTGGGCCAGGGCCGCCTGCTTGAGCGGCTCTCCGCCGTCGCGCGCCGTGTAGCGCACGTGCAGGACCACGTCCGTCAGGGTGCGGTAGTCGAACTGCCGGAACGCGTTGGGCAACTCCAGACGCCAGGAGCTGATGGCGCCCGCACCCTCGAATGGCAGGTAGCGCTCGTCGCGGGGATTCAGCTCGAAGAGGCCGCTGTCCTCCCGGCCGGAGCTGGTGACGACGGACTGGATGCCGCCGCTGTTGTAGACGAACCGCGTGTCGTCGGGCCCCGACCAGGCGTGGGCCGGCGTCGTGCGCGTCTCCTTGCGGATGCGGTTTCCCAGCAGCGTGAGCTTGCAGCTGATGCTGGTGTAGGGCCCCGCCACGCACGGAAGGGTGAGGCTCACCGACTTGAGCCTGCGCAGGTAGTGCCCGGGGTGATCCACGTCGAAGATCGCCTCGGGGAGCTGGACGAAGCAGCTCCCCGTCTCCTGGAGGGAGACGAGCGCCTCCGGGTGGAGCGCCGCGAGCGACACGTGCTTGGAGATCTCATACTCGCGCCGGTTCTGATCCAGGTAGGCGCTCTCCATCCGCTTCAGGTCCTGGAAGAGGCGCTCGCCCGAGAGCAGCCCCTTTCTCAGGCTGTCCCAGTAGCCGAACCGGATGAAGTTCGACTCCTGGAGCGCCAGCTCGAAGCGGAAGGCCCGCTCGGTGCGCTTCGCCATCTCGTAGGCGAGCTGGTAGGCCTGGAAGTAGAGCGAGGACACCTGGCCCACCGTCCAGTCGAAGAGCTCGCGGTTCGTGTACTTCGAGCGCATGAAGTCCACGATGCTCCGTGAGTGCTCCAACTGCTTGCGGTGGTTGTCCAGCTCCGACTGGGTGATCTGCTCGCGCAGCAGGGCGGCGGCGATCTGCTGATCGATGTGGACGAGTTCCTTCGCGGCCAGGTTGCTCTGCAGGGACCAGTCGCTCTCGCGCATCATGAACTGGGCGAGCCGGGCCGCGCGGCCGCCGCCGTAGGCGGAGGCCGCCGAGTCACTGCGGTAGCGGTTGGCGGCCGCGCCCATGGCCGCGCCCAGGTTCGAGCCTCCGAAAGAAACCCCCGCGCCCACACCCCAGGGCTTCACGGCGAGGCTGACGTTCGGAATGGTGGCGAGCAGGCTGCCCACGAACTCCCAATCCGCCGCGGTGCCCTGCTTGTCGTGGGACACCTTGAGCTGATCCAGCTCCTGTTTCTCGTGCAGGGTCAGCTTGGTCCCCTCCAGGCTGGTGGTGGCCAGGTCGGGAGGCGCCTGCTCCGGGAGTGCCGCTCCCTCGGCGGGGGCCACGGGGCTCGTGATCCCCAACATCCGCTGGTAGTACTTCCAGCGCTCGATCACGATCTCGCGTGAGGCGCGCAGCGCGACCAGGGCCTGGGTGGCCTCCGCGTGCTGCTGCTGCCGGGTCTTCTCCACCAGCGACAGGAGCGTCGCCTCCTGGGTCGCGCGCTGGATCGCCAGCTCCTCGCCATCCCGCTTCTCCAGCGCCGACAGGAGGGCCGTGCCGAGCGACTTGAGCTCCACCGCCAGCTCCGTGGCCCTCTGGGTGAGCAGGGTGAAGCGGTAGTGGGGCTGGGCGGTGTCCAGGTCGCTCAGCGCGCTGGAGATGTCGACCCCGGCCGCCGCGGCCCGCACCAGCAACCCCGGATCGATGGGCGGTTCGAAGAGCGGCAGCTCCCGGACGACACCTTCGATGTTCATGCAGTTGCGGATCTTGAAGAGCCGGTCGGAGACCGTGTCCCAGTACCCGAGCAGCTTGTCGTTCGCCGGCACGCAGAAGTACAGCAGCTTGGGCAGGGGAGGTGGCGCCCCCGGCGGGACGATGACGCTGTCGGGGCGTGGCGCCGGGACGATCTGCTCCAGGTCCACCAGCTTGTTGGAGAGGCTGGTGAGCGTGGGGGCCAGCGAGTTGTACGTCTGCACCTGGGGCAGCGCGCGGGGCGGGATGCTCCTGGGCCGGCGCCCGAGGATCTCCGCGGCGAGCACGTAGAGCTGGGTGGCCTCGTTGAGCGACTCGATGGTGTCCTGCCGGAAGAGCTGATCTCCCCAGGCGATGAGATTGTCGAGGTACTTCATCACCACCGACTTCTGGTAGGCGGCCAGCCGCAGCCGCGCGATCGCGTGCGGATCGAACGGGTGGCTCCTCCACTCGGAGACCTGCTGGTCCAGCTCCGGGTCCGAGAGCCCCTTGGCCAGCAGCATGAGCAGGTTGTCGATGCGCTGCTTCGCGTAGTCCGCCTGGGTCTGCTCGTAGAAGGGCCGGGGGCGCCAGTACTTCTGCGGGACCGCGGTGTCGGCCGTGTTGGTCGGATCGAAGATGAAGTGGAACCAGCGCTGGGCGTCCTCGAACCGCTGGTTCTGCGACAGCCGCGAGGCGATGAGCAGCGGCGCATGGAAGAACAGCTCCCAGTTGTATTGGGAGTAGGCACCGAGCCGCGTGAAGTCGACGTCCTCGACAGGGTACTTGTCCTCCTTGACGGCGTCTCCCCGGTTGACCAACCCCGTCGGCGCGTAGCGCGTCTTGAAGATCTTCGCGGACTGGAGCTGGAGCTTGCGCCGCAAGAGCCCGTCCATGCCCCGCCAGTTGAGCTGCGAGATGAAGTTGCAGACATACGGGTGGTAGAAGGTCCAGAACCTGTAGCGGACCTCCACGGACGCCAGGGGGGCCACGATGGCCTTCGCGAACAGGCGCGAGTCCTGGATGTAGCTGGCGAGCGTGAAGCGCTTGCGGTCGCCCCGGTCGAGCACCAGGGTGACCTCCCGGCGGCGCAGGGGCGCCTTCGTCCGGGGCTTCTCGATGGCGCCGGAAGTGGCCGGGGCCTCCTGCTTCTCACGGGCCTCCTTCGGCGTGCCGGACGGGAGGCGCTTGCGCTGCTCCGCGCGCGCCCGTGCCTTCTCGACGAGCTTCTGCTTCCGGACGGGGACGGGATCGATCCGCTGTGCGCGGTCCACGGGGCGCGCGAGCCGACGGGGCTCGTAGTAGGTGGTGCGCACGGTGTCGATCACCGTGGGCGCCACCCGGGTCGCATCCGCCGCCCACGCGGTCTGTGTGACCTGTTCGGGCGTGACGAAGAACGTCTTGACGTCATCCTGGAAGAAGAAGGATCCGTGGCCGTTGATCGAGTTGTCGTCGTAGGCGTACGCGAGGCTGTATCTGCCCGGCATCAGGCCCAGCGCCACGTTCTCGTTCTTCCCGTCCGGGGTCCGCGGCAGGTAGAGCGGTGACCTCGTCACCGAGGAGAACTGCATGCCGTCGACGCGGGTCCCCCTGGGGGGGAACACCCCGTAGACCTCCTTCTCGAAGAGGTCGATCCGCCCGTTGCAGCCGGTGAAGTGGAACCCCTTGATGAGGGCGTAGTGGATCGTGATCGTCCCCCCCGGGCCCCCGTAATAGGTGGGTGGGGTGGGGATGGTCCGCGTCAGCTCCGGGTTCTCGTACTCGTACCAGATGCGCAGCCCGGCGCCTTCGAGCGAGGCGCGGAAGGTGTGCCTGCTCCTGCCGCCATCCGTCAGCCGCGCGTCGGGGACGAGGTTGGAGCGCACCTTGTCGTCGGTGAGCTTCTTCGTCGTCCAGCGATCATGCCTGCGCTCGGTCCACGCGAGCTGGATCTCGAAGTACTTCGTCGGCGCCGTGGGCTGGGTGGTGCTCGTGTTCGCCGGCTCGGCGACCTCCGAGATGATGGGCCAGAAGACGTGGATGCGGGAGTTCCAGACCACCGGGATGATCTGCGCGCCGCTGATGTCGGCCTCGAGCCGCTCCCAGTGGGTCCAGCGCCCCGCGCCAATGCGCTGCCGGTAGAAGTAGACCGGAGTGCCGCCCCGCGTGCGCCCGAAGACGTGGAGGATCTCCGGCTGGAGCCCTTCCAGCGCGGGCTCCGGGTACACGCCCACGATCTCAAGCCGCGCGACCTCGTCGAGCTTCTCCAGGTAGCCGAGGAACGCGTCGTCGGCGTTCTCGGAGTTGAGGTCCCCCTGGAGCAGCGCGCCCTCCAGTTGCTCGAAAAGCGGCGTCTTGTCGTCCCGCAGCTCGGGCTCCAGCCAGTTCTCCGGGTACAGGAAGACCTTCCGGTTCGCCTCCCAGACGCGGTAGCTCTTCATCCACTGCCACTGGAGCCAGCCCGCGTCGGTGAGCTGATCCGCGATGATGCCCCGGTCCGCCTCCAGCCCCATCAGGCAGCGCTGCACGAAGAGCTGCGCGGTGCTGCTGGCCTGCTTGATCCTCGACGTGAGGAAGCAGGGCGTCATCTCCACGTCGATGAGGTAGTGCGCGTACAGGCTGTTGGGGCCGTCCCACTTCTGTCCGAGCGCCGCGTTGGGACGGGGGACCAGATACGCCACCAGCGCCGCGCGCTGGCGCTCGCGCAGCACGTCCCGGAGCTTCCGCGCCACCTCCGGCCACTCCGTCTCCGAGTAGCGGGCCTTCACCGCGTTGAGCACGGCGCGCGCGTTGTCCGGCGTGAGCTCGGGCAGGCTCCACTCGCGGGCCCGGTCGGCGGGGACCTCCAGTTGCAGGAGGACTTTCATGAAGTCCTCCAGCCGCGACAGCCCCACCTCGTCCTTGGAGTCATTGGGGAACGAGGGGATGACCGCGGGGGACGCGACGAGCAGCTCGCCCCGGTTCCAGCCGGTCCGCGTGCTCACCTCCTGGAGGAACTCGTCGAGCGTGGGGACGGGCGTGGTGCGCCGCGCGAGCGCGAACAGGGCGCTGAGCGCGGCCTCGCCCCGGGGGAGCCGGTCGCGCAACTGGCACAGCGCGACCAGGCGGAGCCAGCTCGCGAAGAGCACCGGCGAGGGCGTGAGGATGGGCGTGACGGGCAGCACGTCCGGCTGGAGCCAGCCCGCCATCACCGCCGCATCGTGGGCCCAGGCCACCGGGCGGCGCACGACCGTGGGGCCGAAGTCGGAGAACCACGTGATCTGCTGCGTCGTCATCTTCAGCCGGGTGACGAGCAGCGCGGCCTTCTGCAACCGGATGAAGGTCTTGAAGAGGTTGGGGAAGGAGGCCGGCTTCAGGGCGACGTTCGCGTTGCTCTCCGCGTACGCGGGCGCGAGGAAGTCGGCGATGGCCTTCTGCCCGGCGACGGACAGCGAGGGGAGCTGACGGGTGAGCAGCTCGGCGGTGGCCCGCGGCTCCAGGGCCAGCGCGCCCGCCAGTCGCTGGATGACCCTCCCGGTGCTCAGGGCCGTGCGCAGGTAGGTGAGCAGCTTGCCCAGGACCAGGGTGAAGCGCTGCTCGGGCGTCTGCGCCGTGTCGAAGAGCAGGGCGGTGTCCGTGCTGGTGATGAAGGTGTTGTCCGCCGGGGGCGTGTAGCTGGCGGGCGCGGCGAAGAGCGCGTCGATGGCCGTCAGGTACGCGGCGTTCGTGGAGAGCCCCCGGAGCAGCGCGCGCTCCGTGTTCGTCATCATGCCGGCGAAGCGGAGCTGGCCCGCGGGGGCGTCGTGGTAGATGCGCCCGCCCAGCTCCCGGGGGAACACCAGTCCCGCAGGCAGGTTCGCCAGGGCGGTGGAGAAGGTGGGCAGCGTGAAGGCCTTCATCTTCGCTGCGAGCACGTTGCGTGGCAGTGCGAAGAGCACGCCCACCGCCGTGCGGAAGGCCGCGTCGGTGGACGCGCTCTGGAGGTCCGTCCGCTCGGCCTGGGTGAGGGGCCCCAGGACGCGCAGCCGGGCGCCGGTGGCGTCGTACGTGGCCCGGCCCTGGAGTGACGCCGGGAACTGGAGGCCCGCCGGCAGCGCGGCGAGGGGCGCCTCGTAGAGGACCTGGCCATTCAGCGTGTTGACCACCTCCTCGATGATCTCCGTCGGCCACTGGAGCTGGGCCAGCCGGCTGCGGGGGAGGGCGCCCGTCGGGTCCGCCCGGAGCGTGGTCTCATCCTGGATCTGCCGCAGGTCGCCCCGGAGGGTGTCCAGCGTCGCGGCGATCTCCTCGTCCGACGCGGCCAGCCCGGACGCCTGGGTGAAGCGGTGGCGCAGCAGGTAGTCGAGTTCGGGGATGCTGAACCCGGAGGCGCGCACGTCCGCGACCAGGCTCGCGAACAGGAGCGTGTCCGCCGTCTGCGCTGGATTGAAGGGGTTGATGACCGCCAGGGACAGCAGCGTGAGGAGGTCGGGGAGCTCCAGGCCCAGGCCCTTCGCGAGCTGCGTGTAGCGGTAGAGTCTGGAGAGGTTCGCGAGGTTGAGTTTGTTGTCGGCGACCACCTCGGCGGTGAGCGCCGACAGGCCCGCGGCGCCGATGCCCAGCGCGGCGAGGATGACGGGCGCCTGTTTGGAGATGAGCGCCTCGGCGGGCGCCTCGGTGACGATGGCCAGCTCCGAGCCCGAAAGGCGGAAGGCCGGCTCCGAGGGCTTGCTCAGCGCCGGGTTCAGGAAGACGCGCTTGTACAGTGACGCGTCTCCCTGGATGTCCATGGGGGCCCAGAACGCCAGCAGCGACTCCACCGGCAGCCCCAGCTGTTCGTTCAGCCGCTGGACGTGCGAGAGCTTGAGGAACAGCGCGTCGTCGAGGCGGGCGTTCACGTCCGCGGTGCCGCCGCTGAAGATGGCGATGGCGTTGTCCAGGTCCCGCATGCTCCAGCCGAGCCGGCGCCACAGCCGCACGAAGCGGTGCAGGCGGTCGACGACCTCCGCGGTCAGTCCCTTCAGGACGAGCTTCGCGGTGTCACAGGTCGTCAGGTCCGAGGGATCCGCGGACTCGATCCGCAGCGTGAGGTTCGCCTGGATGAACTTCAGCTGGAGCAGGCTGATCAGCTCCTCGTACTCCAGCGCCGCGCGGTCGAGCACCACGCGCACCTGGCCCAGCGCCTCCAGCCAGCCCAGGGACTTCACGACGGGGTTGGTGGGGGAGGTCGGGTCGAAGACGCTGACGGTGTTGCCCGTCTCCTTCAACCCCCAGACGTCCCAGGTGTCCACGGCGGTCGCCTGGGAGGCGGCGCTGCCCACCGGGCTCATCAACCACCGGACGCGGAGGCCGGCCACGGGGGGGAGGATCTGCACGAACGCGGTGCGGGCGGGATCCCGGGTCCAGGCGCCGGTGGCCACGGTGTACAGGCCGTTCTGCGCGGCCACCGTCTGGGCCGTCAGCAGCACGATGTCACCCGCCGCGAGCACCACGGCGCCCACGCTCTGCGTCCCGGAGAGCGAGGCGAGCGGGGTGGTGACGACCAGCCGCACCGGCCGTCCTCGCGACAGGAGCTGCCGCTCGACGGGGAGCAGGCCAAGCAACTCGGAGGCGATGTCCAGATGGGTGAGGGCCGCCAACGGGTCCGGGATGCGCACGCGCCGCATCAGCTCGTCGCGCCGCACTCCCAGGTGGCCCAGGTACAGCCGCGCCTCCTCCCACGCCAGGTCCAGCGGGAGCGTCCAGGGAAACACGGCCGCGCGGAGCCGATCGTACGCGGCCTCGTTGCGGTGCTGTGGTGTCGCGCTCAGCTCCGCCGAGCTCCCACTGCTTTGATAGGCCACCGGGCCCACCTTGAGCAGCCCGGTGGTCGTGTCCTTCTGGAGGGGCCAGAGGTCCGTATGGTCGGTGACGAACCAGCGGGAGCCCGCCTGCGCCACCACCACCAGATGGCTCGTGCCCAGGGTCACGCCATTCTGGGTGAAGGCCGCGCGGACCGCGTTGGACAGCGTGCGGCTGTCGAGGTCCGCCTGCAGCGTTGCCGCGATCGTGAACGTGGGAGGTGGAGAGACGGCGTTCTCCAGCAACTCGTTGACCAGGTCGACGTACGGGAGCGTGAGCTGTGCGTTGTCGCACGTCAGCTCGATGTCCCCCAGGTCGGGCCGCCGGTCGAACAGGAGGTCGCGCGCGTTCGTCAGGGCCGTCCCGCCCCCCGGCAGCGTGCGGGTCTGCCTGCGCTCCTTCAGGAACGCGAGCACCTCGGTGTAGTAGGCGGCGGGGCCATAGACGGAGCGGCAGTGCTCACACCTGCACAGGTCCAGCGTGCCGAACAGCGACTCCAGGTTGGGCACGCCAGAGGGCAGCGCCGAGGCCAGGGCCGCCACCTCCACGCGGTTGAACTCCTCGCCATGGTTGGCCAGCAGGTGGAGCGCGGAGGCGGAGACGTGGCCCGCCACGTTGTGGGTGTGCCGCGCCAGCGCCCGGGTCCCGAAGGCGCCCTTGAAGCTCGCGGCGAAGGCTTCCCGGTCGACCTGGGAGATGGCGAGCGCCGAGTCCAGTCCGGCGTCGAGCAGCGACTTCATCCCGTCGTAACGCGGGGTGAGCTTGAACACCCGCTGCATGCCCTGGACGCGCGCCTTCACGAGCCCCGGGTCCTTGATGCTCTTCATCAGGGTCGGCGTGCGGGCGAGCGCCTGGGTCACATCCCCCTGACGCAGGTCGAACCCGGTGCCGTCCTCCGTCACGTGGGCGAAGAACGCGCGGACATCCTCATGCAGGCTCTTGTCCTCGCGTGCGCGCCAGGCCACGGTCTGCTCTGGCAGCGTGTCATCGAGGATGCGCCGGAGGGTGTCGGCGTAGACGAGCGTCCGGGTGCGCAGGTCGTCCCCTGGGATCGACGCGGGGATCCGCTGGGCTTCGGGTTCCTTGAGTCCGCCAATGATCTTCAGCCACTGCTTCTGGTCGAAGCTCGCCAGGTCCTGGAAGGACTTGAACGCCCCCGCCGCGCGCATCCGCAGCAGCGCCCGCACGAGGGGAGGGTGGTTGTCGGTCAGCGCGCCCAACTGGAGCGTCAGTTGCAATTCCGGGATGCGGGGCTGGAGGGCCGGGTCGGCCTCCAAGGCCTTCCAGAACTCCGTCGCCGGGCCCTTGTGCTCCAGATACCTGGAGACGAACGCCTCCCGTTGCTCCTGATTGGGAAGCGTGGTGGCGAGCAGGTCGCCAAACCCTGGCCTTTCGTCCTCGGGGCCCGGGCTCGCGGCCTGTTGCACGGCGGCGCGGTGGAGCTGTGCCTGGACCTCGTCGGGTTTGAGCTTGAGCTTGCCGGGGATGAGCCGCCGGGTGGCGGCGTTCTCCACCACGCGGCGGAGCGTCTCCGGGCCCTGGGCCATCAGCGCTGAGAGGTTCGTGCCCATCCCCTTGCGCACCAGACCGTAGAAGATCTCCGGGGACGCGAGCCCCGACTTCGCCGCGAGCTTGTGCGCCACCACCAGCGCCGCGATCTTCTTGGGAGGCACCCCGGTGTGTCCGGCCAGGAATGTGAGGTCCTTGCGGTCGGCGTCCTCGGAGAGCTCCGCGAGCGAGACGCCCTCGAGCAGCGGCTTCAGCTCGGACATGAGCTGTTCGTACTCGGACCAGAGGGTCTCCGGACCGCCCTTGACCAGGAGGCGGAGCTTCTCCACCGTCTGGGCCTTGAAGATGATCCTCGACTCGGCCAGCGGCTCTCCGGCCTCCCTGGGCCCACCCGGAGCCGGGGGCGCGTAGGCGCGAACGATGAGATCGGCTTGCGGCTTGTTCCGCTTGCGAAGCTGCTCGAGGGAGTACCAGAGCTCGAAGTTGCCGTACTCGTTGGTGGTCCCCTCCGCGAGCAGCGCCTCGTCGCGCAGGCTCTTGTCAAAGGCACGCACCGTGGCGCCTGTGATGGCGAGCCCGTGGCGGTAGGTGACGTTGCCTCGCACCAGGAATTGGAACTCCGGGGGGCCTTCGTCGGTGTGTGGCGTTGGGGCCATGACAACCTCCGTCAAGGATATGTTGTCTGGATGATGTCCCTTGAGCGCGTGGTGAGTAAGGCACGGGCTGCCACGCGTTGCCCAGAGGTGAGGGTGCGCGCTCGAAGCCGAGAGTTTGATTTGACGCAATTGGTTGCAGGTCCAAACCCTGTCGTTCCCGCCAATGCAGGCGGTGACTCCAGGTGTTCAACGCCACCGGCAGCAGCAGCGCGCTGGAGAAGAAAGCCAGCATCGCCGACAGCGCGGACAAGAGGATGAAGAGCACCGCGCCCCAGAAGGGGTGCCTGGCGATGATGGGCGCGGTCGCGTCGAGGAGACGGCGGAGGAAGGATTGGAAGGCCTCTGACGAGGAGAGGACGGCCAGGCCCACGAGGAGCAGTGCCAGCAGCTCCAGGCGACGGGCTCCACGCCCTGGCCCCTGTCGGTGGCCAGGCTGGCGGGCCCCGTGGCGCTGCTCATCCTCGCGGGTGCCGCGGTGGGGGCCATCCACGGTGCCGTGCTGGCTTGGCTGCTCGAGGTGGACCGCGGGCGGCGCCAGCCCGGCGGTGCGGCGCCCTGACGTCGCGCGCCCGACCGCATTGCCAGGCTCCGAGCGCAGCCCCAGGTTCCGGGTACACCGACCATGCGAATCCCCGTCCCCGTCCACCGCCTTCCCTGCCCTGTCGACGAGGCCCGCGGGCTCGCCGCCAGCGAGGTCTTGGAGCGGCGCGCCCGCTACGGGCGCAACGACGTGCTGACGCGGTCCCGCCGCTCCGCGCTCCAGACGCTGCGCGAGTCCGCGGCGGACCCGATGCTCTGGTTCCTCGTGTGCGCGAGCACGCTCTACTTCGTGCTGGGCGAGCTGTCGGAGGGCGTGGTGCTGCTCGTGGCCATGGCCCCGCTGCTGGGCATGGACGCCTTCCTGCACCACCGGACCCAGGCCTCCACGGAGGGCCTGCAGAGCCGGCTGGCCGCGCGCGCCACGGTGCTGCGGGAGGGGGGCGAACAGGACGTGCCCGCCGAGGACGTGGTGGTGGGCGACCTGGTGCGCGTGGAGGCGGGCTGGCATTTCCCGGCGGATGGACTGGTGGTGCGCGGCGAGGCCTTGCAGGCCGAGGAGTCCTCGCTGACCGGAGAGTCGCTGCCCGTGCGCAAGCGGCCGCTGGGCCGGCTTCCCACGGGACAGGAGCCCCTGGTGGAGGGACCGCACTGGGGCATGGCGGGAACCCGGCTGCTCACCGGGACGGCCTGGGTGCGCGTCGTCTTCACCGGGCCGGACACGCTCTACGGGAGCATTGCCCGCTCGGCCGCGCGGGGCGAGCACGCGCGCACGCCGCTGCAGCAGGCCGTGGCGCACCTGGTGGCCGTGCTGTTGGGCGTGGCCGGGGTGCTGTGCACGGTGCTCGCCTTCGTGCGCTGGCGCCAGGGCTTCGGGTGGATGGATGCGCTGCTGAGCGCGGCCACGCTCGGCGTGGCGGCCATCCCCGAGGAGTTCCCGGTGGCGCTCACCTTCTTCCTGGGGGCCGGCGTGTACCGGTTGGCCCGGCGGCAGGCCCTGGTGCGGCGCGCTGTCTCCGTGGAGAACATCGGCCGGGTGACCTGCATCTGCTCGGACAAGACGGGCACCCTGACGGAGGGCCGCCTGCGGTTGGCCCGCCTGCTGCCCGCGCCGGACGTCACCCCGGACGCGCTGCTGCGGACCGCGGCCCTGGCCTCGCGGGAGGAGGGGAGGGACCCCCTCGACGCCGCGCTGCTCGAAGCGGCCGCGCGAGCCCTGCCCGCTGGCGCCCGGGGGAGGACCGAGGCCACCTTCCCCTTCACCGAGGAGCGCCAGCGTGAGACGGCGGTGGTGGTGGACGGGGCCGGGGGACTGCTCGCCGCGGTGAAGGGCGCGCCAGAGCGGGTGCTGCGCTTGTGCGCGCTGGAGCCCGGCGCCCGCGCGGAGTGGGAGCGGCGCGTCTCGGCGCTCGCGGGAGAGGGGAGCAAGGTCATCGCGTGCGCGAGCCAGGTGCTGGACTCCGGCTCGTGGAGGGGCGGAGAGCCGGAGCGCGGCTTCCGCTTCCTGGGTCTTGCGGCCTTCGAGGATCCGGTGCGCCAGGGCGTGCCGGAGGCGGTGCGGGAGTGCCATGAAGCGGGCCTGCGCACGGTGATGGTGACGGGCGACCACCCGGACACGGCCCTGGCGGTGGCGCGGCGCCTGGGGCTCGGTGGAGCGTGGCCCACGGTGCTGACAGGGGACGAGCTCCAGGCGCGGCTGCACGATGGCGGGCAGGTGCCGCGCGTGGACGTGGTGGCCCGTGCGATGCCGGCGCAGAAGTACGCGCTGGTCATGGCGCTGAAGCGCCAGGGCGAGGTCGTGGCGGCCACCGGGGATGGCGTGAATGATGTCCCCGCGCTCCAGGCCGCCGACGTGGGCATCGCCATGGGGGAGCGAGGCACTCGCGGCGCGCGAGAGGCGTCCTCCATCGTCCTGCTCGACGACGACTTCGGCACGCTGGTGCGGGCCATCGCGGAGGGCCGGCAGCTCTTTGGCAACCTCCGGCGCTGCTTCATGTACCTGCTGCTCATCCACATCCCGCTGGTGACCACCGCGGCGCTGCTTCCGCTGGCGGGCTATCCGCTCCTGTACCTGCCCATCCACATCGTCTGGCTGGAGCTCATCATCCACCCCACGGCGATGCTGGCCTTCCAGGCGGCGGCGCATCCAGGGCGGCTGGGGACGGTGCGGAGCCGGCGCCAGGGGCCCGCGCGCTTCTTCTCCCCGGCGCAGTGGCTCACCCTCGCACTAGTGGGGGGGCTGATGACGGTGGGGCTCGTCTGGAGCTACGACCGGAGCCTGGGGGCGGGCCGCGACGTGGAGCATGGGCGCGCCGTGGCGCTGGCGGCGCTCACGCTCGCGAGCGCCAGCTTCGCGGCCGTGCTCACCCGGCTGCGCACGCGCCCGGCCCGGTGGATCTGCGCGGTGTCCCTGGGGGCCTCGGTGCTGCTCATCCAGGTGCGGCCGCTGGCGTCCCTGGTGGGGCTGCACCCGCTGCACGTGGATGACTGGGCGCGGGTCGTCGTGGGCGTGGCCGTCGCCCTGGTGCCGCTGGTGCTCCCGCTCAGGCAGGCTCCACCTGCACGGCCGTCACCGCGTCGTCGGGCGTATGGGTGTGGCCGTCTTGATGGGGGCCGATGACGGCGTTGATGAAGACCTCCAGGGTCCGGAAGCTCTTCCGTCACACCGCACGGAAGAGGACGTCCCCTCGCCCCCGCAGCCGGCCCACCGCGCCGGGTTCCACGGGCCGCGTGCTCGCCATGTTGCAGGGCGCCGCGGCCTTGAAGTACCAGCGGGCGCTGACCGCCAGCACCCTGCTCCTCTCCCAGGGACGCTCCATGCGCGGAGGACCGGAAGAGGAGGAACTGGACGATGCCCGGCAGCGTCTGGAGTGCCTCCTGCCTCCCCTGCGTCCCTCCGATTGAGCCACGGATGCGCAGGTTCCCCGGGAGACGGGACCCGTGGCACCCCGCCTTTCGCCTTCCTACCCTCAATTCTGGGGGCCCCAGGGTCTTCTTCAAGGGCGAGCCGTGACCGACGCACAGACCCAGACCGCGCTGAACGCGCTGCGCATCGACCGCTCCGCCGCTCCCCTGAAGCGCCGCCGCAGGCTGCGCTGGCTCATCCCCGCGGCGCTCCTGTTCGCGGTGCTCGTCCTGCTGGGCGTCTCCGTGGCGCGCCGCGCTCTGACCGTGCGCGTCGCGGAGGTGCGCGAGCCGCTTCCCGGAGAGCAGCAGACGGAGCTGTCCGCCTCCGGCTACGTCGACTCGCGGCGCCGCTCGGTCATCGCGCCGATGATCGCCGGCCAGCTCGTGGAGGTCGCCGTCGAGGAGGGCGAGCCCGTGGAGCAGGGCCAGGTGATTGCCCGTCTGGATGACCGGGACGCCCGCGTGGTGCTGGACCGCGTCGAGGCGGAGGTGCGGGCCGCCGAGGCCCGGCTCGCCGCCTCCCGTGCCCAGGGCTTCAACGCCGAGCGCACCACCGAGCGCACGCGCACCCTCGCGAGGCAGGGCGCGGTCTCCCGGGCCCAGCTGCTCGACGTGGAGACCGCAGGCCGCGCTGCCCTGGAGGCGCTCAACCTCGCCCGGGCGCAGCTCGTCGTCGCCCGGCGCGTCCTCGAGGGGGCCCGCCTCCAGCTGTCGCACACCGTGGTGCGCGCGCCCTTCGACGGCACCGTGGCGCGCAAGCTCGCGGACGAGGGCGCGGTGCTCGCGCCGGCGGCGCTCTCCGGCACCAACCTGGGCGGCATCGTTGAACTGGTGGACCTCACCGCCCTGGAGGTCGAAGCCGAGGTCAGCGAGGAGCAGCTGTCGCGCATCCACGCGGACCAGCCCGCCCTCATCTTCCTGGACGCCTTCCCGAAGCGCGCCTTCGCAGGCCGGGCTGCCCTGGAGGCGCTCAACCTCGCCCGGGCGCAGCTCGTCGTCGCCCGGCGCGTCCTCGAGGGGGCCCGCCTCCAGCTGTCGCACACCGTGGTGCGCGCGCCCTTCGACGGCACC
>NZ_RAWG01000079.1 GCF_003611735.1 Corallococcus sicarius | reverse complement strand
GCCGTCCTCCCGAAGCCCAGGTCGCACCGGAGGGCATCCGCTTCCTCATCACCGGCCAGGCTGCTCCCGGTGACCGGGTCCGCGCGGGCGACCTGGACGCGACGGTGGACGCCTCCGGTGCGTGGCACGCGAGGGTGCCGCTCCGGCCGGGAGAGAACGTCGTCCCCCTCACCACCACCGCGTCGGGCGGGGCCGTGAGCTTCTTCCACCAGCGCTTCGACGTGCTGCGACGCGGGAAGAGCGGGTGGCTCGTCATCCCTCGCGAGGTGAAGCGCCTGGGTGCCTTGCACGGCCTCGCGTCCGACGCCGCGCCGCTGCCCACCGGGGAGACGCGCCTGTCGGTGGAGGCGCCTCCCGGCACCCGCGTGCGCTCGCCGCAAGGGGAGGTCGTGGTGGGCCCCGAAGGTCGCGTCGGCCTGCCCGTGCGACTCGTGACGGGACGCAACGCCGTCCCCCTCTCGCTTCAACCCCCGGGTCAGCCCGCGAGCACCGTGACGGTGTCGATCGAGGCCCGTGCCCAGCCCTTCGCCGTGGGCCTGCTCGACCTGGAAGCCAGCCTCGCGCCCGCGGGCGGCGGCTTCCGACTCCGGGGCCGTGGCGCGGCCCATGGCGAGGCGCAGGTGGGACCGGTGCAGCTCGTCGGTGAGCTGGACCTGCGCGACACCGACGTGCGCCAGCTCAAGGACGCCCCCGTCGCGGACGGGCTGCGCCCGCGAGTGCCCGAACGCTTCGACCGCTGGCGCGATCCCGACCTGTCTCCGGCGGAGTGGGGTGATGCCTCGGTGTCCCTCACCCCCAATCCCTCCGAGGGCCGCCTGCGCCTGGAGGCCCGGCACGAGCAGTACGGCCGCGCCGGCTTCGGCACCTACCGCGCGCTCCAACAGGACCGCGAGGTGGGCCGCTACCACCGCCCCCTCTTCGGGCCCTTCGCCGAGCTCCACAAACAGGTCGGCGAGCTGCGCGTCGGCGTGGACGTGTTCGCGGGGGGACTCGTGGATCCGACGCGCGGACTGGCCACGATGCCCGCGCACGAGGAGCTGCGGGCCACCGGCGGCAGCCTCTACTACCTCGGCGGCAACACCGTGGTGGAGGGCTCGGAGCTGGTGCGCGTGGAGGTGCGCGACGGCGTCACCGGCCTGCCCCTGGGCGAGCAGCATTTGATCCGCGGGCGCGACTACGACATCGACTACCTCGCGGGCCGCATCCTGCTCGCGCGGCCCCTGTCGATGCTCACCGGCACCTCGCTGCTCCGCACGGAGGCCCTCACCCAGGCCCCCGAGCCCGTGCTCGTCGTGGACTACGCCGTGCTGCGCGCCGGGGATCCGCGCGACACCGTGGGCGGTGAAGCGTGGGCGCGCTGGCGTGACTCGTCCGTGGGGCTCGCCGCCGTGCGCGAGCGCCGCATGGGCAGGCCGTTCCAGCTGTTGTCCGGACGGGGCCAGACGCGGGTGGGCGCGTACTCGCTGCTCGCAGAGGCCGCGACCAGCCGGGGGCTCGCGATGGAGCCCGGGGTCTTCGGCGTGTCGGACGACGGCGGCCTGTCCTTCCTCCGCCCCGTCGGACCGCAGGACGACCACGGTGGCGCGGTGGGCCTGCGCGTGAGTGGCCCGGGGCCGCTGGGGCAGGGCGGCTCCGTGGACGCCGCGTGGCGCGAGCGTTCACGCGGCTTCTCCGACGGCGCCCACCTGGAGGCGTCGCGCTTCCGGCAGCTGTCCCTGCGCGCCACCCAGCCAGTGGGCCCGCTGCGCTTCACGCTCCTGGGCGACGAGCGCCGCTCCGCGGATCCGCGCCTGCCCTTCGAGGACGCCCCCTTCGCCGCGCGCACCCTGGGCGTGGCCGCGGGCTATGCGCAGGACGCGTGGGGCGTGCGCGTGGAGCTGCGTGACGGCTGGCTGCGCGCCACCGACGTGCCCGGCACCGGCCCCTTGCGCGAAGGCGGCCGCACCTCCGCGGGCGTGGCGGGACACCTCACCGTCGCTCCCGGCGTGGTCGTGTCCGCCGGCCACCGGCAGCGACTCCACGAGCGCGGCTCAGGGCCCGGCAGGTGGGACGACACCTTCACCTCCGCGGGCGTGGACGTGGCGCTGGGCCCGGATGCCTCCGTGGGCGTCAAGGGCGGCTGGGGGCCCCAGCTCGGGCCGCAGGCGTGGCTGGATGCCCGGGTGCGGCGGGGCCCGGAGGTGTTCTACGGCGGCTACTCCGTGGACGTGGACGGGCCGGACCACGGCGCCGGCCGCGCGGTGACGGGCGCGCGCACGGAGGTGGGGGACGGCACCACGGTGTTCGTGGAGGACGTGAGCGCGCACGACGCCACCTCCCTGCGCCTCGCGCGCGCGGTGGGCTTCCAGCAGGTGCTGCTGGACGGCTTCGGCGTGGGGGCCCGCTATGAGCGCGGCGTGCGTCACCCGCTGGACCTCGACGGCGACCTGACGCGCGACGTGGCCAGCGTCTCCGCGCAGTGGCTGCGCGAGCGCGTGCGGGCGGAGGTGCGCGCCGAGGTCCGCCACGAGGAGGGCACCCCCGCGCGCGGCCCTGCCGTCCCGGTGGATCGCACCCAGGTGGTGCTGGCGCTGGCCGCGGAGGCGCTGCTCGTGCGCGACGTGACGGCGTCGGGCCGGTTGGACTTCGCGCACACGGCGGGCCTGGGCGGGCTGGAGGCGCGGTTCGCGGAGGGCTTCGCGGCGCTCGCGTGGCGGCCGGGCCCGTGGCTGGTGGTGGCCCGCTACGGCCTCACGCGTGAGCTGTCTCCCGGCATCCGCGGGGCCTTTGGAGACCGGCGCCTCCACACGCTGTCGCTGATGCCGGCGGTGCGCGTGGGAGACCGACTCTCCGTGGCGGCGGGGCTGCACGCCGGACGCACCAGCCTGGGGGATTCCTCCCAGTGGGTGTGGACGGGCACGCTGCGCCCCTCGGTGCGGGTGGTGGGCGGACTGGAGGTCGGGGTGGAGGCCGCCCGGCGCACGTCCGCGGCGGCGGGGCAGGGGCTGGAGGCCCTCCGGGCGGAGGTGGCATACCGGCTGGACGAGCGCCTCCGGGTGGCCCTGGGGTACACCGTCCTGGGCTTCAGCGGTTTGGGGCTGGGAGCGGAATCGGTGGATGCTCCGGACAGGCTCTACCTGCGGGCGGAAGTGGCCTACTAGAGGCCGAGCGAAGGGACGTCGAACGTGCGAGCCTGGATGGTGGGCGTGGGGTTGGTGTTGGTCGCCGCGGGGGCCCGTGCGGACTGGACCACCACGCAGACCCAGAACGGCACCCCGAAGGACGTCGTCGTCTTCCGGCCCGGCTTCTTCGCCGTGGCGACGGACATGGAGCTGTTCATCTTCCAGGACGGAGGCGTCTCCACCCTGTCGGGCGGCATGGCGGGCAGCTACCTGCGCGGGACGAACTGCGTGGTGGGCGTCCGCGACGACGGCACCCTGCGGAGCGTGGGTGGGTGTGCTCCGGAAGAGGGCAGGACCCTGTTCCCGGACACCCCGGAGGACCTGACCACGGTGCGCTTCAGCCCGGACGCGGGCGTGGGCTACGCCGGCGCCAAGGTGTCTCCCGTGAGCTGGGAGTTCCGCTCCTCGCTCCTCCCGAAGGAGGGCAATGCGGAGTGGGGCACCCTCGCGATGCCGCTGCCGAGCGCCGTCGCCCAGGCGCCGCTGGCGGTGCTGCCTCCCCAGGCGGACGGCTTCGCGCACGCCCTGTTCTCCGTGTCGCCGACGAAGGCCAACTTCGTCTGGTACCGGGGGACGGTCGCGCAGGCCTATCCCGCCCAGGGCGTGACGCCTCCCAACGCAGCGCGCTCCGTGGCGATGTTGCCCGGCGTGGATCCGGCGAAGCCGCTCGCGTACTTCGGCAACGACACGGGCCTGTTCCGAGGGACGCTGGGAGGCGCCTCGTCGCCGTTTGATCCGGTGCCGTTGGATGGCGGCCCGATGTCGGTGGATGCGCTCGCCTTCGACGTGGCGAACGGCTCCGATGCGGGCGTCGGCTTCGGCCTGATGTTCGTCAAGCGGCCGAACGGCCAGGTGTCGGCGCTCAGCGCGGAGCCCGTGGTTCCGTCCGCGCCGCCCGGCTCCGTGTGGCGCAACAACTCGAAGTTCCAGACGGTCCTCAACGACCCCGCCGCGCAGGTCGCGTGCTCGGGAGCGTCGTACTGCGTCGCCATCTTTCCCCGTCCCGCGCAGAACATCCTCATCTACGAGAACAAGGCGAAGCCGGACCTGGAAGGCCTGCCGCGCACCTTCGTCGTCGACGAGGGCACGCTGAAGAAGCTGCCCCTCGCCGTGGCCGACAACGACGGGGACACCGTGCGGATGACGGCCACGCTGCGCGATCCCGGAGGTCTGCTCACCGCCGTCCAGGAGCCTGCGCCCACGGCGGGAGGCAACGGGCTCACGCTGGCGTTGACCGCGGCCTCGGGGTTCTGCGCGAGCCAGAAGTCGTTCGTCGACGTGGTGGCCTCGGACGGCCTCGCCGGGCATGACACGACGAAGACGGTGGAGCTGCAGGTGAAGCACTCGGTGCTTCCCGCCGCGCCCGCGGGCGCCACCGAGGCGGTGGAGGGCGGCGTCTTCTTCGCGGGCGGTCCCCGGGGCACCCTCACGCCAAGGCGGGGCGCTTCCGGCTGCGAGCCCATCCGGTACCTCTGGGCGAAGCAGTCCAGCGCGGCACCGACGCTCGAGACGACGGACATGGTGGCCACGCTCAACCCGGTCCTCTCCAGGGCGGACCGCTGCAAGCCGGGCATCAACACCTTCACCTACGACGTGCGCGCGTTCGACGGCGAGCTGACGTCGCCTCACACGAACGTCCCGGTGCGGATCTACCCGTGGGGACCTCCCGAGGCCCCGTTCGCCAGCCCCACGCGCGAGGTCTACTCCGGGACCGCCCTGGGCGCCCTGATGACGCACCTGTGCGCGGGGACCGACGGGCTGCCTCCCGTCTCCACGATGTGGTCGGTGACGGACAACCCCTCGAACGTGGCGGTGACGGTCGTCGGCAGTGGCGCTGTCGTGGGCCCGACGCCGGTCGAGGCAAGCTCCGTGCTGGTCAGCTCGCAGTCCTGCGTCACCACGGCGTTGAAGCTGCGCGCGTTCAACCGCATCACCGTGGAAGGGCGCGTCCTGGAGGGCCCGGCGTCCGACGTCAACCTGACGGTGCTGCCGCGCCGCATCCCCCTGGACACGGTGTCGCTCGCGCTGGTGCTGGACGCACCGGAGGAGCGCAAGGTGCGCGGCCGCGTGACGACGACGCCGGTGCTGAACTGCACGGGCGACCGTGAGCTCACCCTGGTGGCGACGCTGGAGGAGCCCTCCGCCACGCCCGGCGTTCCGGGCCGGGTGCTCGCCACGCAGACGCTCGCCGGAATCTCGGACGGCTTCGACCTGGCGCTGCCGCCCACCTGCGGCGAAGCCAGCTACACCGTGCGCGTCCGCGTGTACGAGACGCTGGGCACCGGCGCGGTCGTCCAGTCCGAGCTGTCCCAGCCGCTCACGCGCAACGCGCGCGACGTGGTGCTGGGGGGGGTGAGCGGTGAGGTCATCGCCACCTGCGGCGAGGGCGCCCGGGGCACGCTGCGGCAGACCTTCCCGGAGGGCGCGTGCACGGTGGTGGACCTCGCGTGGAACCATTCCCAGGGGCCGGAGCTTGCGTCGCTCCAGTCCCGCGGTGACTCGGTGGAGCTGTCCACGCAGGACACGGAGCTGGAGTCGCTGGTGGGCGAGTCCCTCACCCTGAGCGTGAAGGCGACCGCGCTGGGGGCCTCCGAGGTGACGCGCGAGCACGTGGTGCGCATTGGCGCCCGGCCCTTCGTGACGCTGGAGCGCCGCAGCGAATTGGAGGCGGGCTCCGACTCGGGGTTGATGGGCGTCGTCGTGACGTTGCGCAACGACTCCGCGTGTGGTGTCGCGTCGCTGAGCTACGACGAGGTCGCCAGCGGGGTGGAGCTGCTTCCCGACAGCGTGAAGGTGAATGGCCAGCGGGTGACGCCCACGGAGGTGAAGGACGGGAGCTTCACGGTGGCGCCGCTGGCGGTGGCCGCGGGCGAGACCGTGACGCTCACCTACGTGGTGCGTCCGGGGCTCTTGAGCACGCCCACGTATTCGGGCGTCGCGAAGCTGCGGGGCGTGGTGGTGTCCCAGGCGCCCGCGCCGCCGCCTTCCACGTCGGGTTGCGGGTGCTCCGGCGGAGGCTCGGGGGTGACGGCCTTCGGGCTGGGGGCGCTCGCGTGGATTGCGCGGCGCAGGCGCGGCGTCAGAGCCCGAAGCTGATGCGCTGGCGGCGGCCGGGTGTCTCCTGCCGCTCCTCCAGCACGCCCGACAGCTCCAGGCCGCGCAGGGTGCCCAGGGCCTCGCGCTCGGACAGGTCCGTGAGCGCCAGCAGGTCCTCCACCGTCTTCGTGCCGTCCGCGAACGTCAGCAGCATCGCCTGCGGGCCGGTGAGCTTCAGCTCGTGCAGGCCGTAGGGCGGAGCCGCGGACGGGAACAGCCGGCGCCCGGGCGCCATCGACTGGCGCAGCGCCACCAGCGTCTCCGTGCGCGTCACGCCCTCCAGGATGAGGTCACCGGGGAAGAGCGACAGCGGCACCAGGTCCGCGCGCTGCGGCCGCATGGGGCTGAAGCCGTAGCCGCCCTCCACCCACGCGAAGGTGGACCAGAGGATCTCCTTCACCTGCTCCTCCAGCAGCCGGCGCCGCTGTGACGGGCTCAGCAGGCCGCGCTTGAGGAGCGCGTCGCCGGTGCGCAGCGAGTGCTCGCGGGCGTACGTGGCGGCCTCGTTGAGCTGCGCCTCCGTCAGCGCGCCCTTGCGCAGGCAGAAGCGGCCGAAGCGCTCCGGGGCCAGGTTGGAGGCGGCGTACACGACGCGGCCCGCCTCGAAGTAGACGACCTTGAGCACCGTGCCCTGGCGCAGCTTCAGCTCTCCGTGGTGGCGCGCCTCGTAGTAGGCGTTGAGCAGGCGCGGCACGCGGGTGTGCTTCAGGTCCCCGCCGAGCGACCACTCCGGAAGCTCCCGGCGGCGGCGCTCCGGCGCGGCCACGGGCTCCGCCCACACGGCGTCGCGCCGGGCGAAGGGCAGGGGCAGGGCCTCCGACATGGGCTCGGCCGTGTCCGAGTCCGTGTCCGCCTCCGCCTCCAGCTCCGGGGCAGGGAGGTCCGGCCCGGCCGGGTCGGGGCTCACTTCGGGCGTGGGCGCGGCCTCCGGCGCCGGCTCCTCCTGCACCAGCTCCTCCAGGACGAGCAGGTCCACCTCGTCGAGCAGGTCCGACTGGGGGACGGGCGGAAGGCCCGCGGCTTCTTCCAGCGCGTTGAGGACGGCGTCGAGTTCGAAGGGCTTCTCGAAGAAGGCGCACGCGCCGTGGACCTTGATGGCCTCCTGGGCGAAGCGGTCCCCCTTGTAGACGCCGCTGACGGCGATGGCGGGGATGCCGTGGGCCCGGAGCGCGCCCAGCACCTCGCTGCCCCGGATGTCCGGCAGCAGCAGGTCCACGAGGGCGGCGTCGAAGTGGGAGGTGGGCCCCAGGGACTCCAGCGCGGACTCGCCCGTGAACACGGCGAGCGCGTCATGACCCCGGGTCTGCGCCACCGTGGCGATGAGGGAGGCCAGTTCCTGGTTGTCCTCGACGATGAGCAGTCGCGCCATGGGCGGGCAGACCCTAGCATCAACCCCATGAGGGACGTTCAGGGCTTCCACCATGTGGCGATTCAAGCGAAGGACGTGGAGCGGGTGACCACGTTCTATCGGGACCTGCTGGGCTTTCCCGAGCTCAAACGCCACCTGCGCGAGGACGGCACCCTGCGGAGCATCTGGGTAGGCGTCCCCGGGGGCGCCTTCCTGGCCATCGAGGCGGTGGACGGGACGCCGGAAGCATCGCCGTTCCGCCACCCGGCGCCGGGCCTGCTGATGCTGGTGTTCCGCATCCCTCGCGAGGCGAGGGGTGGGGTGGTGGAGACCTTTGCCCGTGCGGGGGTTGCGCTGGAGCACGAGACGCGGTGGACGCTCTACGTCCGGGACCCGGAGGGCAACCGGGTGGGGCTGAGTCATCACCCGGAGGACTAGGGGCTGCCCGGGGGGCTGGGGCGCCCGGGCGGAGGCTTGCGGAGGGTGATGGGGCATGGCTACAAGCGAGCCCATGCGCCTGGGTGAACTGCTCGTGAAGGACGGCCTGGTGTCCGCGGCGGCGGTGGAGGAGGCGCTGGAGTCCCAGGTCGTGCACGGCGGTCGGCTGGGGACGAACCTGGTCGAGCTGGGGCTGCTGTCCGAACCGGACCTGGCGAAGGCGCTGGGCAAGCTCCACAACTGCGCCTACGCGTCCGGGGAGATGGTGCCCGACCCGAAGGCCGTGGGGCTGGTGAACCTGAACGAGGCGGACGACAAGGAATACCTGCCGATGCGCTCCGACGCGACGCGCTTGAGCGTCGCGGTGGTGAACCCGCACGACTTCCCGACGCTGGATGCCATCGCGTTCAAGACGGGCAAGCGCGTGGTGCCGGTGGTCATCCCCGAGTTCCGGATGAACCAGTTGCTGCGCCGGCACGCGAAGGCGTTCCGGCAGCTGCGGGCCATCGACGTGAACGCGGTCCGGCCGCGTCCGGCGAAGGGCTCGGCGGCGGAGCTGGTGAAGGCGCAGGAGCGGCCTCCGGACCTGATGAGCGAGGAGGAGTTCCAGTCCGTCTACGCGCAGGCGCTGCGCGGTGGCGCGGACGGCGACGAGGACGTGCTGGAGGGGGAGATCATCACCGGCGAGGAGCTGGTGGAGACGCCCGCGGCCCGGCCCGCGGTAGCGGCACAGCCGCCGCCCGCGGCCCAGCGGCCGATGTCGCCAGGAGTGCAGCCGCGCGTGGACATCCCCGCGCACCTGGCCCCGTCAGTCCCAGGCCTGCCCGCGCATGGAGCCACGGTGGCCCGCGCCGCGAGCCCGGCGGTGCAGCCCGGTGGTGCGCCCGGAGTGCCCGCGCAGGGGGCGGGTCAGTGGGGTGGCGCCCCGGGGATGCCCGCGCAAGGCGCACCTCGGCCACAGGCAGGTGGCGCTGCGGGAATGCCCGCGCAGGTGGCGGGTCAAGCAGGTGCTGCGCAAGGAATGCCCGCGCACATGGCGGGTCAGGCAGGTGCTGCGCAAGGAATGCCGCCCGCGCACGTGGCAGGCCAAGCGGGTGCTGCACAAGGACTGCCCGCGCATGTGGCGGCTCAAGCGGGTGTTGCGCCCGGAGTGCCCGCGCAAGCAGCGGCTCACTCCAGTGGTGCGCCCGGAATGCCAGCGCAGGCGGCGCAGGCCGGTATTGCGCCTGGAATGTCCGCGCACGTGGCGGCACAGCGCGGTGGTGCACCGGCAACGCCTCCGGTGGGCGCCAGGGCGGGGCCACCCGAGGCCCCGCAGCCGACATCGCCGGCCGGAGGCACCCAGGCTCCAGCCCGCGCGCCCGAACCGCGTCCGAAGCCGTTGACGTTCCCGGAGGCCCAGGCGGAGCTGGCGCGCAGCTCGGACCGCGAGGACGTGGCCCGCACGGTGCTGCGCTTCGCCTCCGGCAAGTGGCGCCGGTGCCTGCTGCTGTCGGTGCAGGGCAGCCTCGTTACGGGCTGGCACGGCATGGGGCGGGGCGTGCGCGACGAAGCGGTGCGCCGCATGGGCGTGCCGCTGCGCGACCAGAGCACCTTCCGCCTCGTGCGCGACACGCGCTCCCACTACGTGGGCCCGGTGAAGCGGGACGCGGCCATGGGCATGTTCTACCGGCTGCTGGGCGGTGGCTTCCCCACGACGGCCGTCATCCTGCCGCTGCTCGTGCGCGGCAAGGTGGTGCACCTGCTCTACGTGGACAACGGGCCGGATCAGCTCACCCCGCCGGACGTGGGTGAGCTGCTCATCCTCTCCCAGAGCGTGGGTCGCTCGTACGAAGCGATGATGCGGCGGCGCAAGAGCGCCTGAGTCCGCGGTCCCTCCGCCACGACGAGACGGCCGTACAGCAGGGCGGTGCGGCCCATGACAGGGATTGCGCGCCCGCGTTCATACGTGGCCCGTCCCCGCCGAAGCCCGGACGATCCACCGGCCCGGGTCGTGTCCCCCGAGTGAAACACGGGCGCACCGCCGTGCGCGAAACACCCGACCACGGCGGGAGTCCGCGCGTGCGCGCGAGCAACCCGGGAGGTGACAGGGATTGAGAGGAATTGGGCTCCGGGACGGCGTCCGTCCTGATCCAGGAATGTCAGACGCAGCCCGTAATCTCTGACGCATTCCAGCCCGAAACCCACCCATGACGACCCGACCTCCCATGCCCGACATCGCGCCCCGGACTTCGTCGTCTTACCCCCCTGCCAGGCCCTTCGCCCCGAGCGAGGACGGCCTCATCCGGAGTCACACCCCACGCTTCACGGACATCCGCCCGCTGCGGTTGGAGGACTACGTGTCGGGTTCCCCCCGGCGTCGGGAGGCCTTCGTCCGGACCCTGGTGGAACACCTCTCCGAGCGCGGCTTCTTCTACCTGGAGCGTCCCGCGGCGCTCCTGGCCCGACACGACCTGGACGGCCAGTTCGAACGCTACGAGGCCACCTGGCAGCACGCGCTCCTGGCGCACCCCTACCTGCAGGAGCTGATGCCCGCGTCCTCGGTGTTCAAGACGGGCTACAACGCCACGTGGTACCCGGAGTCGACGGTGGTGCGGCAGGCCATCGAGGCCTTCATGGCCAAGCCCGCGACGTGGAGCGAGTTCCGCCGCCGCCGCGTGCCGGAGCCGGTGCGCGAGCTGCTGGAGGCCTCGGAGGACGCCTACCGCGCCTGCCACGCGGTGGGCAGCGTGCTGCTGGAGGCCTTGGAGGAAGGCTACGGCCTGCGCGCCGGAGGCCTCACGCGCCTGTTCCGCCGCCGCACGGAAGGGGCGGTGCGGTTCGTGAAGTACCACGCGCCCAGCGTGGCCCGGAGGCGCCGGGAGGTGGTGGCGCACGCGTCGGAGCCGCACGCGGACAAGAGCTTCTTCACCTTCAACCTGGGCGAGTCCCGGCCGGGCCTCGTGTGGCTGGACGGGGACGTGCCCCGCCTGATGCCCAACGACTCGGGGCACTGGCTCATCACCTCCGGCAAGTTCTCCGAGGGGCTCACGCGCGAACTGGACGCGCCGGTGCGTTCCTTCCGGCACACCGTGGTCAACGACGGCGAGCGCGTCGTCGTGCTGGGCTTCGTGACGCCCGAGGGCGACCTGCACGACCTGCCGCTCGACGCGTGGCCCGCGCCGGTGCTCGCGGGAGGCTCCCGTGGCTGAGAAAGCTCCGAAGGAAGAGGGGAGCCCCGAGCACATCTTCTTCTCGCCGCACCCGGACGACGTGGCGCTCGGCGCGTACGCGAGCCTGCTCAACGTGCCCCGGGACATCGTCCCCACGCTCGTCACCGTCTTCTCGCAGAGCTGCTGGGAGTTCGTGCTCCCGGTGGACCCCTCGCGGGCGCTCGCGGTGACGTCCCTGCGGATGGGCGAGGACCGGCGCTTCGCGCGTGCGCACGGCGCGAACCTCGTGCACCTGGGCTTCCGCGACACCAGCCTGCGCGCACCGCCGGGAGCCCCGCCGGAGTCGGAGGCGGCCCAGGCGGCGCTGGCCGTGCGCGTCCGGGAGGCGCTGGGTGACGTGCTGGCCCATGCCTCCGACGACGCGGTCTGCTACGTGCCGCTGGGCATCTCCAGCCACGCGGACCACCTGCTCGTGCGCGACGCGGTGCGGGCGCTGCGCGGGGACCGGGGCCGCATCGTCTACTACGAGGACCTGCCGTACTCCGCCCACCATCCCGATGACGAGATCGTGGACTACGCGTGGGCGCTCGGGCTGTCGCCCCGGTGTCTGGATGTGACGGCCCAGTGGAGCGCGAAGCTGCGCGGGCTGTCCTTCTACGCAAGCCAGCTGGAGCCGAGGACGTTGCCCGCGGTGGAGGCGCACGCGAGGCGGCTGGGCGCGGGCCGCAAGCTGTGCGAGCGCGTCTGGACGGTGGCCTCGTGAGCGTGCCGGAGCCCGACACGAGCGGCGCCCTGCTGGTGCACCTGTCCTACGAAGCCACGCGCACGCTGGGCGGGATGGGCGTGGTGCTGGAGCACCTGCTGGGCGAGCCCGGGTACCGCGAGGCCTTCCCGCGCACGCTGCTCGTGAGCCCCACGGTGCGCCCGTGCGGTCTGGGCAGCTACGCGCCGGAGGAGTCGCTCGCGCGCGACCTGGAGGCACACGGCGAGGTGCTCTACAGCGGCCTGCGCCGTCGCAACCCGGCCCGGTGGGCGCGCGTCTTCCAGCCCGTGGAGGCGAAACACGACGTGTCGTTCGTCTACGGGACGCGCGACGCGCCGGGCGGGCCGGTGGAGGTGCTGCTGGTGGACATCACCGACGTGCTCCGGGGCTACCGGGTGCGCCTGGGCACGCTGCCCCTGTTCCTGCAACGGCTGCACACGCTGTTGGGCGTGGACCTCACGTTCGACAGTCGGGGCGGGCGCCCGGCGCCGTGGCGTGCGCTCTCACGGGCGTGGCGGGGCCTCTTCGGCACGAGGCTGGGCGCGGCACCCTGGCTGAACCACCTGTTCCGGCGCGCGGTGCACCACGGCTTCGTGGACGCGCCGCCCCTGGACCATGACGCGATGCTGGCCATCACGCTCGCGGAGCCCGTCTTCGACGCGGTGGCGCGGCTGCGCTCTGCGGACGGCGCGGGGGCCGTCATCCTCGCGCAGGAGCACCTGTCGCTGCCGCTCGCGTACAAGGCGCTGCTCGACGGGCGCGACTGGTGCCGCACCGTCTACTACGCGGGCGAGGTGCGCACGCCCCGGGTGCTCGTGGAGTACGGCGAGGCGGGGCAGGGGGCCTCCGACGCGCGCTTCTACAACGTGCAGCGCCTGGGCCTGGAGCAGGGCCGGACGTTGGAGGAGGTGTATCCCGTTGGCACCTGGCCGGGCTTCCAGATCCTCCGCAACGGCCACCGGTGTGACCGCGTGGGCGCGGTGAGCGCCTCCGTCGCGGACGAGCTGCGCTTCCTCGACACGCGGTATGCGCGCCAGCCGCTGACGGTGGTGCCCCACGGACATCGCGCCATCGCGACGGACCCGGCCGCGAAGGAGGCCGCGCGCACGCGGGTGCTGCACCATGCGCGCACGCGGTGGGGAAGGGACTTCCGCCTGCTGCTCACGCACATCTCCCGGGACGAGGTGTGCAAGGGGCTCTGGCGCGACGTGGACGTGTGTGAGCGATTGGCGGAGCGACTGCCTCCGGAGCGGCGGCCCGCGCTGCTCGTGATGGTGTCCGAGTGGAGCGAGGCGGAGCCGTCCGACAACCTGCGCCACGTGAAGGCGCGGGTGGAGGCCTTCAACGCGCGCAACACCGGCCTGCACATCGTGCTCGTGAACCAGCCCACGTGGCCCGCGGGGCTGGACTTCACGCGGGACGACCTGCACCGCGCCACCGACGTGTCCCTCGGCCAGTCCCTGTATGAGTCCCACGGCCTGGCGCAGCTGGAGGCCCTGGGCTGCGGCGCCATCTGCGTCATCTCCGGCGTGAGCGGAGCCCGGCGCACCCTGCAGGCGCTGTGCGCGGCGGCGGGCCTGTCGGAGTGCGCGCATCCGAACCTCGTGGTGGCGGACCCCGTGACGGATGCCCGGGAGGCCGGCCTCGCGCAGACGGTGGAGGGCTGGAAGGCGCTGGCACCGCATGTATTGCGCGAGCAGGAGCTGCGCACGGCGGAGCGGGTGGCGGAGGAGGTGCTGCGCCGCCTCCCGCGTGATGCCCACGAAGGACGCCTCCTGCTGGAGACGGGCCGGGCCCTGGCGGAGCGGATGGCCTGGGAGCCGCTCATCCGCGAGCAGTTGATTCCCCTCATCCGATTCCCGGCCCCCGAAGCGGCCGCGAATTCCGACTGGAGTGCCTGACATGGCTGAGACGCTCATCGTGGTGGCCCACCCGGAGGACGTGGTCCGCCTGTTCAGCACCGTGGCGGAAGGCGCGCAGCTCGCGGTGGTGACGGAGGACGGGGGCGCGGGCCGCGAGCTGGAGGTGGTGGGCCGGGCGCTGGGCGCGCGCGGCACGCACCTGCTCCTGTCTCCGTCGGAAGTGGGGCCGTGGTGCCGGGAGCGGCTCACCCGGGGCGACCCGCGCGTCTTCACGCACAGCCCCCAGGAGGGAGCGCCGCTGCACCGCGAGGTGGCGCTCCTCGTCAGCCGCGTCTTCGAGCGGCTGTGGGTGCCCTCCACGGGCGCGAGGCCGTCGGTCTGCACGGTGCTGGACGACGCGGCCTTCCAGCGGAAGCTCGGCCTGCTCAACGCGCTCTACCGGGAGCGCCCGGACGGAGCCCAGGCAGGTGCGTGCACGGATCCGCTGCGGGACGGGCCCGGGCTCGAGGCCTTCACCGAGGTGCGCTCCGGGGACGTGGTGCGCGCCCTGTCCCTCACCAAGCCGGAGATCTTCTCGGAGCTCGCGGACCCGTGGGGCTTCGCCGGCTCCACCTACGAAGGGGAGCGCTTCGCCCTCACCGCGAAGGTGCTGGAGCCGCTGCGCCACGCGGCCCCTTCACCCCGGCGCGTGGTGGACGTGGGCGCGTGCGAGGGGATGATGACCGAGCACCTCCTGTCACTGTTTCCCCAGGCGAACATCCAGGCCGTGGAGTCCGAGCCGCGCTTCGTCGCGCGCCTGCGCGAGCGGCTGGGCGGCAACGCGCGCGTGCGCATCGTGGAGGCCTCCGCGGAGGACGTGGCCCTGGAGGCCGACCTCGTGTTGCTGGCCGAGGTGCTCTATTACCTGTCCGACGACGCCACCCGCGACCTCCTGGACCGGCTGCGCGCCTCCCACCTCCTCACGTCCTATGGAGGCGGCTTCGGCGTGCAGGTGCACGCAGCGCTCGCTGAGCGTGGCTGGCGGGTCCTCCACTCCGCGACGCTCCCGGGCCGCATCGAGCCCGTGGACGGTGCCCGGAGCCCGTTGCTGGTGCGCCGAGCGGGCACGGAGATCCGGCTCTGGGAGCGGCCTGCCTGAATCCGTATTGCCAAGGCGGCAGGAACTCTCCAGCATGACCGGAAATGGTCGCCCCGGCAGTTGCCCAAGGCCCCCTGGATGCCCCGGCTCGGGTGTCACGTGATGCGGGACTGAAACACGCTGCGCTCCGGCGCCGGGCGCTGCCGTGGCTCATCGGCGCCTGGGTCGTGGCCTCGGCGCTGGGCTCCGCGTGGGTGTGGTCCCAAGCGGACGCCGCGGGAGCTGGGGCCACGCCACCGTCCCGCCTGCCGCCGGCGCTCGCGCCCGCGCGCGGCCCCGGCGCGTGGTCGCTGCTCGTCTTCCTCCATCCCCGGTGCGCGTGTTCGCGCGCGACGCTCGCGGAGCTGGCGAAGCTCACGGCGCACGCGGGCGGCCGGCTCGCCACGCGCGTGTTCGTCTGGGCACCGCGTGAAGCCCCCGCCGACTTCGTTCGCTCGGAGCTGTGGACGCGCGCCCGGGCGTTGCCCGGCGTGGAGGTGGTGCTGGACGTGGACGGACAGGCGGCGCGCGAAGTGGGCGCGCGGACCTCCGGCCAGGTCGTCCTGTTCGCGCCGGACGGCGTGGAGCGCTTCAGCGGCGGCATCACCCCCGCGCGGGGCCACGAAGGTGACAGCGCGGGCAACCTCGCCATCCGCGCGCTCGTGGACTCGCAGGCGCCGGAGGACTCCGCGTCGCCCGTCTTTGGCTGTGCCCTGGAAACACCCATGCCCGCATCCGGTACACCCCTGCCATGAACATCCACCTCCCCGATGCCGAGGTGGCGGAGCGGTCGCGCCAGCTCTTCGATGAACAGTACCTGTCATTGAACCGGCGCACGGACCGGACCTTCCTCGTCCTGATGGTGCTGCAGTGGCTGGCGGGAATCATGGCGGCGGTGTTCCTGTCGCCCCGGGCGTGGGCGGGCCTGCAGAGCGCGGTCCACCACCACGTCTGGGCCGCGGTGGGGCTGGGGCTGCTCTTCGGCGGCCTGCCGGTGATGCTCGTGCTGACGCAGCCGGGACAGGCGGTCACCCGGCACGTCATCGCGGTGGGGCAGGCGCTGATGTCCGGGCTGCTCATCCACCTGATGGGGGGCCGCATCGAGACGCACTTCCACATCTTCGGCTCGCTGGCGCTGCTGGCCATGTACCGGGACTGGCGGGTGCTGCTCACCTTCAGCGGCGTGGTGGCGGCGGACCACCTGCTGCGGGGCGCCCTCTGGCCGGAGTCCATCTTCGGCGCGCACGCGCGGGAGACCTGGCGCTGGATGGAGCACGTGGCCTGGGTGGTGTTCGAGGACGTCTTCCTCATCATCTCCTGCGTGCAGGGGCGGCGTGACCTGCGGGCGGCGGCGGAGCGGGAGGCGCAGCTGGAGCTGTCACGGCGGGCGGTGGAGGAGCGGGTCGTCCAGCCGCTGGTGGGCTCCGTGGCCGCGCTGCGCGACTCCGTGCAGACATTGACTGGCTCCACGAAGGACCAGCAGCAGGACCTGGAGCGTCAGGCCCTGGCGCTGCAGGAGACGCAGGTGACGGCGGACGAGATCCGCCAGACGTCGCTCATCGCCTCCGAGCAGGCCACGCGGGTGCTCCGTTCGACGGAGGAGGCGGGGGACGTGGGCGCCGTGGTGGAGGACGCCATTGGCCGGAGCGTGGAGGGCCTGGCGGACATCCGCGCGCAGGTGGAGGACATCTCCGTGCACATCCAGGGGCTCGCGGCGTACACGGAGAAGATCGCCGGCATCACCCGGACGGTGCAGGACCTGGCGGACCAGTCCAACGTGCTCGCCATCAACGCCGCCATCGAGGCGGCCCGCTCGGGCGAGCATGGGCGCAGCTTCGCGGTGGTTGCCCGGGAGATGCGCAGCCTCTCGTCGCAGTCGGTGGCGGCCACCCATCAGGTGCGCTCGGTGCTGGACGACACGCGCACGCGCATCCAGGGCGTGGTGGACCTCACGCGCGAGGGCGGGGAGCGGATGGGCCGGGGCATCGAGACCATCCGCGCCTCGGGCGACCGGCTGCGCATGCTGTCCGGACTGGTGCAGGGCAACGCGGATGCCGTCCGGCGCATCTCCGCGTCGGTGAGCCAGCAATCCGCGGGCGTGTCGCAGATCTCCAACGCCGTCACGGAGCTGACCACGATGATGGAGATGTCGGTGGCCCGCATGGCGTCCACCGAAGCCGCGGTGGACATCCTGCAGGTCGTCAGCGACCAGGTGCACGGTGTCATCAGCCTGTATCAAGGCGAGGCCTGAACTCCGCCGACAGGCCCCCTTGTCATGGAGTACATGGAGGCCATGACCTCCCGACTCCGTCGTTTCTTGTCGTTTTCCTCGGTTCCCCTCCTCTTGAGCTGCGGCGGCGCCGCCGTCCCCGACAGCGCAGCGCTGGTGTCCGGTGCGCAGGAACTCGCCACGGGCACGCCCGCCGGCAACGGCGTGGTGCTCTTCCTCAATGACTATTCAACGACGCTCCCGGTGCTGGACACCCAGGTGCCGCTGAACCTCCAGGCCGCGCAGGCGTTGATGGACTGGCGCGAGGGCCCGGACGGCGTGCTGCACACGGGGGATGACCGGCGCTTCGTCTCCATCGAGCAGGTGGACGCGGTGCCCTACGTGGGCCCGGCGGCGCTCGCGGCGCTGGAGGCGTACGCGCGGGGCACGGGCCGGGTGGAGCTGCCGGTGGACGGCTGGGTGGGCACGTTCCAGGGCGTGACGTTCAACGTGGCGGAGGCGCGCCGGGCGCTGGCGGTGGCGAACACGCAGGGCGCGGGCGCGCTGCAGGCCACCTACGGGATGTCCGCGACGGCGGCGAACGCGGTCGTGGCCGCGCGGCCGTTCTTCCACATCCTGAAGCTGGGGCGGCTGCCCGGCGTGGATGGCGTCTCCCTGCAGAACCTCAAGACGGCCACGCAGCAGGCTGCCCAGGGCGAGCCGTGCACCGGCGCGACCACGTGCCAGCCGAGCCTCTTCTGCGAGGGCATCCCCAACGACAACTCCAGCCCGTATGGCCGCTGTATCTCCGGCGCGAGCATCCCGGGGGACGGCGCGTCCTGTTCGCTGTTCGTTCCGTGCGGGGCGGGGCTGACGTGCCACGGCCTGGCGTCGGGCGCGACCGAGGGCTGGTGCCGGCCGGCGTGGATGGCGGGCGAGTTCACGGCCTGGTCGGACCTGGCGCTGCAGGGCAACACGACGCCGGTGGTGACGGGGCAGCCGGTGGTGGGCCTGGCGACGGTGCCGGAGGACATCACCGTGGAGCTGGACCTGGTGCACAACAACCCGTCCCGGCTGGTGCTCACGCTGGAGGATCCGGGCGGTGAGACGGCGCTCCTGTGGGACGGGCCGAACGAGGGCACGCCCCCGAAGCGCATCCCGGTGACGCGCGGCATCCCGCGCGACGGCACCATCAACGGACTGTGGAAGCTGCACATCGTCAACCCGTCGGGCACGGGCAACGGCCGGCTGCGGGAGTGGACGCTGAAGCTCACCAGCCGCTGGGACTGACGCGGCGGTGATTCCAGACCGGGAGCCGGGGGTGGATTCCCCGGCCTCCGGTGCGGCTCACGGGCCTTTCCAACTGGAGGGGCCCGAGGTCAGGGCAGGCGAATCACCCGGTGGTCTGTTGCCGGCCCGCCGCGTTCGGGGGCCGGCATGGAGCGCTCGGGTTTCCCGAGGCGAGGGGACTACTCCTCGGCCTCCGGGGGCTCCTCGAAGTTCACGTCGAAGTTGACGCGCTGGCCGGGCTCGATGGTGAAGGACTTCTGCCAGCGAGACGGACCCACGGTCACGAGCAGGCGGTGATAGCCCTCGTACACGTCCAGCTCTTCAACAGGGACGACGCCCGCGGGCTTCCCGTCGATGGTGACGTTGGCGCCGGCGGGGCCGCGCACGTTGATGAAGGCCTTGTTGAGGAAGAACTGGAACGCGGAGCGGCCGGTGGGGGCCACCGTGACGGTGCGCGACACGGAGATGCCGAGCGCGCCGTTGGTGAAGGTGAGCAGGTGGCGGCCCGGAGGCAGCGGCGCGGACAGCGGCGTGCGGCCCAGCAGGGTGTTGTTGCTGTTGAGCGTGACCTCCACGCGCGGCTCCACGGTGAGGTCCAGCACGCCCATGACGGGGCCTGCGTCCACGATGCCGGCATCCTCCACGCCCGCGTCCTCGGGACCGGCGTCGAAGGGGACGGGGGCGGCCACGATTTCAGGCACGCCCGCGTCGAAGGTCTCCACCGACATGGTGCCCCGGAGCTGGCGCTGGACGACCACCGCGCCCGCGCCGAGCGTCAGCACGAGGCCGCCGACGACGTAGGGGATCCACGCGCGCGAGGCCTTCTGCGCGGGCACCGGCGTCGCGGGGCCCGCCGCTCCGCCGAAGATGGGGCCCGCGGGCCGCGCGTCGGCCGTCGTGCCCCGGGCGCCGGACGCAGCGTGCGTCGCCGCGTGAGCATTCGAAGCGGAGCCCTGCGCGGATGAAGAGGCGTGGGCGCCCGCAGCCGAGCCGTGCGTGTGCGCCGAAGCCTGCGTGCTCGCCGTCGCGCCCTGGGCGTGCGTCGACGCCTGGGTGTTCGCCGTCGCGCCCTGCGCGTGCGTTGAAGCCTGCGTGCCCGCCGTACCCTGAGCATGCGTCGAAGCCTGGGGGTTCGCAGCCGAGCCGTGCGCGTGCGTCGAAGCCTGGGTGTTCGCCGTCGCGCCCTGCGCGTGCGTCGAAGCCTGCGTGCTCGCAGCCGAGCCGTGTGCGTGCGTCGAAGCCTGCGAGCCCGAATGAACACCCTGGGGGCTCGCGTTCGCACCCGTCGTCGCGGACGCGGGGGCGTTCATGCCCGCCGCACCGGACGCCGCCGAGTTCACCTCGGGCACCAGGTTCTTCACGGGCTCCGCGAGCCCCGCGCCCTTCGCGAGGATCTCCGCGATCTGCGGCGCGGACATGCCGGCCTTCGAGAGCGCCTCCGCGATGCCCAGCTCGATGGTCTTCCGCCGCGCGGCCCGCGCATCGCTCTCCGGCGGGAACAGCTTCGCCAGGTGCTCCGCGAAGGACTCGTGCGTCGGCAGCTTCCCGATGGCCTCCACCAGCGCCTCGCGGAACGCGAGCGCCGTGGGGTAGCGCTCCATCGCGCGCTTGGTCGTCGCCCGCCGCACGACGGCGTCCAGCTTGAGCGGCACGTCCGGCGGCATCGGCGGCAGGGCGCGGTTGAGCACCGCCTTGTCCGGATCCGCCGATTCCTTGAAGGGCATCTTCCCGGTGAGGCACTCGTGCAGCGTGAGCCCCAGCAGGAACACGTCCGACTGCACGTTGACCGCTTCGCGCCCGCCCAGCAGCTGCTCCGGGGACGTGTACGCGCGGCGGTTCTTCACGCGCTTGCCGCCGCGCTCGCGGGGCGCCACGCTGAGCGCGCCGTAGCCCGTCACCTTCGTGAAGCCGCTGAACGACACCATCAGCGTCTCGGGCCGGATGTCTCCGTGCACCAGCGGCGAGCCGTCGTCGTTGCCCGCGACGTGCGCGTAGTGCAGGCCCATCGCCGCGTCCGCGACCACGAGCGCCGCGAACGCGGGCGACATGCGCGGACCCACTTCGAGCACGCGGCGCAGCGGCTCGCCGTCGGCGAACTCGGTGACGCGCGCGAGGCCCCCGTCCAGCTTCTCCAGGCCGTGCACGCGCAGGATGTTCGGATGGTCGAAGACGATGGCGCGGTTCGTCTCGCGCTCCAGGCGCGCCACCAGCTCCGGGTTCTGCGCGATTTCAGGCGGTGCCCAGATGAGCACCACGGGACGGGGCGTGGCGCCATCCTCCAGCGCCAGTCCGAGGAAGGCCCGCGAGCCCTCTCCGGCGAGGAGGGGACCGAGTGATTGGTAGCGAGGCGAACTCATGGGAACGGCATGCTAGTGCCCTTCCCGTCGATCCTGGAATCCCCGCGCGACGACTACAGCCGCTGTCCTTCAAAAGGCAGCGTCAGGTGGTAGCCGTAGCGCCCGCGACGCACGAGCAACAACACGCTACGTCCCCGTCGCGCCGTGAGCAGGGCTTCACGGAAAGTGTCAGCCGTCGGAACCGGCTGGTTGTTCATCCGCAACAGCACGTCCCCCGCCTCCAGCCCGATCTCCGACGCGGCGGAGCCCGGACGCACCGCTGAAATCGCCATCCCGTTTTTATTCTCCTTCACCCGCAGTCCTAGCCGCTCCCACGCCAGGGTTTCGAGCAGGCGAGCTGGAAATTCAACCGGCGTCACCTGCACGGTGCGATTCGAGCCTGCTCGGAAGAGCACCAAGGGGAAGACCGAGCGGGCTGGATAGCCCCGCACGCGCGAGTCGAAATCCTCCGCGTCTTCGATGCGCGAACCCCCCAGTTCGGCCACCACGTCGCCGCGCTGAACGCCCGCCTGGGCGGCCGGACTGTCGGCCTCCACGTTCGTGACGACGGCGCCGTACGTGCGATCCCACCCGAGCCGCGCGGCGATCTGCGCGGGGAGGTCCGCCGTGTCCATGCCCACCCACGCGGGGCGCACCTTCCCGAAGCGCGTGAGCTCATCAACGATGCGCCGCACCTTGTCCGCGGGGATGGCGAAGCCGATGCCCTGGCCGTTCGCGTAGATGGCGGTGTTGATGCCGATGATCTCCCCGTCCACGTTGAGCAGCGGCCCGCCGGAGTTGCCCGGGTTGATGGCCGCGTCCGTCTGGAGGAAGTCGTTGTAGACGCGGTCGTCCGCGCGGAACGTGCGGCCGATGGCGGACACCACGCCCGCCGTCACCGTCTTGCTCAGGCCGAACGGGCTGCCAATGGCCACCACCGTCTCTCCAATCATCAGGTCGGAGCTGGTGCCCAGCTTCGCGGTGGGCAGGGGCGCTCGCGCGTTGACCTTGAGGACGGCCAGGTCGTTGTTGGCGTCGCTGCCCATCACCTCCGCGTCGAACGTGCGCCCGTCCGCGAGCACGACGTGGATGGCGGACGCGCCCCGGATGACGTGGTCGTTGGTGACGATGACGCCCGACGCGTCGATGATGGCGCCGCTGCCCAGGCCCTGGATGCGCTGGCGCGTCCGCGGCTCCTCCATGCCCTGGCCGAAGAACTCCTCCAGCGGCGAGCGGGCGCGGCCGCGGAAGCGCGACTCCACCTCCTGCTCCGTGCCGATGTAGACGACCGCGGGGGAGACCTTCTGGACCACCTCCACCACATCGCTGCGGCGCCGGGAGAGATCCGCGTGCGCGGGCACCGCCACCGCGAGTGCCACCAGCAACAGTCCCCACCGGATGTGTGCTGCCCTCATGCCCTTCCTCCGTACGCCGCCCGGGATTGTCTCCCGGAAGACAGTCTGAATGTCGGGAAGGCTCCAGCCATTCCCGGGGTGTCTGGAAGCGGCGTCTGGCTCTTCATAGACCAGAAGGCGCGACCGTGAACGAGCACACTTTCAGGCACAACGTCCTTGCCCCGGGTGGATTGCAGAACCGGGGGCCGGGGTGGAGCCTGATCAGCGTCCTGGCGCGACATGATGCTCAAGCCCGCGGGGGCCGAGGGAGTTGTTTCACATGAGTCTCGTCCTGGTCGCGGATGATGAGCCCGCCGTGCTGGAGGTGCTGAGCCAGGTGGTGGAGGACCTGGGGCATGACGTCGTGCGGGCCCGGGATGGCGAGGAGGCGCTGGCACTGGCGCGCTCGCGACGTCCGCAGCTGGTGGTGACGGACCACATGATGCCGCGCATGAGCGGCATGGAGCTGTGCAGCCGGCTGAAGCAGGAGCCCGGCCTGCGCGAGGTGCCCATCATCCTGTTGAGCGCGGTGCTCCAGCAGGGCTCGCCGGACGCGTCCGCGTTCCTCAACAAGCCCTTTGAAATCACCGACTTCGAAGCGCTGATCCGCCGCTCGCTGGAGAAGGCCCCGGGCGCGTCCCGCGAGCCGGAGACGCCGGTGGAGGCGCTGGGCCAGTGGGTGGCGCGCACGCTCCAGGGACCGCTGGAGGTCGCGCGCGAGCAGCTCCGGAAGCTCCAGGGGCTGCCGCCTCCGGGCCAGCTCGCGGTGGAAGCGCTGGGCCTGCAGCTCCAGTCGCTGGAGCGGATGGGCCAGTACCTGCAGGACGCGGCGCGCCTGAGCGCGGGCAGCCTGACGCTCCGGCCGGTGGAGGGTGACCTGCGCTCGCACCTGGAGGCGTCGGTGGAGCGCTGTCGTGAGCGCGGCGCCGGGGTGCCGGTGGAGCTGTCGGTGCCCGGGGAGCGGGTGGACCTGCGCTTTGATCCGGAGCGCCTGGGGCAGGTGTTCGACGTGCTCTTGTCGAACGCGGCGCGCCAGGGTGGGGTGCGCGTGGAGCTGCGGGCGTCGGAGGAGCGGGTGCTCGTGCGGGTGAGCGACCCGGGCCCGGGCATCCCCGAAGCGGAGCTGCCCCGGCTGTTCCAGGCCTTCCCGGAGGGGCCGGCCCGGGGGGAGTCGCTGGGCCTCTACGTGGCCTCGGAGCTGGCGAGGCTGCACGGGGGCGCGCTGTCGGCCGAGTCCCTGCCCGGCCGGGGCGCGACGTTCAGCGTGTCGCTGCCCCGCGTGGCCTGAGCCTCAGGCCTGCTGCGAATCGCTCGACTACTGTGGCAAACCATGGGTCGACCCGCGCCCGAATCCATATCAAGGAAGGGCAACCAATCTGCGCCAGGATTTTACCGTCGACACAGTACGCTCAAGCAGGAGGGCCAGTTCTTCGTTCGTGAATGCATGTGCGTCCAGCAAATCCTTCACTAGGGAGGTGGCAACGTCTTGAGACGCCGAGGGGCCTAATGCGCGGACGCGCAAGCGCAACGACTCTGAAACGAGAGATAGTTCCGGTGGGTCGGAAAAGACAGGCGCCGGATCGAAATGCTCAAGGCGGCCAAGCGTAGGCATGTCAAGGCCATACAGGGTTCTGGTGTCCTCGGGGAACTGGTGATCTAGAATGTCCCATGTGAGGGAATGGAAGGATTGTTTTTTTGCGAAAAGCGACTTGATGACCCAGTCCCAGGTGCGCCGAATATGGGGAAGCGGTCCCTCGACAATGCTGTCTAGAATCAATAAAAAATAATGCTCAACGAGCTCGATGTGGTGCTGGGCAGATTCATCGAACTCAAGGCCTAGCGTGTGTATCGTTTGGTCCCCTTCTACTGAGCCATTGATCGAAACGGGAAGCCACTTGTTGCGCTTGGTGGAATACTGGAACCTGATGTGGTGGCGTGGATCGGTACGGGTAGGGTCGATTAACAATGCATGTTCTTCGTGTAAGGCAAAGGAGAACTCGGCTAGTGGTGCAGAACCTTCTTTTATGGGGAACTGGTTTTTTTTGTAGGTGGTGTTGCAGCGAAAACATGCGAGTAGAAGGTTCTCCCACGTCCAAGCCAGCCACCAGTATCGGTTGGGATCTGGCGCTTTGCCTGGGTTTGAAACGCCGCCCTTGGGTCGGAAATGTTCAACTGGGCTCCCTTCGAGACGGATACCCTTTTCGCAAAATGCGCACTTGAAATATTGTGCTTCTGCTAAATATTTCTTGATGATTTCATACCCAGAGAACTCGATTGGGCTGTTTTTTTGCTTGTTAATTCTTGCCTGAGATAAGTGCTGTCGTCGGCTTCTGATAAGTTCCTTTGGTTCCTCTCCTCGAGAGATGGAAATCATGGGTTTTCCCTCGGAGTCCGCTCAAAGTCCGGATCGACGCCCTCTTCGCGGAGCTTCTTCTCGATCTGATCAAGAGCTATCTCGTCCTTGTCGCTTCTAAATGGATTGGCCGCGAGAAAACGGTGTCTCCTGAGGAGGTCGCCGAGATTGTCGGGATAGAACTGGTTGATTCCAAAGTAATTTTGGTAGATTTCCGTTCCAGTCATCAGGCGTGGATCTGGCTCGTTCGCTTGTCCATTTTTCATGTCGTATTGCTGCACGTTGCCTGTGCTCTTGTTTATGGCGAGTCTGATGATTTCATCTTCATCTGGTCGTAGCCCCACAAGTGCCAATGGCGAGTGGGTGGTTGCTACGAATTGTATTTTTGGAAAAGTTCTCTTAAGTGTTTGTATTAGTGTTCTCTGCCATTTGGGGTGGAGATATAGGTCTAGTTCGTCAATCAGGACCAGTCCCTCCATCTCCTTGGGAGACATGCCATTGTCTAGTTTTGATTCATATAAAATCTGGCCAACTAGGTCGGCGATCCATGCAATGGTTGACTGGTAGCCATGCGAGAGCCAATTAGCAGCAAGCTTGAGGTTCCCAGATGGAAGGTCTTGGATAAAGCGGTGCCGCTCTTGTAGTGCTAGGCTGCTGTTGGCTCCGCCTTTGCCTCGTAGCTCAAGATCCTTAAATCCAGGAAGTAGGTCTTTTGCGCCAAACAATGTATCCCTTAGGATTCTTGCGTATGTCGTGCGCTTTTTGGTTGTGAGGACATTGGCGAAGGCTGTCCCAATTAGCGGCACATCGTTTTTGAATATTGGTCTTAGTCGGTCAATGCTTGCATTTTGAATCCGAGGGCTTGAGATTGTGCTGTCCGGTAGGTTTCGGTGGATTCCGTAGGCTGCCACAAACCATAATTTCGCGTCTAGGCTTCGTGCTTGGTCGATCGGATCTATGCTCGCGTCAACTCCGAGGTAGTTTGAATTTGCTTCTAGGCTTTTTTGTTTTGGGTTTAGTCTGACGTGTGACTGAATCACGACGTCTCCGGGCGGCTTGCCGCCTGGATAGCCCGGATAGAGGCGCTCTTTTCGTTGGGTTGCGTCTAGGATGAATTCTGCTTCTATTTGTACGGTGGTCCTGGGGGCTCGTTTGTCTCTTAAGGATTCAATGTTTTCTGCTAGGCCGGTTACGTTGCGCTGTCCGGCAGATGCCATGGCAATTGCTTGTAGTATTGATGTTTTTCCTGTTCCGTTTTCCCCGATGATGACTGTCCACATTCGAGGACTGCCGTCGCTGTTTGTGAATGGGAGCTCGATGTTTTTTAAGAGTTTCAGGTTTTGAATCTTAAGGTTCTTGATGTACATAGACTGCCCCTTCTGGGCGGTTGATGTGACTAGCCAGTCGTCTGCTAACGCTCAGGCCTGCTGCGACTTCAGCATCCAGCCGATCATCTTGTAGAGCAGCCGGGCGCCCACGTTGGCGTCCCACTCGCTGCCCTCGGGGTCGGGGGCCACCTCCGTCAAGTCGAACCCGACGATGGTGCGGCCCGAGCGCACGACGCCCGCCACGAGCGCGGTGGCCTCCGGGAAGGACAGGCCGCCGGGGACGGGGGTGCCGGTGTGCGGGCACAGCACGGGGTCCAATCCGTCGATGTCGAACGACAGGTAGACCTGCTGCGGCAGCTTCTCGACGATCTGCTTCACCTGCTGGTTCCAGGGCAAGCCGTCGAAGCGGTTCTGCTGGAGGGTGGCGTCGAAGAAGGCCTGGATGCGACCGCCGGACTGCTCGATGTAGCGGTGCTCGTTCTCGCTCATGTCGCGCAGGCCCACCTGGACGAGCGTCTTCACGCCGGGGATGCGCTCCGCGACGTTGTAGAAGATGGACGCGTGCGACCAGGTGAAGCCCTCGTACGCCACGCGCAGGTCGGCGTGCGCGTCCAGGTGGAGCACGCCCATGCCGGGGTACTTCTCCGCGTGGGCCTGGATGATGCCGAAGGAGATGGCGTGGTCGCCTCCCACGGCGGCCACGCGCTTGCCCTGCTCCAGCCAGTGCTTCGCGGTGCGGTAGACGTGGTCGTTGAGCTTCTCGCTGAACACGTTCACGTCGCGCGCGGCGGCGAGCAGCTCCGGCGTGCCCTCATCGATGCCGCCGGCCTCGATGACGATCTGGGCGCGCTCCTTGGCGCGGGTGTTCCACTCGTGCAGCTCGGACGGAGCCTCGAGCATGGCGATGCCGCGCTCGTAGGGGCGGCCCGTCTCCACGTCGAACAGGTCCACCTGGCGACTGGCGTCGAGCAGGGCGGCGGGTCCGTCGGACGTGCCGCCGCCGTAGCTGGTGGTGGCCTCGAAGGGCACGGGGATGACGACGACGTGGGCCTCCTCGGGCGAGTGGGGGAGGCCGAAGATGCCGGAGCCCGGCTGCGCGGCGGCCGCGGGGTCGAAGTGGGTAGCCATGGCGGCGCAGGATACGGTTCCGCCCCCCGCACGCAATGGCTTCGGTGATGCCTGGCTGCCCTCAGGGGGGATGGGCCCTCAGGAAGGCTCGGGCGGCATCCGCTTCAGCGCCCTGGGGCTGGAGTTCCACGAAGCGCTCGTACGCGTCGCGCGCGTCCGTCATGCGCCCCTGCGCCTCGTAGGCCTTCGCCAGCGCGAGTCTGCAATCGGTGTTGGAAGGCGCTGACTCCAGACACCGCCGGAACCACACCGCGGCTGCGGCCGACTCCTGGCGCAGCGAATGCTCCTGGCCCCGGGCGTAGGCGAGCCGCGGGTCCACGGCCTGGGTTGTCATCGGGACCGGGCGGCTCCAGGCGCGCGCCAGAGCGAAGGTACCGAGGATGACGCAGCTCCCCCCCACCATGACCGCCCACCAGAAGCTGTCCCGAGCGAGCAGTGTCTGAAGCCGCGCCCGGGAGAACTCCCGCGCCGCCTGGGCGTTCACGACGGGGACTGGTGGGGGTGGCGCGCGCGGCGGGCGCTCGGGCACCAGCTCCGGGGGAAGCGCGGGCCACTCATGCATCACGGGCGAAGGGGGCGAGGACGCCGCCGCGAGGGCGGGACTGGCCAGGATCTTTTCGTCGCGCCAGGTCTGGAGCTGGCGGAGGAAGGGCTCGGGGAGGGCGACAGGCCGGTGCTGGGCGGCCAACTCCTCCTGGAAGCTCCAGGCCATGAGCAGCTTTCGGGCGTGGGTGGGGAGGCGGGGGGCGCGGGAGCCCAGCCAGTCCGACAGGGATTGCTGCAGCGCTTCCGCGCTCCGGTAGCGTTCGTCGGGGGAGGGCGCGAGCGCACGCTTCAGGATGGCCAGCAGGTCGTCATCCAGGCTGGGGTTGAGGCTGCGCGCTGGCGTCAGGCGGCCTTCGGTGGCGCGCTGGAAGATCTCCAGCTCGTTGCCGGAGACAGGCCGCTCGCCACACAACAGCTCGAACAGGACAACGCCCGCCGCATAGACATCCGCGCGGGCATCCGCGGGCCACTGCTTGAGCTGCTCTGGGGCCAGGTAGGGATACTTGCCCTTGATGACGCCGACCTCGGTCTGCGGGCGTCCCGCGAGCCGCGCCTTGGCGATGCCGAAGTCGGAGACCTTCACCTCGCCCTCGTAGCTCACGAGGACGTTGTCGGGAGAGATGTCCCGATGCACGAGCCCCAGCGACGCCCCGTCCTCATCCGTCCGTGTGTGGGCGTGGTGCAGGCCCCGGCACAGCTCGATGACGGTGCTCACCGCGAGGGGCGCGGGCATCCAGGCGAACCCCTTCGCCTTGAGCCGCTTCATCACCCGGGACAGGGGCTGGCCGTCCACGAACTCCATGGCGAGGAAGTACTCCCCGTCCACCTGCCCGAAGTCGAACACCTGCACGATGTTGCCGTGGTTGAGCCCCACCGAGATGCGTGCCTCGTTGAGGAACATCTCCACGAAGGCCGGGTCGTCCGCGTACTCGCTCAGGACCCGCTTGATGACCACGATCTTGGTGATCCCGGGCCCGGCCGTGTATTTCCCCCGGTAGACCATCGCCATGCCGCCAGCTCCCAATCGTTCCAGGAGCTCGTACCGGCCGAAGGGGAGGGTCTGTGGCTGACTCACCCGGGGAACGGTAGCAAAGGGTCATCAATGTCGGAAACTCCTGCATCCCCAGGAGTCCACGTTCCAACGAGGAGAAGGCACGGATGGCGACCCGGCGAAAGACGGTGAAGGCGGCGGCGAAGGCGAAGCCGGCGAAGCGCAAGGCGCGACTCACGGTGGACGACGTGCGGGAGCTGGCGCTGGCACTGCCTGCGACGGAGGAGCGCCCCTCGTACGGCACGCCGGGCTTCCGGGTGAGCGACACGCTCTTCGCGCGGGTGCTGGACGAGGACTCCATCGTCATCAAGGTGGACTTCGACCACCGGGAGGCGCTGCTCCAGTCAAAGCCAGACGTCTTCCGGGTGACGCCCCACTACCAGGACTGGCCCATGGTCATCGTCCAGCTCACCACCGTGGACCGGCCTCTGCTGCAATCCCTGCTCAAGGAGGCCTGGCGCCGGTGCGCCTCCTCCAAGGTGCTCAAGGCTTCGCAGGCACCGGAGCCCGAAGTGAAACCGGCGCGCGCCGCGAAGAAGGCTCCGGCCCGGAAGCGGAGCCCCTCCCGCCGGGCGTAGCCGCTACGCCCAGCGCACCACGACCTTGCCCACGGTGGTGTTGCCCGCCATCCGCTCCAGCCCGGAGCGCAGCTCCGCCATGGGCAGCACCTCATCCACCACGGGCTTCAGCGCGCCGGAGTCGAACAGCGGCAGCAACTGGCGCTCCGCTGCCTGCGTCAGCGCCATCTTCTCCTCCGCCTGCCGGCTCCTCAGCACCGTCCCGGTGATGCGCAGCCGCTTGCGCATGACCAGACCCAGGTCCAGGTCCACGCGGGTCCCTGCCACCGAGCCCACCTGCATCAGCCGGCCCCGGGGCGCCATCGCCTTCAGCGACTCCGGCAGGTAGTTGCCGCCCACCAGGTCCAGGCACACGTCCGCGCCCCGGCCCTCCGTGGCCTCCAGCACCGCGTCCGCGAACACGGGCGGCGACGACGCACAGAGCACCGTCGTGCCCACGCCCCACTCGGAGGCCCGCGCCAGCTTCTCCGCGTTGCGCCCGGTGCCCACCACGCGCACGCCCATCGCGCGGCAGAGCAGCGCCGCCGCCGCACCCACGCCGCTCGCCACCGCGTGCACCAGCACCGTCTCCCCGGCGCGCAGGTCCGCCTGGAGCACCAGCGCGTCCCAGGCCGTGAGGTACGCCTCCGGCAGCGCCGCCGCGTCCGCGAAGTCCATCCCGGCCGGCATGCGCAGCACCTCGCGCTCGTGCGTGGTGAGCACCTCGCTCCACGCGCCGCCACCGACGAGGCCCATCACCCGGTCCCCGACCTTGAACTTCCGCGCCCGGGGCCCCACCGCCACCACCTCACCCGCGTACTCCAGACCCGGCACGTCCTGCGGCACGTCCGGCGGAGGAGGGTAGACGCCCCGCACCTGGAGCAGGTCCGCCCGGTTGAGGGCGCTCGCCCGCACGCGGACCTGCACGTCGTTCGGTCCCGGCGTGGGCTCCGGCCGCTCGTCGAACGCGAGCACCTCCGGACCGCCGGGCTGCGTGATGCGCATGACCTTCATGGCTTGGACTCCCCGAAGAAACCACCGTCGTTCACAACACCAACCGCGTCACCAGGCCGAAGTACGTCAGCAGCGTGATGTTGTCGGCCACCGCCAGCACCAGCGGCGCCGACGCCAGGTGCGGATCCACCTTCAGGCGCTTGAACAGGAAGGGGAGGATGCCGCCCAGGCACGAGGCCAGCGTGGCGGACACCGCCACCGACACGAACAGCGCCAGCGGGAAGCCGAACCCCGGTGAATAGAGGCGCCCCAGGATCGCCACCACCGTGGCCGCCATCAGGCCGGCGAGGCTCGCGGCCACCACCTCGCGCACCACCACCTTCTTGTCCACGTCCCCGTGCGCGACCATCGACGCGGCCACCGCCGTCGTCTGCACGCCCAGGCTCTCCGACAGCACCAGCACCATGGGGATGAAGGCGCTCACCACCACCAGCTCCGCCACCGTGTGCTCGAACAGGCGCGTCGTCGTGGCCGCCAGGAACCCACCGCCGATGTTCACGAGCAGCCACGGGAAGCGCTTGAGCGCGAGCCGCACCGGCCGCTTCTCCTGGAGCTCCCCCTTGGGCAGGCCGACGAAGCGGTAGACTTCGTCGCGCACCCGGCCCTCCACCTCGCTGAAGAGGGTGTCGGAGAACGCGTCCACGAACTGGTTCATCTCCACCACGCCCACGATGCGCCCGTCCGCGTCCACCACCGGGAAGGCCAGGAAGCGGTAGGTGACGAAGAAGTCCTCCACCACCGCGTCGGACGCGTCCACCGGCAGCTTCACCACCCGCGTGAACATCAGCGACGCGATGCGCTCCGAGGGCGCGGCGCGGATGAGCTTGCGCAGCGGCACCACGCCCGCCAGCCGGCCGTCCGCGTCACAGGCGTAGCAGTAGAAGATCTCCCCGGTGCCCGGGTTCGCGCGGATCTTCTCCAGCGCCTCCGCCACCGTGTCTTCCATGCCCACGGCGGTGAAGTCCCGGGACAGCCGGTCGCTCTGCAACAGCGTGTGAGCGGTCTCCGGGGTCGTCTGCACGGCCGGGCCAAGAAACGTCCTGGCAAGCGCGAGCGTCAAGGCTTATCTAAGTCCACGCCCGCCATGCCCCTCCAGCCGTGTCCCATCTGTCAGAAGCCCGTGGCTCCCCGTCCGGAGAACACCTCCCAACCGTTCTGCTCCCGCCGCTGTCGCGCCGTGGACCTGGGCCGCTGGCTGGGCGAGGAGTACCGCGTGCCCGACCGCCAGGCCGACGAGCGGGAGGACGAAATGCCCTCCGACGGCTCCGACCGCGGGCACGACGCCTGAACGACGGAGCAGGGGAGCGCGCCGCCGCCAGGCCCTCGTGCATGCGCCCCGGGAGCGGCCAGACAGGCGTTCCGCTGGAGTCGCAGGGGGAGTGACGCTATACCCGGCCGCTGTGAAACGCGCCGTCAACCTCATCGCCAGCCTGCTCGTCACCGTTGCCTTCATGTGGTGGGCCTTCCGGGACACGGACGTGTCCACGCAGATCGCCAGCCTCAAGGCGGCCAACTACGCGTGGGTGGTGCCGTACTTCCTGTGCCTCACCTGCATCCACGTCTGCCGCACGCTGCGGTGGGGCGCGCTGCTGTCGGGGCTGGAGCGCGTCCCGTTCCGCAAGCTCAATGAGGCGTCCGGCATCGGCTTCATGATGCTGCTGGTGCTGCCGTTCCGCCTGGGGGAGTTCGCCCGGCCCTTCCTCATCGCCCAGCGCAGCTCCATCCGCCGCAGCGCGGCGATGACGTCCGTGGTGCTGGAGCGCATCGTGGACGGGCTCTTCGTCGCGGCCCTCTTCCGCGTGCTGCTCTTCTTCATCCCGATGGAGACCGAAGGGGTGCGGTACGTGAAGCTGGGCTCCTGGCTGATGTTCGCCGTGTTCGGCGGGGGGCTCGTGTTCCTGCTCGTGGGCCTGTGGCACCAGGCGCGCACGGTGCACCTGGTGCGCGCCACCGTGGGCCGCTTCTCCCCGAACATGGCGGAGAAGGTGGCCGACATCGTGGACAGCTTCGTGGGCGCCATGCGCCAGCTGCCCGACCGCAAGCACATCGTGCTCTTCTTCCTCTACACGGTCCTGTACTGGGGCCTGAACGGCGTGGGCATGGCGCTGCTCGCCCGCGCCTTCGACTGCTCCGGCGCGGCCCCGGGCGTCGCGTGCGAGCCCATGGGGCTGTCGCTCTTCCAGGCGTACATCGTGATGTGCGTGCTGGTGGTGGGCATCATGATCCCCGCCGCGCCCGGGATGATGGGCACCTTCCAGGCCGCCACGAAGGTGGGCCTGGGCCTGTTCCTGCCCGCCGCGGTGGTGAACGCCCACGGCCTCGCCTACGCCAACGTGATGTGGCTGTGCCAGACGGCGCAGCAGATCATCTTCGGCCTCATCCTCCTGTCCATCAGCCACATGTCCTTCCGCGAGCTGGCCGGGAACATGAAGAAGGACGGCGACGACGCCAACGTCAGCCGCTCGTCGGTGGCTTGAGCGGCAGGGCTTGAGCGGCGGGGCTTGAGCGGCGGGGCCTG
>NZ_RAWG01000788.1 GCF_003611735.1 Corallococcus sicarius | reverse complement strand
CGATAGTTCACTGGATCAAGGAAGCCGCTTTGTCTGGCGAGCAGTCGGCCCTGATAGTTGGCTTCAATATCAGGCTTCGCATAGCTATCCAACGGTAATACAGAGATTTCTAACAACGTATCCGTTTTGCCATTGATAACGTTGATAACCTTCCCACCAAAGCGCGCTTGTTGACCAACATATAACCCCGGCTGGTTATGAACAGCAACAAAACTTTTTTGAATATCAGGTTGGTTATTGCCTTTGATATTTTGCGGAATTGAACTACATGCGGCAAGCAAAAATGAAAGGCTGAGGATGAGTGCACCTTTTGTCATGTTCATGTTACTATCCTTATCAACAAATATTAAAACCATAATAGATATTTCTTTATAGTTTTCATCTGATTCTGAGG
>NZ_RAWG01000787.1 GCF_003611735.1 Corallococcus sicarius | reverse complement strand
AAGCTGTACAGCGCATCGGTCACGTACAGCACCGGATAGTGTTTTTCCGGATGTGCGGCGTAGTCGGCCGGCAACGCCACCCAGATCGGGTAATCGCGTCCCACCGGGTCGTGCACGCGCAGCGCCTCGGTATCCGGCAGCACCACGCCCTGCGCGGCGGTGGCCGCGCTTTCCTTCGCTTCATCCAGAGTTGCCGGTGGCGCCACCGACATCGCACAGCCCCCCATGGCCAGGCAGGCCGCCACACTCCATCCACGCACACGCTGCATCCACACTCTCCCGTTGCGGGCGACGTACCCGGGTGGCGTCGCTACCGCATCCTCACACGTCGCGCGGCGCCGCGCCACGCGCGGTCAGGGCGAGGCCGGCGGCGGCGCCGGGAACAGTGTGCGCAGC
>NZ_RAWG01000786.1 GCF_003611735.1 Corallococcus sicarius | reverse complement strand
CGGCGGCGCCCAGCCCGCCCAGACTCCACCTCCGCCCACGCCGCCATCCCGTGGCCACGAACCCGCGCCACTCTCCCGTGGCCACGAACCCGCGCCAGTCGCGCGTGGCACCGAATCCCCGCCCGCCGCGCGGGTCGACCCGTCCGCGCCCTCGGCACGCAGCACCGACTCCGCGCCCGCCGCACGCGACACAGAGGCCGCGCTCGCCGCCCCCAGCGCCGAGCCCGGGCCCACCGTGCGCATCACCAACATGCGCCGGCCCGAACCGGTGGGCCCTCCCGAGCCTCCGCCCCTCGGCGATGAGGAGGCGGACGAACGCCTGTTCCCCGAGGAGGGTTCCGCCGAAGGCTGTGCCTCCGGCGAGTGCCTGCCCCCCGCCGAACCCGCGGCCCAGGCCC
>NZ_RAWG01000785.1 GCF_003611735.1 Corallococcus sicarius | reverse complement strand
CTATGCATCAGGCGGGCCACAACTACCAGACGGCCATGCATGCAACGTGCATCGATATCGATCCACGGTGCGTACACATGACGTATGTGCAGCTGGCCTTGCTCCATATCCCTGCGGTTGTCATCCTTGGCAACTCATTGATGCTTGAGGAGCGCGAGGTTTGGTACACACCAGCGCACGTGCTTGGCGGGTGGAACCGGAAACTGGCTGCGCGTGAGCGTAGCCAGGAAACCTCCCCGCCCGTTGATTCCGAACGCAATTTCGTGCCCGCAGAAATGGGTACGGTCCTGTCGATTCTGGAGGCGATTGAACCGCCGCAAGCGCCGGCCATCATTGAAGCGGTGCCGCAACAGCACGCTGAAATTGCCCGGCAACGTGAGCAATTGTCGTTGTTCTAGGT
>NZ_RAWG01000784.1 GCF_003611735.1 Corallococcus sicarius | reverse complement strand
CTCTCAAGCACTAGAGGCTGTGCAAAGCGCTGAAGATATCAATGCCCTGGAGCAAATCCGGGTTCTATACCTTGGCAAAAAAGGTGAATTGACTCAGGTGATGAAGACCCTGGGGAATTTGCCGGCAGAAGAGCGCCCGCAAGTGGGGGCCCTGATCAACGTTGCCAAGGAACGTGTCACAGAGGTTCTCAATACGCGCAAAGCATTGTTTGAGGAGGCTGAACTGGCCGCCAAACTGTCTGCCGAGTCTATTGATGTGACCCTGCCTGGCCGTGGCCAGACCTCCGGCGGTCTGCATCCGGTTACCCGGACTCTGGAACGTATCGAACAGTTCTTTACCCACATGGGCCCTGATCAACGTTGCCAAGGAACGTGTCACAGAGGTTCTCAATACGCGCAA
>NZ_RAWG01000783.1 GCF_003611735.1 Corallococcus sicarius | reverse complement strand
GGTGATACCGATAATCTCAATATGAAAAGCGCTTATTTACATGTATTAAGTGACTTACTAGGCTCGGTGGCTGCGATTATTGCTGCTATTGTGATTATGCTGTTTGGCTGGGTGTGGGCAGATGCGGCAGTGAGTATTTTGGTGGCGCTACTGATTGTTCGTAGTGGCTATGCTGTCGTCAAAAATGCCGCCCATATTTTGATGGAAGGCGCGCCCAATCATATTGACCAAAGCGTTATTATAGACACCCTCTCTGCCCACCCAAACGTGTTATCTGTTCATGATTTACACGTCTGGACGATTACCAGCGGCTTACATAGTTTATCTTGTCATATCATTGTCCCAAGCTCGCTTACCCTGCAGCAAACTGATGCGCTATTATCAGACTTACAGCATGAGTT
>NZ_RAWG01000782.1 GCF_003611735.1 Corallococcus sicarius | reverse complement strand
AGCAGCGTCTGTGGCTCATTGATCAGCTCGAACCGGGCAGCCCCCTCTACAACATGCCCGTGGCGGTGCGGCTGGACGGCACCCTTCACGCGGACGTGCTGGAACGGGCGCTCCAGGAAGTCCTGCGTCGCCATGATGCCCTGCGCACCACGTTCGCGCAGGTGGACGGCGAGCCCGTGCAGGTCATCCACCCGGAAGTCGTCCTGCCCCTGGGACACGTCGACCTCTCGGGTGTGGACGCAGCGCAGCGGGAAGGAGAGGCACGGGCGCAGGTGGCGCAGGAGATGCGCAGGCCCTTCGACCTGCGCAGGGGCCCTCTCGTCCGCGCAGTGCTCTTCAAGCTCACGGAGCGGGAGCACATCCTCGTCGTCAACATGCACCACATCGTCTCCGACGGCTGGT